>BNXB01000331.1 GCA_025999255.1 Bacteroidia bacterium | reverse complement strand
GTACAGGTATGCTTCCCGCGATTCGGATAAATACAATTGAATTTTTGCCGTATCTCCTTCTGCATAGGTATCATACCATGTCGGTGTGGATCCCGTATGTCCATAACCTACCAATCCTTTTACCACATGGTATTTCAACAGATCCAATACTCGTTTTTTGTCAAATACAGACCATGTTGTCGGAATCAACCATTCCGCGTCGTTAGGATCAGAGGAATCGTAATGATCGTTATGCGTCCGATTTATGTTAAAGTATGAGTTTGTACTTGAAACATCTACCAGCGCTGTGTTAGTCATTAACAAGTATGAAGTGTTTTTTCCCTGATACAATTTTTCAATATCCGGATCAATCTCCTTTACATATTCAATGGCAGACAACATTCCGGAGAATATGTCTTTACGGGAATTCATAAAAGTCCATGCATCGGTTCCAAGATTTTCATTGTATTGAGAATGTTCGTATTCATAATCTTGTTGCAGATCCAAACCGAATAAATTACATCCTGTCATCAAACAACTCATTGCCAATAATCCGAACATTATAATACTATATTTTTTTATTGTCTTATTCATGATTTAATTGTTATTAGGTTTATTCATCGTATGGAGGATTCTGATCGCCTTTTAATCTGGAATTGGCCGTGAAAGCTCCGGAAACAATCGGGAAAAGTACCCTCCCCATATTATCTCCTTCGAAATTGGTAAAATCGGATCTAATACCATTCATTTTTGCCTTCAGGTAAGTATAAAACCCGACGTCCGGTATCTTATAAGGCTGATTACCTGATGCATCATAGTAAGGGCTGGAGAATATTGTTTTTCCGACCCTGCAAAGGTCGAACCAGCGTTTCCCTTCGGCTAAAAATTCCAACTGACGTTCGTCCACAATCACTTCCTGTAATTTTTCTCCTTTATTCGGAAATGCGTCGTAATATGCCATGTAATTAGTCGGATCTGCCTCTTCCGTCGGAGTATATCCTATCCGGGAGCGCATTTTTTTCAAAAT
>BNXB01000330.1 GCA_025999255.1 Bacteroidia bacterium | reverse complement strand
ATATTGCGGTCTATAAAAGGCGCTGATTCCGTACAGCCCTTGATGGCTAAACAATTGTCTCTTAATTCTTCGATATTCATATTTATTTCTTTAATGAATTTGTTCGTTCAAATGGTATCATAATCAAATTTTAATGATACAATTATTTTTTTCTGCAAAGATATGAATTCATGCTAATTTTTCGGTTGTAACCGTAAAGTCAGCGTATGTTGTCAATCTGTAAAACAAAATATTGTTAATTTGTAAAATAAAGGTAGCAATTTGGTTGGGAGTCCATGCGTGTTTTTTCCTTTTTTATACGTTACCTATCAAAATAAGACTTTGGAATTTAGGATAAAAGGCCGTTTTTTCGTAATTTTGCACCATGTTAAAAGAATACTCCATATCTGACATATTAGCTTTACCTTCACAACATATCCCTTATTATGCCGGAACATTCGAGGGGATGGAAGACCCTGAAATCGAATGGGCACACCGTCATTCTTTCTTTTCGTTAGTCTGGTTTACGGAAGGAACCGGGCTTTATGTGATTGATTTTGAAGAACACGAAATCAAGCCAGACAGAATGTTTTTTGTAAGCCCCAAGCAAATCCATAATTGGGATTATTCGGAAAAATGCAAAGGTTATATCTTTACAGTTGATAGTACACTTGGCGAAGAATTGAATTTGAATTATACATTTCCATATTTAGATATAGACAGTAAAACCAAAGATATATTTTCAAATATTTTTCCTGATTTAATAGATAACTTTCTGAATCGGACTGATATAATCATTGACATCCGATATATTTATCAATTGTGCGAAAGATTTGCCAAACGGAATCAGATTCAATATTATGCAACCAATGCCTACATTATTGCTTTCAAAAAAATAGTCTCCGAAAACCACGCCCAACTACATGCAATAGAATGGTATGCCGATAAACTACATCTATCAGTAGAGGAATTGAATTTCTTTTGCAAAAAATATTCAGGTACTACCGCCAAACAATATAAATTAGAT
>BNXB01000329.1 GCA_025999255.1 Bacteroidia bacterium | reverse complement strand
ATTAAGGAATAAATGTCTATAATGGATTAAAGATTTTTTAAATGAAATATCCGCCTCAGCCCAACTTCTCGAATTCGTGTTTGATTTTGAGGAATCGGAAGCTAACTACAAAAAAGCAAATTCCATTTCTCATTTGTTTGAATATAAAATTCCACTTATTACGTTCTATTATAGACAAAAAAGAGACAAGGATGCAAATGAACCTTATGGCAAGTGGGAAAATTCAATTGAAGGTAAAGAAGGAAATTTTTATCAAGACCAATTGAAAATTCTTAAAAATTTGAATAAATTTAACGAGAAGTTTTTAAACCCGTTTGAGGCTAAAAATACATCAATACCTGATTCTGCAAAAATGGAAGCCTATTTTATTTCGGGTAATTTACTGTTGAAAGAAAAATCGCTAAGCAAGGCAGAAAAATACTTGCGTAAAGCGAAGGAAATAGAAGAAAAGTTACAAATGAACAGTATATATAAAGCAAAGCTTTATTATGCTTTGGGTAAGGCGATAAGTGAAGATCCCAAGAAAATCACCGATAAAAAAGGTTTCTATGAGGGGGCTTTGCGTTTTTTTGGAGAAGACTCCTTAAAATACATGCCGGAAAGAGCTGAAGTATGTGATAGTATAGGTAAACTGCTATTAAGCGATAATTATAAAAAAGCTAAGAAGAAGGAGAACGAAAACGACAATTATTACGAAGTGGCAGGAGATTATTTTCGTAAATCATTAGAAATCTATGAGCAGTTGGCAGATAGCGTACCACAAACATACAATAGATATGAGTGTGATTATATGGCTAATCTCTATAATAAGTTGGGCGTTGCCCAAAGTAAGAATTCAAAGTGGGCTGAGGCGGATATTTCATTTAAAAAATCTTTAATCCATTATAGACATTTATTCGCTAATTATCAGGCACATAAGGAAGAAGCAAAAGTTATAATCAATAGAGCTATAAATTATTACGCACAACATAAAAAAAGCTCTAATACAAAGCAGATAGAAGATTGGG
>BNXB01000328.1 GCA_025999255.1 Bacteroidia bacterium | reverse complement strand
TAAATGTTTCCGGAACCCAAGCGAACCGGACAATAAGGATTACGGATGTGACCGGTTCCATCAAGGGTTATTACCAGGCACAGGAAGGAACGACAACACTGGATCTGACGGCTTATGCTAAAGGAACATACTTGCTGCTGTACAACGGTAAAATGTTCAAGGTTATCAGAAAATGAGCATGAAAGGAAAGGAATGAAAAAAGCGGCAAAAGCCGCTTTTTTCATTCCTTGTAAAACAGGTTATCAACACCCCTTAAAATTAACTTGCATGGGTTCTAAATGCTATAACTTCTATTTTTACTGCTTTTTTCTTATCTTTAGAAAAAAAAGACTGCCTCACTAATTGTGAGACAGCCTTTTTGTATTTACTACCTTTGATTTTTGAATCAATCGTTTTTAACTTTCCAGTCTTTTCAATGTTTCCTGAACAATTATCCAGTTGTTATATACGGCCGGAGAACTTTCTGTTGCCGGCGTTTTTATAGTTCGGTAACGGTAGTACAAAAGGAAATATTTATTCATATCCTCGTCGATTGCGTTTTTCCGGACTTCCTCATAGATGTTCCATCCGTTGGCATTGAGCTGTTCTACTTCAATGGAACCGTACGGGGTGATTTGCACCTGGTTATTGTCCTTCACTGTCAGGACAATGGAGAACTTATTGATTTCTTCTACGGTTGATTTATTTGTTTGTACTTCGTTCCCGGCGTATAAACGTACGGACTTTTTGCTGACAGGGCGTGTCAGTTTGGAACCTGCAATGCCGCTTGTGGCTTCTCCGGCGTTATTCATGATATTTCCTTTCAATTGATAGTAAGTATCTTTCAATTGTTCTGCATAATAATTTTCCAATACGATCCGGAACAACATATTCGATTTTTCCGGATTCGATTCATAATTGGAAATGCTTTTGATGGCTAAAGGAATAAAATAAATGGAATCGGGAGACAATCCGTCGGGTAAGACCGATACCGCCACTTTTACATACGGATCCGGATTATAAGCGGGAAACTTTAC
>BNXB01000327.1 GCA_025999255.1 Bacteroidia bacterium | reverse complement strand
CCACCATACCGACTGCGATGCCGCTACCAGGGCTGTATGGGTTACTTACATTCCCGTGGGCGGCATAAGTTGTTGTTTTTAAGCTGAATGTAACACGGGTGTCATTATTGCTTCTTACTTTCCATCCGGAGATAATTTTTACTTTATCTCCATCCCGGAATGTTTGACTCAGGGTTCCCAGGTTAAAATACAATTGGGTACCTGTACCCTGCAGGTTTACCGTACCTATATCCATACCATTGAGTTCTATCCGGGTTTCCTGGTGATCCATTCTAAAATCGCTAACGCTCGGGTTGAGTAAAGCATAGATATGAGAAAAATCTTCCGGAATTGTAATATCTTTTCCGATGGTTATATCCCAGACTATTTCCATCATGTCATTTTCAACAAAATAATTCCGGCGTATTTTATTCACATCGACAGATCCCGCACCGTCTTTGATACGATCATTGTCATTGTCTGTTTCTCCGTAAGTAGTCCTCAATGCGGTAAAATTGCCTAAATTGGTTCCCGGCAGGATAGTCGATTTGACTTCAATCGGCATGATAAAGTTCCAAATCTTATGTCTGGCATTGGGAGAACCGGCTCTGGTTCCGGCGGTTCCGGTAATCATGTCCACGGTAACCCTGACATTTTCCGTCGATATTCCCGAAGAGAGAGTATTTCCCAGATCGAGAACAATCGACGAACCTTGTCCTATGTTAGGCGCCCCCTGACGTGGGAATTTAGCCGTCCACTGCGTAGGGCTGACTTGCGTGATTGTCGCTCCCGGCCACAGGGTTGAACCATCATTTTGTAACCATCCGATTCCTATGTTTCCATTTTGATCGTTGATACCGATTGAACCGTTGGCCGGCAGATATACATTGACTTCCATATAACCATCGGCATCAGCGTATGCATCACTGAACAGGGGCAGGGCATTGCCTGAAAGATCACTTCCTCCAGTCATGGTAAATTGAGCCCTTTTAGTCTGATCCTTTGATAAAGTAATCACTTTATTTATAGCTCCAAATGACAAAGA
>BNXB01000326.1 GCA_025999255.1 Bacteroidia bacterium | reverse complement strand
CAATATAACAATAGTCAGAGGGTATCGCAACGTTCTTTGACAGGTAACCTGCAATTTTCTTTTGTCCGGAATGAAATTATTAATTTTACGTCTCACCAGGATACGACAGGAATTCAACTCACGATGCCAATCAATGAAAACGGATCCTGGAATACGTCAGGTGAAATTTTGTATAATATGCCTCTGGATACAAAAAAGAAATTTAAGTTCAGTACTCAAACCCGGTTGAATTATAATAACAGGATCGGGTATGTACGTACAAGTACTCAAAGCGCACGGAATATTTCCGGAACGTTGGGGTTTTATGAAAATATAGGGTTGAGTTATAGTAAAGATTGGTTTTACGGCCAATTACGGGGGAATGTGCGTTATTCCAAAACGACCAATACCCTGGAGGGTCGTGAAGATCAACAAAATTCTACTTTTGGTATGACATACAATACTCAATTGTATTTTCCTAACAATTGGATATTGGCTTCCGACATCAATTACAGGGCGACCAGAGGTTTAAGCGCAGGGTATAATACGAATGAAGTTATCTGGAATGCGGAAATCAGCAAACAATTTTTAAGTAAAAAACAGGCTACTTTCAGAATAAAATGGTATGATATTTTGCATCAAACCCTGAGTATTAACCGGACTGTCAATGCAAATTATATAGAAGATAATGAATACAATATACTAACCGGCTATATTCTGGTTTCGTTTTCTTACCGGTTGAATCAGATGGGAGGAAGAATGAACCGGAGATAAAAAAAAGAAGCTGCCTTAAAACGGGCGTTTCAGTAAATAAATAAACAATCCCAACCGATTCATTTTGAATTAGTTGGGATTGTTTGTATCTTTGAATTGTCCCCGAAAACAGGATTTGACGGCCTAAATCGGGGAAACTAACCTTTTATCCGTAAAGGCAGGGCAGGGAAAGACGAAACCCAATGTCAACAACTCAGGAGCCTGCTCAATAAAGAGCGTTCAATACGGCTGGAAGGTAGCTAACGAGAATATTATCAGTGTAATCTGTGCAA
>BNXB01000325.1 GCA_025999255.1 Bacteroidia bacterium | reverse complement strand
TTATGAGCCTGGTTGGCAAAGTTAAAAGCTTTATTAATAATTTCATACTTTTGCCTGTGGTTCGAATTTTCATAACACTCAAGGAGTTTTTCAAATTCTTTCTGGACCATTTGCTCCTCATTCTGTTTTATTTCTTTTTCTTTGCTCATGAAGATTTCCGCAACAAATTAAACTCCCTTAGGTATTCTGATTGTCTGTCCGACTCTCAGAGAAGAACTGGAAACATTATTAAATTCCATAATATCCCGGGCGCTGACTCCCGGATAATTCTTTGCTATTGTATAGAAAGAGTCTCCGGATCTGACCTTGTACGTAGTATAAGAACCATTTCCAGATGTTTTTGTTGTATTATTAGATTTTCCGGTTGCTTTATTACCTGACGAGGTAGAGACAGTCGGAGTATTGGAAACAGCAGTCTTATTCAAAGCATATCCTCCATTATCGGCATAAATGGTCAGCACACGTCCGGTTGCTACTCTGCTCGATTTTATCCCATTCCATCTCTTAATCTGGGTAGAAGTAACCCCATATTGGTTTGCAATAGCCTGAAGAGACTCACCCGGTTTAACCTTATGCCTTATTTTCTCTTGAAAACTGGTATTTTTTATTTTATTGATAAATAATTCATCAGCACGATAGGAAGCAATCGTATCCTCAAGCTCCACAAATCCATATGCATGAGCAGCAGGAAGTTGTAACACGTAAGATTTCGAATGTCCCGGGACTATATCCCTCCGGTATTGAGGATTCAAAGCACGAAGTTGGTTCTTATCAATCTTCATCACCTCAGCTATCTGGTCAAAATGAATTTCCCTGTTAATCATTACCGTATCAATGGAAAGCGGAAGGTTAATTTCAGCAGGGTATAGGTTATGCTCGTGGTAATAGGCCATAACATAATTAACAGCGATAAAAAGGGGAACATACATCCGTGTTTCGGCGGGAAGATACGGATAAATCTGCCAGAAATCCCGTTTTCCTTTCGCCCGGTTAATGGCCTTATTTACATTTCCGGGTCCGCAATTA
>BNXB01000324.1 GCA_025999255.1 Bacteroidia bacterium | reverse complement strand
ACCTACTTGTTTATTCTTTACCTTTACCGAGACCCGGTTAGTCGTATTTACATCACTGTTATAGATAAACAAATAATTTGTTTGATGTTCAATTTCAGTCAATACTTCTTCCAGCGGAACATTCATCATATGGATACTTACTTTGGCATTTTGAGATGTCATCGTCCCTGCCATGGAAGAGAATACAAACAGAAATAGCATAAATGCTGAGATCTTCATAATTTTAAAAAAATATTTAAGGCGCCTTTTTTCAGGCAAATAAGTATTCAATAAAGAAATTTTCTTCATATCTTTGCAATATTAGAATGGATTAATACATTTTGTGTTGATCTCTTTGCCGGTTGGCGTTGCAGCGCCTGCCGGCATTTTTTTCAGTTAAAAGTGGTATTTCATAGGCAATAATATTTTAATTTTTAATTTATATATATAACTCTCTGATTATCATCTCTTTTAAAATTAAACCGGATATTTTTTTGAAGTACTTTCAACGCATAATCCACTCCGTCGGAATAACTGAATTTACCCGTATATACTACCCTGTCCACATTTTTATTATTGACAACGATTGTTATTCCATAACATTTTTCAAATTCCTTCATAATACTCCTGAAAGACTGGTCTTTGAAACTTATCAACCCGTCAATCCATTTATAAGAATTGAAATCTTCAATCGGCATTTTACAGAGTTGCCCGTCTTTCGCCAAAGTTCTCTCATTCGGTTTCAATTCCATAAATTTTTCAGAAGCGTCATTGGAATCGTATATGGCAAGACTCCCTTCAAGCAATGCCGTTTCAAATACCGGACTATCGGAATATGCATCCACATTAAAACTTGTACCCAATACTTTTATCCGGTATTGTCCGGTTTCCACAAAAAACGGTCTTTTTTCGTCTTTCCGCACGGTAAAATATCCTTCCCCATCAATGAAAACCTGACGTTTATCTTTAGAAAAGGAAGCCGGATAACGTAAAGTAGTACGGGCATTCAACCAAACGCTTGTTCCATCCGGCAAGGTCATATTCACACGAT
>BNXB01000323.1 GCA_025999255.1 Bacteroidia bacterium | reverse complement strand
GACTGGGAAGTATTGTAACAAACCGTGGTCACCGGAGTAATTATTACCGGAGTACCCTGGGCATTGACCGTCACATTCTGGCTCGCCGTGGTCGTCGGACAACCGTCTTTCGTATAGTTGACGCTGACAGTCTTTATGCCCGTAGTCGCCCATTTCACAGTGATTGTGTTGTCACTGGCAGTACCACCGGATACCAGGGTTGCACCCGTATAGTTCCAGTTATAACCGCTGTTGCCGGCCTCGGCCGTATAGGTCACTTCCTGGGTGGCATAGGCGGTCGTTGAACCTGAGAGTGTCGCCACCGGCTGGGGTTTCACTGTGACTGAGGCTACATTAGAGGTGGCTGAACCGCAGGTTCCCGTGACAACGACCGTATAACTGCCGCTTTCGATGGCTATATAGCTATTGCTGTTCGTCCCGACAGTCGTCGTCCCGTCTTTTTCCCATGCATAGGTGGGGGTTCCCTCACTGAGGGCTGTAACACTCAGGTTGACGGTGTTGTTATAGCAAACCGTACTGCCTTGGGGGTGGGTCGTAATACTCGTCACTGTCTGCTTGGTGAGGCTTTGCGTAGCATCTACCAGTGGCAAGCCGGGATCGTTCGCATGACGATAGGAAACCGCTACACTGCCGGTAGTCGATGAAGACCATTCAACGGTAACTGTGTTGTACCCGTCGCCACCTGAAATAATACTACCTCCGGTAATAGTCCAGTCATAATCGAACTTGTTGTCCTGGGTGGTATAGGTATAGCTGTTCCCGGGGGTCGGACAGACGGTCGTCGTCCCCGAGATACCGGCTGCATTCTGGTCGGTTAGGGTGACTGTCTTTTCCATTGGGTTGGCTGCCGAACAGTTGGCCGGCGCCGGGGAAGAGTAGGTCACACTGATCGTTCCGCTTGCCCCGTTACCCCAGGTAACGGTAGCCGTGTTGTTCGTCCCGCCTCCTGAAGTGATGTTTCCGCCCGTAATGTTCCAGGTATAATTGCTCATACCGCTTTCGGTGGTATAAAGGACATTCCCCTGGCCTTTAGCC
>BNXB01000322.1 GCA_025999255.1 Bacteroidia bacterium | reverse complement strand
TCTTTTTAATTGGTTATTTAATCCGAAAGATATGAATTCCTGGGACTTGATATTCTCTTTGATAGTGCTATTGAGATACATTTTTATGCGTCTGTGTGGAAAAATCATTTTTATCATGTACATTTGTATTTTAGAAATCAACATCAGCAAATGTATAAGATTAGCAAACAATTTTCCTTTTCCGCATCCCATGTACTGGATAAGTTATGCGATGGGCATCCCTGTTCCCGTTTGCATGGGCATAACTATGTAGTAACAATACATCTGAGTAGTGAAAAGCTCGATGAATATGGGTTCGTGAAGGATTACAGGGCGCTGAAACCGGTCAAGGAATATCTGGATAAAGAATTGGATCATTGTCACTTGAACGATATTATCCCATTTCACCCTACTGCAGAGAATATTGCCCGTTTTCTCTTTGATAAATTCAAACCGGATTTTTCTGAATTGTATGCGGTGGAAGTAAGTGAAACTCCCAAGACAAGCGCTATTTATGAAGCTTAAAGTAAATGAAATTTTCTATTCCTTGCAAGGAGAAGGAGGCCGGCAGGGAGAAGCTTCTATATTTATCCGTTTATCGGATTGTAACCTGCATTGTGATTTTTGCGATACCGAATTTGAATCCGGAAATTGGATGGATTTGAATGAAATTCTATCGAAAATAAAGGATTTCCACTGTAATTGGATCGTTTGGACAGGAGGAGAACCTTCTTTGCAATTGAACGATGAAGTTTTATTGTTTTTCAGGCAAAAAGGGTATAAACAGGCCATTGAAAGCAACGGTTGTTTCCCTTTTTCACTTTTGTTGGATTATACGGTTTGCAGTCCCAAAGGCAATCCTGCGTATGCCAAACTTAAGAATGAAAGAGTCGATGAAGTACGTATTCCGGTAAGAGCCGGGGACAAAATACCGGAAATCCGGGATTTACCGGAAGCCGGTTTTTATTTCCTGAGTCCGGTTTTCGAATACGATGAAAAGGCAAGTGAAGACAATATTATATTTTGTGTGGAAGAAATAAAGAAAAATCCATATTGGAG
>BNXB01000321.1 GCA_025999255.1 Bacteroidia bacterium | reverse complement strand
TAATAACAGACCTTCTTTCCCCAACGCATTTCTAATTGTCGTGTAAAACGCAGTCGTAGACAAACCTTTTATGGTGACCTTTGCAATTTTAAGCGATACTTGTTTTATTATAGCGCCCAATCCCCAGGATAATAATTCAAATTCGGGAGAAATGCTTTCCAGCCTGCCCGAACGACGGTCAAAATATCATTGATCTCTTTCCGTAAACCGGCATACGCTTCGGATACAATTTTGTCTGTTAACAAAGTAGCGAAAGAATCGTCGTCCAGATTTTCATCGGCGTAAAAATCCCGGAAAGCGGCAAGATAACTTAACTTGAGACTTTGGATGTCGAGAAGTTCTCCTTCATTTAATTCCAGAAGAACATCATCAGTCTGGGCTAATATCAATCCCTTGATTACCGGTTGTATAATTTCCGCATATTTTTCTGTTTCGTACCAACCGGGAGTTTCCTTTATATGATAATACCAGACCTTTTTACAGTCGATGACTTCCCGGTTTATACCAATACCATATTGCATTAATCCGGAAGTCTCTATTTTTTCACTTTCTTTCGTTCCTTTTTTCGTTGGTTTTGGGGCATTACAGTTTGCCAACGCCATGGCGTCTTCATCCTTCTCGAATAGTCCGATCATCAGTCCGGGAGCATTGATGGCATCCCATTCAAGCTTACAGAATTCGGTACCCGAGCCGTAATCCATCAGGCAATGCTCCAGCTGTCCTTTTTCGAATTGTCCCCTCAAAGCCCTGTCGAACGGATGCTCCAGTTGGAATACCCCGTGACCGATTTCGTGGGCAATAGTACGAACGTCCGCTCCGGAGAACAGGTATCCGAACTGCTTCCCTCGCGGCATGTCGCCTGTTACGCCTTCGGATCCCGTTACATTTTCGATGATAAACAGGCAAATGCCGGTTTCATCCGGACGAGCTTGCTTGTAGGCGTTGTTCAGGGCTTTCATATCCCCGGTCAGGGTCGAGAACAGCCCGCTACCGGTAACGTCGAATGCCTTGCCTTTCAGAGGTTCGTAATCGAAGCTGTT
>BNXB01000320.1 GCA_025999255.1 Bacteroidia bacterium | reverse complement strand
TGGTCGATAAGAAAAAACAATTGCTGCGTCCATCCATAATATGGTGCGACAGCCGTGCTGTTCCTTATGGGGAGAAAGCATTTGACGCTATCGGAAAAGAAAAATGCCTTTCGCATTTATTGAATTCCCCCGGAAATTTTACTGCTGCCAAACTGGCTTGGGTAAAGGAAAATGAACCTCAGATTTATGCGCAAATTGATAAGTTCATGCTTCCTGGCGATTACATCGGGATGAAGCTTACCGGTGATATTGTAGTAACGGAAGAAGGTCTTTCGGAAGGTATTTTCTGGGATTTCAAAAAGAACGGTCTCTCTTCGGACGTCATGGACTATTTTGGCTTCAATACTGATTTTGTTCCTGAAATTAAACCGGTATTCGGAATCCAGGGCGCCGTTTCTGCTGAAGCTGCCGGGGAACTGGGATTGAAAGAAGGAACACCGGTCACTTACCGTGCAGGAGACCAACCGAATAATGCCTTATCCCTGAATGTGTTCAATCCAGGAGAAATTGCATCCACAGCAGGAACTTCCGGAGTGGTATATGGAGTTCTGGACGAAGTTAATTACGATCCTTTTTCGAGGGTTAATACTTTCGCTCATGTCAATCATACAAAAGAACAGACCCGTTTAGGAGTACTGTTGTGCATCAATGGCACAGGCATACTCAATTCATGGATTCGTAAGAATGTAGTAGGAGAATGTATCGATTACAATGCTATGAATACTCTGGCTGCGGAATCACCTGTCGGATCGAAAGGAATTTCTATTATTCCGTTTGGCAATGGTTCCGAACGTATGTTACAAAATAAGGAAGTAAATTGTTCTTTCCATGGAATTAATTTTAACACCCATACCCGGAACGATATCATCCGGGCGGTACAGGAAGGTATTGTGTTTTCATTCAAATACGGCATGGACATCATGACGGAAATGGGAATGGATATCCGTATGATACGTGCAGGAAATGCCAACATGTTCCTCAGCCCTGTTTTCCGTGAAGCATTAGCTTGCGTATCAGGAGCCACAATCGAATTATATGATAC
>BNXB01000319.1 GCA_025999255.1 Bacteroidia bacterium | reverse complement strand
GTTATAGCCGTGCACGGCGAAATTCATCGCCCAACCGTTATTGGGACTCCAATGCCAGTATAAAACATTTTTTCCGTTTTGGTACCAGTTCCATTCAACTTCTTTCCACAGTTTATCGATTCGTTTTGCTATGGCTTTTTCAGCCGGACTTCCGTTAATATAATACTGATGGACGCAAAGTAACCCCTGAATCATGAAAGCCGTTTCCACTAAGTCTCCTCCATCGTCATTTTTGCTGAATGGTTTCACTTTTCCGGTTGTTCCTTCCCACCAGTGAGGAAATGCGCCGTGCACGGCTATAACGAATGCCTTATCATGTATATCCTGGCGGCTTCATCCCCTACTTACGGAACTCCGGCTGAGGTTTACCACGAAGGTTGGGCGGAAAACGGTAAGATAGTCGATTTACACACAGCCGAAGGATATACCCTGCAATTGAATCACCAGGGAGACGCCCCTACCGGAGGCCCCCTTTTCTGGGCTCATTATTCCTATCTCGGTTTAGATCCGCGAGGATTAAAGGATAAATATGCAAATTATTGGGAAGAGAATAAAAATCAGACCTTAATCAACCGGGCTTATTGCATCCATAATCCGAAAGGATACAAAGGCTACGGACCGGATTGTTGGGGATTGACTTCCAGTTATTCCATAAGGGGATATGCAGGTCATGCTCCAACCGAAAAAAGGGATCATGGGGTCATTGTACCGACTGCCGCATTGTCGTCCATCCCTTATACTCCGGAATATTCATTGAAAGTGATGCGTCACCTTTATGAAAATTTAGGAGATAAGCTTTGGGGAAAATACGGGTTTTACGATGCTTTCAGTGAAACGGGAAATTGGTTTCCCCAAAGATACCTGGCTATCGATCAGGGAACAATACCTGTGATGATTGAAAATTATCGTTCTCAACTACTTTGGAAACTTTTCATGAGTCACCCCGATGTACGTAACGGATTAAAAAAATTGGGATTTGAAAGTCCGTATCTTCCTGTGAAGTAAAAGGTAAGAGGTTTTTACTGTTTTGTACGTTGTGCCGAGGCAT
>BNXB01000318.1 GCA_025999255.1 Bacteroidia bacterium | reverse complement strand
GTTTCTGGGATTGTGGAGAATTTATTTCTTCAGCCTATAAACTTGAAGTGGGTCACCCTCCCGGGAACCCAATATTTATGTTGATGGCTAACCTATTTACCCAATTGGCTTCCGATACCAGTCAGATTCCTTTGATGGTGAATTGTATGTCGGCCATATTCAGCGCATTAACTATTTTGTTTTTATTCTGGACTATTACGCATTTAGTACGTAAAATTACATTAAAGGATGGAGAGTCTCCTTCCCTGGCTCAATTGATAATCATTATCGGGTCCGGTTTGGTTGGGTCTTTGGCTTATACTTTTTCGGATACATTCTGGTTTTCTGCGGTCGAAGGCGAGGTATATGCCTTTTCGTCCCTGATGACTGCATTGGTTTTCTGGCTTGTTCTGAAGTGGGAAGATGTGGCCGGTCAACCTCATGCCGATCGCTGGTTGATATTGATAGCTTATCTGATGGGATTATCCATTGCCGTTCACTTGTTGAACCTGCTTTGTATTCCGGCAATCGTTCTGGTTTACTATTTCAAGAAAAAAGAAAATCCTACGTTTAAGGGTTCTGTCCTGGCGTTACTACTTTCATTCGGGATTATTGTAGCTATATTGTACGGCTTGGTTCAAGGTCTGGTGGAAGTAGCCGGATTGTTTGAATTACTTTTCGTAAATGTCTTTGGAATGCCCTACAATAGTGGTGTTGCAGCATATATCATCATTGTTTTCGGGGTGCTGTTCTGGAGTATTTGGGAATCCCTACGTACAAAACAAAATCCGTTGACAGTAAAAATTTCTTTTATTCTTTCGATTGTTTTGTTAGGAATCCCGTTTATAGGGAATGGTTATTGGTTGGGAGCTCTTATTATAGCGGCATTAACAGTATTTTTATTCATCTATAAAAAGGTCAATACGGTTGCTCTTAATACCATATTGATTTGTTTATTTGTTATGACCATCGGATATTCTTCTTATGCGCTTATTATGATTCATTCGACAGCGAATACGCCAATGGATCAGAATTCGCCTGAAGACATTTTTACTTTGAGGACTTATCTT
>BNXB01000317.1 GCA_025999255.1 Bacteroidia bacterium | reverse complement strand
CCTCCTGAAAGTTCCGGGTCGATTTGTACGCCATCCAGATTATCGATACTGAAAAGGTTTTGCATCAGCGAATAAACCCTCAGTTTGCTGATTCCCGCTTTAGAAAGGAATCGTTGAGGAACCGTATAACCTATTTCCAGGTTTCTGAGTTTCAGGTAATTGACATTTTTTGTCCAGAAGTCGCTTTTCCAGTAGTTGCTATGTCCTCCGTTACCTTCGAGAAGAGTCGGGTATTTACCCGGAATCAGAGCGCTGTTGGCATCCGAGGGATCGGCTAAATGCCATTGGTCGGACATATAATATTGCGGATTGTTACCACCGTCATGGAAGGGATTACGGGCTTCCCAGTCCATGGTATAAGAAGCGTATGCCGCTCCTGTAAGGTCGGCGGCAAAGTCAAAACCTTTCCATTCGGCTCCCAGTGTAAGAGCAAAGTTCATGTAAGGAGTTTCACCTTCCCTGAAGCCGATGGGGCGTTCGTCCAATCCGTCGATACGTTTATCGCCGTTGATATCTTCATATCTGATATCACCCGGGCGTAAAGTACGGTTTCCCTGCCGGTCGTTATCGATTTCATAAGCGGCGATTTCTTCCCATGACTGGAATTGTCCGATAGCGTGGAGACCCCAGTTCAGATAGGAATAGCGATGATTGATATTATTCCGGTAATAGTCCCACGAATTTCCACGGCGAGGTTTATAGCGTTCCCAGTCAATCATGCGGGCAAAAGTGAAATTTCCTCCGATTCTATAACTTATATCGCTGATTTTGTCGCGCCATTGCAACATTCCATCCAATCCGGTATGCACATTCGATTCGAGGTTTTCGTAAGGAAGATCGAACCCGACTTCGGAAGGGATCAATACGTCATTACGCCTGGCCGACATGCCGTCGAGCAAACGGTGGAAATAATCCACCTGACCGCTCAATTTTCCTCCGAACATTGAAAAATCCATCCCTGCGTCGAAGATTTTCGCTTCCATCCATGATAATGTGGTAACGGGTAAGCCTCTTGGTGCGGTACCTCTTATATAGGTTCCATCGAGAGTGGCGCCG
>BNXB01000316.1 GCA_025999255.1 Bacteroidia bacterium | reverse complement strand
AACGGTAAACTGAAAGCGAAAAAAGAACAATCGGTAAAACTTTTTCCGCAGGGACGGCAGTTCTTTACCCAGGATTTCACGTTGAACAAGCCGCATTTGTGGCAGGGGTTGGAAGATCCTTATCTTTACAAAGTGGTGGTACAACTCGAATCTCACGGAACGGTTATCGACGAAGTGGTGCAACCTCTGGGCCTGCGCCATTTCGAATTAAAAGCTTCCGATGGAATGTACCTCAATGGGAAAAAGGTACCGATGTACGGAGTTTGCCGTCATCAGGACTGGTGGCAATACGGAACGGCTCTGAGCGACGCTCAACACGATACCGACCTGGATATTATCCGGGAAATCGGGGCGACTACCATCCGTTTTGCTCATTACCAGCAAGCCGAACGTATTTATGCCAAATGCGACAGTATCGGATTCATTGTCTGGGCGGAAATCCCTTTTGTGAACCGCGTTAGCGGGGAGGAACGAGAAAACGCCAAACAACAACTGACCGAACTGATTCGCCAGAATTACAACCACCCTTCTATTTATGTCTGGGGCTTACATAACGAAGTTTATACCCCGTACAATTACACGGTAGCGCTGACTACCGAATTAAACGACCTGGCCAAAACGGAAGATCCTTATCGTTACACGGTTTCGGTAAACGGATATTCCAAAGTGGACCAAAATTCCAACCTGAACGCCGATATCCAGGGAATTAATCATTATTTCGGCTGGTACGACGGTGAAATAGAAGATGTGGAAAAATGGATAACAGGAATGGAAAAAGATTTCCCGGATTATAAAATTATCTTTTCGGAATACGGCGCCGAAGCAAATATTAACCAACAGGAGGAAATAGTAGGGGAATTCGGACGCTATTTTTCACAGTTTTATCCCGAAACATTTGCAACTAAATTTCATGAAAAACATTGGGGACATATTTCTAGACACCCTATTCTAATCGCCTCCTATATCTGGAATACGTTTGATTTTGCAACACCGGTCAACACTCAGGGTGGGGTGGAAGCCCGGAATATGAAAGGACTGGTTACCTTCGACAGAAAGATAAAAAAGGATC
>BNXB01000315.1 GCA_025999255.1 Bacteroidia bacterium | reverse complement strand
TGAGCATTTCAATGAAAAAGCTCTGATTGCCAAAGATTTATGGAAGATAGTAAGACCTGGAGGTAAAAATGTACAGTGGGAACTTTACAATCTTAAAACGGACAGGACTGAACTGAATAATATGGCAATATCCTCCGGTAAAGCATGTAGAGGCCAATGGGGAGCTGTATAAGAAAGATAAAGGAAAAACGGTTTTTCCGATTTTGCATAACGACTAACATAAGATACGGCCGAATCGGAAAGGGCCTGCGTGATATAATAATCCTTGGGGACTTCTTTTACAGGTTCCTCCCCGTTAACCAAGCTGAACGGATCAAAATAATCGACCACTCCATATATAATACCATAAAAATCATCAAATCCCCTGTGGGTAGGATAACTTTCCTTACGAGCAAAACTATCGTGATAAACCTGGTGCGCCAACCATTGCCGCTGATCAGGTCTTAGTTGTGTTTCAGACACATGCCATTTGCCAACCATCCCTGTCTGATATCCTGCATTTTTCAGGACTTCTGCAATTGTAACCGCATTTTTAGACAATTCTCCACGATAACCCGGCAGATTATTGTCGAACGTCATTCGACCGATACCTGCCTGATGCTGATATAATCCGGTAAGTAAAGATGCGCGTGTCGGACAACTCCGGCTGGTATTATAAAAACGATTGAAACGAAGTCCGTTTTTTGCTAACTTGTCTAAATTAGGAGTTTGAATTTCGCCGCCATAACATCCCATATCGGAATAGCCCAAATCGTCGGCAAGAATTACAATAATATTAGGACGACCATCCCCTTTTGCATAAGATTGCATGGAAATACCAAGTAAAAGACTTGCTGTTGCAGTTTTTGATAATGTATTCAGATTCATAAGTCCATATTTTATATAAATGCGAATTAAGGGTTGAACCCTGCTTAAAAAAAGTGCTAAATGCCAGAAAATAGTTCTTTGAAATTTGTATATATCCGTGAAAATCAGCGCATTAGAGGAATATTTACCACAATAAACCTCTAATGATGATTCTCACGGAGAATACGACAAAATTAGTAAAAATATATTGTTATGTATGCGAAC
>BNXB01000314.1 GCA_025999255.1 Bacteroidia bacterium | reverse complement strand
ATTTTATGCTGGGCGATAACCTGCCCGGCTCTCCCCCGCCACCGGATGATGTAATACGGATTCTGGGAAAAAACGGGGATTCCTATAATTACATGCAGGACCTGAATGCATTAGTATCCGGTAAGGGTTTCGCTTTTGGTTCGTCCGTGCAGGTAAAAACGGGAGATTTACAATTTTTGATCCTGTATGCCAGCTTTAATGCAGGTATCGGCTTCGATGTGATGATAAAAGACTACAAACAGGTACAATGCAAAGGACGGAGCGGACCGATCGGTATCAACGGATGGTATGCCAACGGACAGGCTTACGCTTATCTGGAAGGCGAGCTTGGGGTAAAAGTCAATCTCTGGTTTGTAGAAGGAAAATTCCCGATTATAAAAGGTGCGGCGGCGGCGCTGATCCAGGCCAAGTTGCCGAATCCGACCTGGTTTGCCGGAAGTATGGCTGCAAGATTCAGCCTGTTCGGCGGAATGGTCAAAGGTAACATGCGATTCAAATTTACTCTCGGTGAAGAGTGTGAACTGGTATTACCGGGAAGCAGTCCTATCGATATTGTAATGATCAGCGATTTATCGCCCGGAGACAATGATTCCGAAGTGGATGTATTTACCGCGCCACAGTTAGCCTTAAGTTTCCCTGAAGGACAGGAATTCGAAGCTGATACGAAAGAAGGGAAACGGACTTTCAGGGTGAGTCTCGGAAAATTTGCAGTAAAAGACGGCTCAAAAGCGCTTGAAGGAAAAATAACATGGAACAAGGATATGACGGTCGCAACATTCCATCCACATTCGGTACTGCCTCCTAAAAAACAACTGGAACTCGACGTAGCGGTTACTTTTGAAGAACAGGTAAACGGACGTTGGTCTGCAGTATATACATCCGGGACTTTAGCCCAGGAAACCCGGAATTTCCGGTTCACAACAGGAGAAGCTCCCGATTATATTCCTTTACGCAATATTGTTTATTCCTATCCGGTGGTGGATCAAAACTATTATTACCCCAGAGAATCTTCATCAGGATTCATTCAATTGGAATTCGGTCAGGAATATTTATTTCCGACAAACTGGAAATACAAAGCGG
>BNXB01000313.1 GCA_025999255.1 Bacteroidia bacterium | reverse complement strand
TTTTCATACGTCAATATTTTTTTATTATTAAAAAGTAAGGCTAATGCCGATATTAATTACTCTGTTAGTCGGGTATTGTACTCCCGAACCTCCTGAAAGTTCCGGGTCGATTTGTACGCAATCCAGACAATCATAGCGCTATCACCCCTGTTATTCCATGCATAGTAGGGAACCAGTGTTAAAGAAATCTCCTTACCGGGAGTATTTTCGTTGGTTCCGGCAGCTTTTGCCGGAATCCGTATAAAATCTATTCCTGCAAATAAACCTTTACCGGATTGATAGATTGAACCTTTTGCCGGCATATTATCCAGATAAACCGATTGTACGGGGAAATTATTATCGGCCGCTTCCGCACAATAGACCAGGGGGCCGCGGGTGATACCGATACGATCCCGATCTGCTTCGACCTTATCAATAGCACTGTTATAACGGACAGGCATAGGTAGATACAGTTCGACTTTATCATCAACATTCCATTTACGGCGAAGAGAAACGTATCCGTTTTTTACCGGAGCATTCAGTTTTTTTCCGTTCAACCGGATTTCCCAATGTTCGGAAGATTCATTATTGTATTGATACAATTTACCCGGGACGAATTGTTTTCCTGTCCATGTAGGAATACGGAATCTCATAGTGAACTCTTTTTTGTTTTGTTCCGGATATATCCGGAATTCGATTTTTTCGTCAAAAGGATAATTAGTTGTCTGGACAACTTTTGTTTTTCCTTCTTTCAGAGGAATTTCGACCGTACTACCGGCATAAAAAGAACAATAGATTTCATCGCTCGTGTAAGCGTAGATCAAGCCCGGAACCTGTGGAATCAAACGGGCGATATTGGATGGGCAGCAAGCTGTTCCGAACCAGGGAGAACGTCCTTTTTGTCCATGGTTGAAAGGTGTCTCCCCATCGGCTTCCAAAGGATTGACATAGAAAAATTTATTGCCTTCCAGGTTGACACCGGCCAGAACATTGTTGAATAGTGCCACTTCAGCGACGTCCATATATTTACCGTCTTTTTCCATCAGAAACATCCTGTGGTTGAAAAATACGTTTCCTACGGCGGCGCAGGTCTCATTATAA
>BNXB01000312.1 GCA_025999255.1 Bacteroidia bacterium | reverse complement strand
TTCATATATTGTCCGATTTGCATCCATCAGTGGCTTTGGCAGATTACATAAAAGACATAAAAGTTAGCAGTTCCAAATGGATGAAAGAATCGGGATATTTTCCTGATTTTAGTGGGTGGGGCGTGAAATACTGTGCACTAACCTATTCCTACAAAGAAAAAGATGTCATCATCAATTACATCAAAAATCAACAAGAACATCATAAAGTAGAAGTTTTTAGCAATGAAATAAATAGATTGTTCAAAGAAAACGGCATTGATGAGGATGAAAAATGGTTTTGGCAAGATGAATAAATTCAACCCACTTCGGGGTTGCGGGGAGGAGGCGCCTTATCCCCCGCACTGCGCTTCGCTTATCCCCCGCACTACGCTTCGCTTGTACGGGGTTATCAAAATTTAACGCCTTCCGGCGTGCTTGCGTGAGGCGACGTGGCAAACGTCTGAATCAGGATTTACTAAATACGATTCCTGAAAGTTGTAAGCAAAAGGTAGAACTTACAGATGAAGCCACAAATCTTGCAGACTGTTATATCCAAGAAAAGGTTGTTGGAAGAACAAGCAGGGATGATTGTTTTCATATTGCTTTAGCTACCATTATTCAAGACGGCGTGATAAGGGGAAACAACATTCTCTACGAGTACGACGGTTCGGACTGGAATCCGGTAGCCGACCCGGATATCAGGCATATAATGGCGTGACGCTTTCTTTGATAATTGAACAGTATAGAAAATCAATTATCAACAGAAAGGCGCCATTATGAATGATAAGACAACAACAGAAATCCGTTTGACACAGGGTGGCGAATTTTGTAACCTGTCAATGAAATAATGTATCTCAAAAATGCCCATCGGGCATGTATATTGGTAGCCATGGGTTTTAACCCACGAAAGGTATGTTCCACTTTGTCTCTTAACTGTCTTTTAAGAGTAGAGCGAAAAACGGGGCTCGAACCCGCGACCCCAACCTTGGGAAGGTTGTGCTCTACCAACTGAGCTACTTTCGCAGAATTATATTTCTTTTTTCAGGTTCAAAAATAGCTTCTTTTTTTCACATACTTCTATTCATTGGGAGTTGTAAAATAAAG
>BNXB01000311.1 GCA_025999255.1 Bacteroidia bacterium | reverse complement strand
GTATTATATGTTCATAATTTTCCGGGAAAGACCGGTTAAAAAGTTAAATTAAACCCAAGGGAAAACACTCTGGATATAGGGTATGTGCCTCCGTCAAGTCCGTTATTACCGACTTCAGGATCCATACCGGAATATCCTGTAATAGTCATTAAATTTTCGGCTGAACCATAAACACGAAAGGAAGAAGTCGAGTGAAGTAATTTCGGGAATGTATACCCCACCGTCAAATTTTTTATACGGGTATAACTTCCGTCTTCAAGGAAAAAATCGGAAACCGTACTGAAGTTTCCATTCAAATCCCGCATACTGACCAATGGAATATTTGAATTGTGGTTGTATGCCCAGGAATCCAAAACATCTTTTGACATATTCCATCCTTGTCCCGCCGCATATGTCATCACTTTTACGCCATTAAAAATCTTATTACCGGCGACGCCTTGAATCAATAAATTCAGATCAAAATTTCTGAACGTAAATCCGGCATTCAATCCATAAGTAAATTTCGGCGTATATGAACCAACATAATCACGATCATTATCGTTGATAATACCATCATTATTTATATCTACAAATTTTAAATCGCCGGGTTTGGCATTCGGTTGTATTTTCTTTACGCCGCCATTTTTATCTGTAAAAGTATAAGCGTCTATTTCGGCCTGATTCTGAAAAATCCCGGCAGTTTTAATCAAATAATAGGAATACCATGGTTGTCCGACTACCGATTGAAGAGGTTGCATGGCACGTATCGTGTTACTATGAGCCAAAAACGCCCGATCTCCCAAATCTTTCACTTCAGACTTGAGAAGCGAGAAATTCGCATCGATATAATACCGGATATTGTTTTTCATTTGCTCATGATAACCCAACGTAAATTCCAGACCACTATTTTGTACTCTACCCACATTTCCCAAAGGATTAACGGCAACGCCTGCAACAGAAGACATCGGAGCAAACAGACCTTGGATTTGATATTGAATTGTTGTCAGGCCGTCTTTTATTATCAGCTGATTATTTTCTGAAAAATACGAAGGATTTAATTGATGAAGTTCCGATGCCTTCTGTTGCAGGCGTTGCCGTTAATCCT
>BNXB01000310.1 GCA_025999255.1 Bacteroidia bacterium | reverse complement strand
ATATCTTCCGGAGTGAAGGATTTACATTTGTAAGAAGTAATTTTTGCTATCTATCCAATTTTATGGATTGGTACGGGATTGATAAAATAGATGGTTTGTTGGCCGATTTGGGAGTTTCATCCCATCATTTTGACGATGAAACCCGTGGTTTTTCCTTCCGTTTCGACGGAGAATTGGATATGAGAATGAATAAACGATCCGGGAAGAAAGCGTCCGATATTTTGAATGAATATTCTGAAGAAGCTCTGGCGAATATTTTTTATTATTACGGAGAATTGAAAAATGCAAGGATCCTGGGGCGGGCTATAGTAAAAGCGCGGGAAGAAAAGAAAATTGTTTCCGTTCAGGATTTTTTGGATGTAATTAAGCCTTTTTTCGGAAGAGAAAAAGAAAAAAAGCAATTGGCACAGGTGTTCCAGGCTATCCGTATCGAGGTGAACAGGGAAATGGAAACCCTGAAAGAGATGTTGTCGCAGGCAAGAGATCTATTAAAGCCCGGAGGACGACTTGTCGTGATTACTTATCATTCGTTAGAAGACCGGTTGGTGAAAAACTTTTTCAGGACCGGAAACTTTGAGGGAGAAGTGGAGAAAGATTTTTTCGGAAATATTCATACTCCATTTAAAATAGTAAATAATAAGGTCATTGTCCCGGGGCCGGAAGAAATAGAGCGTAATCCGAGATCCCGGAGTGCAAAATTACGAGTTGCGGAGAAAATATAATGGAAGAACAGAGTAATTATAAAGAATATAAGACGGAAACCCGGGAATTTTCGGGAAAGAAAAAGAAAGTTTCCATAGGGAGTGTTCTGGGTGGCGATATCCTGAAGGAAGACTTTGTAATAAAGCAGTCTAAGTTGATTATACTAATTACATTTTTATTTGTGTTGTTTATCAGTAATCGTTATTCATGTCTCAAAAAATTGACGGAAATTGATCGACTGAAAACAGAACTGAAGGATATAAAATACGAAAATCTGGTCATCTCGACTCAGTTAACGACCAATAGCCGTCAGTCACAGATAGAAGTATTAATTCAGGAGAAAGGTTTGAATTTATCAGGATCTAAAACTCCGGCTTATGAAATAC
>BNXB01000309.1 GCA_025999255.1 Bacteroidia bacterium | reverse complement strand
ATAGAAGATTCTTCGTTCGTAGAAAAAATGCAACCGATTTATGACGAGCACCAAAAAATATCGGAACGATTCGGCTGAAAAAAGGATGTTTCTTGGGGCGCATCTATTGATAGTCTGAAAGATGTTTACCGGAAATTTTATTTTTTTGATTTTATGCAACATCCGAATCCGGACATCCGGCATATTACTTCCGGTTACCTGATTCGTGAAATTGATCTGGCTTTCCGAGCATGGCAGGAAAATTTTTATTCCCGTTCCATTCCTTTTGAGGATTTCTGTGAATATGTGCTTCCTTATCGCCGTCAGGATAGTTATCTTTTGGAAGATTTCAAGAGGCGACGGACTCCTTGTTATCCGTATATAAGGATTTTTTGCATAATGATTCTTATGGAGCGAGTATTCCGGTGTACAGTATATCCGCCTTGGAACAGATCAAAAGAAGTCTTTGCGAACAACGTTGTTACTTTAATTCGGATCTTCTTTCGGCTCTGGGGCTGCCGGTTGTTATTGATTTTGTTCCGCATTGGGGGAACCGCCGTAATTCCCATTCTTGGAATGCATTGGCGATGAATGGAGAGACTTTTCCGTTTGAGCCTTATTGGGAGTACGATCCATGGAAATACAAAACGCTTTATAATAATATCTCCCTTCACGAACGTTGGGGAAAATTCCGGTTACCCAAAGTGTTCCGATACATGTATTCCTGGGCTTTCGAAGGTCCGGCGACGGATGAGAATCTAAAGATAAAAGATATCCCTCCTTTATTCAGGAGATTGAACTTGAAAGACGTTTCATCTCAGTATTTTCAAACAACGGATATAAATATCCGATTCGTCCCAAAAGGCGTTTGTTGATTTCAACTTTGGAGATATGTACCGCCTTTCCAGGATAGTCTATGTTCCTTATAGCAATTCTTATATTTACCCTGATTCCGAATATGAACTTTTTTATTGGGATGGGGAATGGAAGTCTGTAGGGGTTAAGAAACTCAAAAATGAGGGGATATCTTTTGATAATATACCTCATGGTTGTCTCTATATGATTTGGAATAAAAAAGATAAGTTGCAATATCAACGTATTTTTATGTACGAAGACG
>BNXB01000308.1 GCA_025999255.1 Bacteroidia bacterium | reverse complement strand
CGTAATGCAATCCCCCGCGAAGCTTTTGCCGTAATCACGATTCCAGGGGATGATGAAATCAATGTTTTCTGGGAAATGGTTTCGGAATACCGGGAATTATATAACTTGGAATATGCAAGAGTAGAAGAAAATATCAAATTTACCGCCGAAAAAATAGACCTTCCAAAAGCATTGATCCCGGAAGAAATACAGGATGCTTTGATCAACGCCGTAGTCGGATGTCCCAACGGAACGGAACGGATGTTGACCGATTTTCCGGATACGGTAGAGTCATCCTCAAACTTGGCGCTTATCAAATCTTCGGAAGGCCTTATCGATATCAAAATATTGGTACGCAGTTCGTCGGAAACCAGAAAAGAAGCCCTTTGTTCCAGTCTTGAAAGCGTATTTGCACTTGCCGGGGCAAAAGTGGAATTCGGGAACGCCTACCCGGGATGGAACCCTAATATCAATTCTTCTATCCTGGCTACAATGAAACGTGTGCATAAAGAAAAATTCGGTATGGAACCGGAAGTAAAAGTCATGCATGCCGGACTTGAATGTGGCATTATCATGTCGAACATTCCTGGTCTGGACGTCATTTCATTCGGCCCAACCATCAAAAATCCTCATTCCCCGGACGAAAAAGTAAATATTGTCGCCGTACGGAATTTCTGGGAGTTCCTGGTCGAAACGCTTTCTAAGTTATAAGTTGTAAGTTTTGAGTTGTAAGTTTTAGCGTGCGTAAGCCAAACTTAAAATTTATAACTTAAAATCTATTCCATGGATTCATATAAAACAATAGCAAAAACCTCGGAAGGTTATATTACCGAACAGCGTAGTAAATTCATATCCTATGCGCTTCCGGTAAGTACCCCGGAAGAGGTAAAAGAATATGTCGATGCCTACCGGAAACAATATTATGACGCCCGTCATGTATGTTGGGCTTATATGCTTGGAAACGAACGTGCTAACTTCCGGGTTAACGACGACGGAGAACCTTCTTCCACAGCCGGTAAGCCCATTCTCGGCGTAATTAATTCCAACGGATTGACAGACATCCTGATTATTGTAATCCGGTACTTCGGAGGCGTTAAGTTGGGTACCGGCGGACTTATTGT
>BNXB01000307.1 GCA_025999255.1 Bacteroidia bacterium | reverse complement strand
AGGATAAAATTCAGCAAATCAGCGTTGAGCATACGCGGAAGATATTGGGAGGCAAAATCGGACTTGTGTTTTACGATGTAACCACGCTTTATTTTGAAACGGACACTAGTGATGAATTGCGTAAAACAGGCTTTTCCAAAGATGGGAAACACGCCTGTCCACAGATAGTCCTGGGCTTATTGGTCAGTTCAGGCGGCTATCCTTTAGCCTATTCCATCCACGAGGGCAACAAGTATGAAGGTCATACGATGCTTCCGGTTGTCGAGGATTTTGTGAAACAATTTGCTTTGAAAAATTTTGTTGTCGTTGCCGATTCGGGACTGATGAACAATGACAATATCACTCTGTTGGAACAGAGAAATTACAAATATATCATTGGAGCAAGAATAAAAAACGAAAGCAAACCGATAACAAAATGGATTTTATCGTTGGAAAAAGAAGACGGTAAGTTTTATGAATATCAAAAGACAGCCACTTCCCGCCTGATTGTCGGCTATTCCGGAAACAGGGCAAAGAAAGACCGCAACAATCGCGAAAAGGGCATAAAACGGCTTGAAAAAGAATACAAGAGTGGTTCAATAACCAAGGACAAGGTTAATAAGCGCGGTTACAATAAATTTCTGGAAATAAGCGATGATATAAAAGCGACCATCAATTACGATAAAGTCAGGGAAGACGAGTGTTGGGATGGCTTGAAGGGCTATATCACGAATACGACCTTGACAGCAAAAACAGTTTATGAAGAGTATAGTGGTCTTTGGCAAGTGGAGCGGGCGTTCCGTATAACAAAAGGAACGTTGGAACTGCGCCCGATGTTCCATTTTACAAAGAAACGCATTGAGGCGCATGTCTGCATTGGTTTTGTGGCTTACAAAGTATATAAGGAACTTGAAAGAATACTGAAAACGGAGAGCATAAACTTGAGCGTTAATAAAGTTTTAGATATTGCAAAAACGATTACCACATTAAAAATCAAATTGCCAATTAGTAATGAAACGATAACAAAGACGATGTTGCTAACCACAAGACACAAGTCTATCGCCAAACTTTTTGACGAATTTTTTTGGAAATCCGTTTAGGGGTCGCATTGTCAAAGTCAGGA
>BNXB01000306.1 GCA_025999255.1 Bacteroidia bacterium | reverse complement strand
GTTTTACGCAATTCATCACTAGTGTCCGTTTCAAAATAAAGCGTGGTTACATCGTAAAACACAAGTCCGATTTTGCCTCCCAATATCTTCCGCGTATGCTCAACGCTGATTTGCTGAATTTTATCCTCTGCCAACGAAAAACTCGGGTTTTCCTATATTGGGTATGTTACAAAAGAAGTTGCTCCCGGAAACCTCCGGAATCTTGAGGTTACCCTGGAAGAATCGGACAATGTTTTGAACGACGTGGTGGTTGTCGGGTATGGAATCCAGAAAAAAGTAAACCTGTCAGGGGCGGTACAAGCCGTAGGCTCCGAAGTATTATCAAGCCGTCCTATTCCCAATGTAGGTTCAGGCCTTCAGGGCGTGATTCCGAATTTAAATGTCACAACAGGTAGTGGCCGCGCAGACGATGCTCCAATCCTTAATATTCGCGGCTTTACTTCTATCAACAACACAAACGGTGAGACATTTATATTGGTGGACAATATGCCGGTGACCCGTGAAGAATTGACGCGATTGAACCCTGATGATATTGAAACCGTATCAGTATTGAAAGATGCCTCCGCTGCTGCAATTTACGGCGCTCGCGCAGCTTTTGGAGTGGTATTGATTACTACGAAAAGCGCTAAAAATGGTGACCTTAAAATCAATTTTAGCGGCAATTACGCCTTAAGGGATCGGGGAATCGCTCCGGGTATTGATACCGACGTGGAAACCGTTATGAATATGAAGAGTGAAGCCAGGTATCCGTTATCTGCGATTTTTACCCCGCAACAACTGGAGTATGGTAAACAAATCACTGCCAACCCCGGTATCGACAGAATTATTGTTAATCCTACCAACCCGAATGCCTGGGAATACTATGGGGAAACAGACTGGTTTGATGAAACCCACAAAAATACGGCAGCTTCATATACTGCAAACCTAAATATCTCTAAAAAAACAGATAATCTTTCCTACTATGTTTCGGGAGGTTATTACCAACAGGACGGATTGCTGAAATACGGAAACGATGTATTAAACCGATACAATATCCGCTCAAAAGTGGATGCAAATTTAACAAAATGGTGGAATCTGGGAGCCAATCTTTCCTATACGCGTATAG
>BNXB01000305.1 GCA_025999255.1 Bacteroidia bacterium | reverse complement strand
ATGCAGTTGCTTATCCTTTGGGTGTTGTCGGAATTATTCTTACAATTATCTTTTTACGTTACTTCTTCAAAGTTAGTTTTGAAAAGGAAACAGAAAACCTGTACCTGATTTCCGGACAAAAAAAACAATCAATTTTTCTGAATTCATTGGAGGTTAGAAATCCTGCCGTATTTGGTAAAACGATTCGGGAATTATCGGAATTATCGGATATCCGGTTCGTTATCTCAAGGGTGTTACATCCTGAAAACGATTGTGTGGAGATAGCCTCTTCCAAAACGATATTGAATGAAGGAGATCGTATTTATGTAGCAACTACGCCTGAAAACAGTGAGAAAATTGCTACGTTCATGGGTGCAAAAGTAAACATGGATAAATCGGAGTGGGAAATGCTTGATAAACACTTGGTGTCACGACGAATCCTGATTACAAAATCCAATATCAATGGAAAGTCGTTAGGTCAACTCAATTTACGTTTGAACTTTGGGGTGAATATTACCCGTGTGAATCGTTCAGGTGTGGATTTGATTGCAGAACCGGGGTTGAAATTACAAATAGGTGACCGTGTAACTGTAGTAGGAGATGAAAATGCAATAAAGAGTGTGGAAACCGTATTAGGTAATCAACTCAAGCGTCTGAATGAGCCGAATCTCATCCCTATTTTTATCGGAATCGCATTGGGAGTTCTTCTTGGAAGTATTCCGTTTGCATTTCCCGGTATTCCTCAGCCGGTAAAATTAGGTTTGGCCGGTGGCCCGCTTATCGTTGCTATTTTAATCAGTATTTTTGGTCCTAAATACAAGTTGGTAACCTATACGACCATGAGCGCTAACCTGATGTTGCGGGAAATCGGAATTTGTCTTTTCCTGGCTTGTGTGGGAATTGGCGCAGGAGAAGGATTTGTGGATACAATCGTTAATAAAGGCGGATTGAATTGGGTTGGTCTTGGAGTTATTATTACCGTTGTTCCTCTTATCATAATCGGAATAATCGGACGTGGAATATTCAAGTTAAACTACTTTACCCTGATGGGTCTTCTTGCCGGAAGTATGACAGATCCCCCCGCATTGGCTTATTCCAATGCCACTGTCGGAAATGATGCCCCTGCAGTC
>BNXB01000304.1 GCA_025999255.1 Bacteroidia bacterium | reverse complement strand
TTTATATTTATGTTAATGAACAAAAGGACTACAACGACTTGTTGCTACAGTTACAATCGACGGCTAAAATAAAGGATGTAAGAATGTTCGGAAGACTGGCGGAAGCAATCGGATATCCTCGAAAAATGAAGACAGGTAGATACGCCGTGAATTCCGGGATCAGTTGTAAAAGTTTGTTGGAAAATCTGATAAGAGGGAATCAGGATCCTTGTAAAATAACGTTTAATAATATCCGGTTGAAAAACGAATTATCTGAAAATATCGGCTCTCAAATGATGTTCGGATCTGCTGTTTTGCAGCAAAAGTTGGATGATCCTGAGGTTTGTAGCCGGTATGGATTCGAAATACAGACCATTCAGTGCATGTTTATTCCCAATACCTACGAAATGTATTGGAATATTTCAATCGATCGTTTTCTGGAACGGATGAAGAAGGAATACGATCGCTTCTGGACTCCGGAAAGATTGGAAAAGGCCGGTAAAATTCCGCTTTCGCCTATCCAGGTATCAATTTTGGCTTCTATTATGGAAGAGGAGACAATTGTACCGGATGAATATCCTGTGGTGGCCGGTTTATATATCAACCGGTTGAAAGAGGGAATGTTGCTTCAGGCCGACCCCACTGTGAAATATGCAGTAGGGGATTTTACCCTTAAACGGATTTTACATACCCATCTGAAGGTCGATTCTCCGTATAATACCTATAAGTACGAAGGTTTGCCTCCCGGCCCTATACGGGTTCCTTCAATCAGGGGGCTTGATGCCGTACTGAATTATGAACATCACCGGTATTTATATATGTGTGCGAAAGAGGATTTCTCCGGAAGACATAACTTTACCTCCTCCTGGGCTGAACATACCCGTAACGCCCAACGTTACCAGGTTGCTTTGAACAGGAACAATATCCGTTAATTCAGTCGAAACGAATTGATTTGGTAGGTGAAATCCATGCTACCAGGTATGATGGACCAAGTAACATCAATAGTGAGAGTAGGAGAGTCCCTGTGTTGATCAGAATAACATGCCAGATATTCAGTTCAATAGGAACCGAAGAGACATAATAAGATGAAGGATCAAGCTTTATGATTCCGAATTGTTGTTGTAACAGAC
>BNXB01000303.1 GCA_025999255.1 Bacteroidia bacterium | reverse complement strand
ATACATGTTATTTACTTGTTTCAGATAATCCAAAGGATTACCGTCGGCTTTCCACATGACTATTTTATTTTCGTTTTTCAAGCCTGAAAGATAAAAAGTATCCTTCACGGCTTTCATGACGACAAAATCATAGTCACCTGCTCGTCCGTCGCGGTCGGACGTACTGCTTACTTCGCTGAAATAATGTACTACAGGACTATACGTATCAAACGTAAGCACCGGTCCCTGATACGGTATAATATCCCACGTAGAAGACGCTACTTCATAAGAATTTACATTCGTTTTAACTTCACATGCAGCATCTACTTTACCGTCAGATGAAAATTTACAATAGATGGCATATCCGCCCACGCCGTATTGTGGTTCAGGATAATAATTGATTATCCATCCGTTGGGAGCATCAGTCAGTAACGATTTATATTCGGCGATCGTTTTTTGCATTCGTATTGCCGGAGCTTCTCCAAAGATATCTTCTTCCTCTCGTAAGCAGGAAGTCATACACAATACGGGAATCACTAATAATAAATATTTAAGTATTTTCATATTCCGTTCAAATTAATAAGTTAATAATACCAAATCTTTCAGATTAGTCTCCCGTTGTTCGTATAATTGACGAAGTACATCAATATCAATCCCCCAAGCTTCCCGCATATAATCGCGGACATAAGACAATTTTTGTTCCATCTTAGCTACGTTGGTTTTACCTCCTCCTTCGTTAATTTTAGGACTCTGCCATTGTATGGCGGTATCCCATCTGTTTCTTTGAGTTACATAGATTGATAGCATTTCCGCAAAATCTTCTCCGGCAGAACTTCCGGAGTAAGGAGATATAAAGCCAAGCTGATAAGCAGTTGTATCGTTTCTTGTATTCCAGTCGTCGCCAATATAATCCGGACCGCAGACATTCCCAAATTCAGCAGGGTAAGATTTTTTCTGATTCAGGATATGCGTATTTTCGTGATACATGGTTTTCATGTATGTTTCTGAGATATAACTAGCATTTTTCAGCTCGCTCATATTCAGGTTATTTACTCCGCAAAAAACGATCCTGATACCCGCTGAAGCAGTCGCTTTTACGATCACAGCTGTTTTATAGCGATAAGAGCCTTC
>BNXB01000302.1 GCA_025999255.1 Bacteroidia bacterium | reverse complement strand
TTATGAAAAGTCTTTATTTTTCTTCTTAAATGGAAGTGATTCAGGTCTATGGGATAATTTCATGTGGTTATTCTCCTATAAGTTTACCTGGATCCCCCTTTATCTGTGTTTTTTCATCCTTTTCATTTGCAAATACCGTAATAACAGGAAAGAATATGTTCTGATTTTTATTTCCCTGTTTCTGGTTATCCTTATTTGCGACCAAGTAGCATCGGGAATTTTGAAGCCTATGTTTGAACGATTTCGACCAACTCATCATCCCGACTTCAAAGACCAGGTACATATTCTGTTCGGCTACAGGGGAGGACGGTATGGCTTTGCTTCGAGTCACGCCTCGAATGCTTTCGGATTTGCTATGTTCACCACCTTGTTATTCAGGAATAAATGGTTCTCATTGTTACTCTTCACACATGCTTTGATTACCGCCTATTCCAGAGTATATCTCGGAGTGCACTTTATATCGGATGTCATTGCGGGCGCCCTTATTGGAATCTTTACAGGCATCCTGATTTACAAACTCTATCTGTCCGGACGTAAAAAACTAATCATAAAAGAGACAAATGAGCCTGTAATCCCAAGATACAACCCCAAAGAGGTGATTTATGTATATTGTACCTATTTTCTTATTATCGTAACTCTCTTAATATTTAACAATCAGCTTGTTAAATTAACCCTTTAAAAAATAAAAACCTCTTTGTAACATTTATTTCACAAAAATAATTTGTTCATGTCATTATTTTGATTAAGTTAGAGGCGTGAATCTAAACTTAATTTTAATAACCTATTAAATAAGGTAGCCATGAAAACAGTAACATTCAATGAACTTCGAAGAATCAAGGACAGCTTGCCCGATGGAAGTATCCATCAAATTGCCGACGAATTAGGACTTACGGTGGAAACAGTCCGAAATTATTTTGGTGGATACAATTACAAAGACGGTAAAAGTTGCGGCGTACATATTGAGCCAGGTCCTGACGGCGGTATCGTGATGCTCGATGATCCGAAGATCCTTGAGAAAGCATTGATCATCCTGGGAGAAACTACCCATAAGGTAGCTTCCGTAAATTCTAATGTGTAGTTTTCAAATCAACGAATTTACAAACAAAAGAC
>BNXB01000301.1 GCA_025999255.1 Bacteroidia bacterium | reverse complement strand
GACTTCCACTTTTTTCCCTGTTTCCACGTAGAAACCCGTAGGTTGCCTGTCGTATTTTTTATGTCCCTGGCACAAACGTATCCGTTCTTTTTCCGCGCTGTTGATTTGCCGGAGCTCAATAGTTGTCGGATAAGGCGTCGTAATAGCCGCGTTTGAAACAATGGAGACAATTATGGCGATTGATAATATGAGTAATATTTTTCTTATCATAAAAAATTTGCATTAAGTAATTGCTTGTTGATAAGCTTCTTTTTCTGACATTTCTTTCAATTGAATCACGATAACAAAAGGCATTTTCGTATTCCGGATATTTTCGGGAATGATAATATCATAATAGGAAGCGCCCGTTTTGTCGCGATAAAAAGAGCCTTGTTTCCCGTTGCCGTTAATTTTGGCAGGTTGTCCGTTCAAGAGAAATTCCGCTTTCCCGATGACGGTTATTTGTCCTCTTGTTTTACTTCTCGGAACTTTTACCCGTACCATATCATTCATTGGTTTATTGAATACGGTGAGATAAATCCGGTCGTCTTTTTGGGTAGAAAAGCCCCAATCCTGTTTTTCGAGTACAGAATGGCTGGTTCCGTAGATAGCATTGCCATACACTTTCATCCAATTGCCGACACCTCTTGCAATTTCAGTTTCCTCTTTCCGGATATTTCCTTTATCGTCGGGGCCGAAGTTGATCACAAAATTACCATCGAGCGAGTTGGCTTTGACAGCCATTTCAATCAGATCGTACGGTGTTTTGATATAACTCAACGACCAATCGCGATGAAATCCCCATTGGTTTTCAGGTATAGTCATCACGCAATCCCAATCGTTACCGCCTGTCTCCGCCAAGGTATTGGGCAGGTTTCTTTCAAATCGTTGGTCATAATCGTCGATAAGGACTCCGTTAGCGTCCACATGCCTGTTGCCGAGTTCGTCGGATCGGAAACGGCTACCGATGATCAAACCGGGATGTTTGGCTCTCAGCTCCAAGCCCAGCGAATCGACCCAAGCCGCATTTTTCACCCAGGCGACATCCCAACTGCCGTCGAACCAGAGACCTTTCAACTGCGGATAATTCTCCAACAATTCTAAAAGTTGATTACGGGTAAAGGTTTTGAAC
>BNXB01000300.1 GCA_025999255.1 Bacteroidia bacterium | reverse complement strand
AGAAATGAAGGAAATGAAGGAAATAATTTCTTTTATAAAGAATAACAGCAGCAAGCATAAAAACAAAAGCCTGTATCCACAGCATGATGTATTCGAACGATATCAAATGAAGATTAGCTCCGGTCGAATTGATTTTTATAAATCCCCGGATGCCGAATGTGGACGGAAACAGATAGCTGACCCATTCCCAGAATACAGGAACCGAACTTCCCGGCCATGAAATCCCGGAAATAAAAAGTAGTGGCAGGGATGTGAAAACAAATATCATCATGGGAATCTCCCGGCTTCTTATAAAGCTTGAGACCGCCATGGCAAAGAAGATACAAGCCAGTAAATAAGGAATAGCAAATAGAGTAATTGTTTGTATGTTGGTTATTTGTGGAAGTTTGAATAAGTGAGGAACTACTACTAAAGTCCAAAAACTGACTACGATATAAATACTCAGATAAGCCAATGCCCGTCCCAGAATGACGGTTATTGTTCCCGAAGGTTGTGAAATTGGCTCTGAATGTTGGGATGAACGTCGTGTTCCGGCCAACATTCCTACACCTAATAATAATGTTTGTTGTATTATCAATGCCAGGATTGCGGGAAGCAGGAATGTTGCGAATCCGTTTTTCGGATTGTATAATGCTATCGATTCGTAAGTTACCGGATTGCTTGTAATTTCTTCCATTTTGGAAGAAACCAAAGGAGTTTCGTTGATCATTATTTCTTTTCCCATGTCCAGAGATACTTCTGTTGCCGTGAGTAGGAAAGCCTTATAATGTAGTAAAGATGACATATCGCAGAATAATTTGACTTCTGTTTTCCGTCCGGTATGCAGGTTTTTACTGAAGTCTATAGGAATAGACAAAATGCCATATGCCTCTTTTTTATCCGTCATTTGAATAGCTTCATTCATATTCGCAGCAAAAGAAATAACTTTTACTTCAGGGGATGCATCCATTTTACGGATAAATTCCCGGGAAAAAGAAGAGCCGGATTGATCGACAACAACCATCGGAACTTCATGAACTGTTTCCGGATTGTAAATGATTCCGTACAGAACAGGATAGGCTAAAGGAACCGCCAGAAAGAAAATAATTACCCCGGCGTCTTTGAATACCTGACTTA
>BNXB01000299.1 GCA_025999255.1 Bacteroidia bacterium | reverse complement strand
ATATATGGAATAGGTTTGAACCCCGATTATTCTATTGTTAAATTTAGATATTGATTTGTTCTCGATATGAAACAATTATGAAATCGAAAAAGTTACTCGGATATCATCCTAATAAACCGGATGTTGTCGCCGTACCGACCGGTCTTTTTCCGGCAAGCAAATGAAAAATAATATGTTATTTTTTGAGATGAAATATTTATTGACTATATTTTGTCTATTATTTTTTTTTGCAAGTTATGTATTTCCTCAAGGGAAAGAGAAATCTGAATCCCAGGTTACAGTTATAAGTGGTCCGGTTGGCAACTTTAACAACGAGCTTGTTGGTCAGTATACTATTGAAAGTAGGAGAGAAACAGTAGTTGTGTATGTTATATTAGAAGAATTTGATAATACAAAGTCATTAGGTCATAGACTTGATTCTCTGGTTGTAAATTCTTTTCTTGTTTATCATGGTAAAAGCATGAAATTTGATTTGGTAACGAGTAAGATTGGTGATAAATTTTTGATTGGTGTAGAAAGAAAGGGTGTAAATACTGTTGGAGTACCTATTCAAATTAAAAAAAATGAAGATATTAAGTCTAAGGTTTATGTTGCCCCGATATTTCAGGAGTTAATGAGGAAAGTACCAATTGCATTGATTTATGCTGATGTAGATGATAATACGATCAATGCAACCTTAAAAGATGAAAAAAGTGAGCTTGATCCTGATATGACTTTGAATAATAAAAACAAGATTTATAATAAGTTATCTCATTATTATGTTATTTATTATCAATTAAAAATGATTGGTCAATGAAAAAAATAGCATATCTGATACGTCGATATCAGTTAGATATTCCTATATTTCGTTTTGATGTTGATACGGTTGAGAATAGAATCTATGCAATCACAGATATTCCTGAATTTAGAATTGTTACTTTTCAATTAAAAATACAATGAAAAAAATAGTTTTCGCTGGAATTGCTGTTTTGGCAATCACGGCAACAGTTGTGTTTAATGTAAATTTGAATGCACAAGGTGAAAAATTGGCGGATGTTTCTCTGGCTAATGTGGAAGCGTTGGCCGATGGAGAATATCCTATTGGCCCATATTTAAATAATTGTTATAGTTGGTTTTCTCCAGGAC
>BNXB01000298.1 GCA_025999255.1 Bacteroidia bacterium | reverse complement strand
AAAGTAGGTTTTTTCGCCAAGAACCCGTAACTTCGTCCTTTGAAGTTATAAGTTTTAAGTTCTAAGTTATACGTTTGGCTTACGCGCGACAAAACTTATAACTTAAAATTTATAACTTAAAGTTCATAAAATATGAAGAAGTACAATTTTAATGCGGGACCATCGATTCTTCCGCAACAAACAATTGACCAAACAGCAAAAGCTATTCTTGATTTCAATGGTATCGGACTATCAATCATGGAGATAAGTCATCGTTCAAAAGATTTTCAGGCAGTAATGGATGAGGCTGTCGCTTTATTTAAGGAATTATTGAATATTCCGGAAGGATATTCTGTTTTATTTCTTGGAGGCGGAGCCAGTTTGCAATTCTGTATGATTCCTTTTAATCTGTTGGAAAAGAAAGCTGCTTATCTGAATACCGGGGTATGGGCAGGTAAAGCTCTGAAAGAGGCTAAGTTGTTCGGAGAAGTTGTGGAAGTTGCATCTTCTAAAGAAGCCAATTTTACATACGTTCCCAAAGATTATGTGATACCAACGGATGCCGATTATTTCCATATCACGACCAATAATACAATTTATGGGACTGAAATCCGTAAAGATCTCAATTCTCCCGTACCTTTGGTCGCCGACATGTCGTCGGATATCTTTTCCCGTCCGGTAGATGTTTCCAAATATGCTCTGATTTACGGAGGAGCGCAGAAAAATCTGGCTCCGGCAGGGGTAACATTTGTCATTGTAAAAGATGAAATCCTGGGAAAAGTAAGTCGTAACATACCAACCATGTTGGACTATCGTACACATATTAAGGATGGTTCTATGTTTAATACGCCTCCGGTCGTGCCGATTTATGCTGCATTGCAAACCTTGAGATGGTTGAAAAATTTGGGTGGACTTGGCGCTATGGAAAAAATAAACATCGAAAAGGCCGGAATTTTATATGATGAAATCGAACGTAACTGTTTGTTCAAAGGCACAGCAGCTGCTGAAGACCGTTCTTTGATGAATATTTGTTTTGTCATGAAGGATGAGTATCAGGATTTGGAAGAAGCATTTGCCAGGTTTGCATCCGAAAGAGGGATGGTCGGTATCAAAGGCCACCGTTCTGTCGGAGGTTTCCGTGCCTCCACTTATAATGCATTACC
>BNXB01000297.1 GCA_025999255.1 Bacteroidia bacterium | reverse complement strand
CTCTATCGTAGGCGCTGAATGTCCCTAAATAAACTTTGCCAGACCTCCGGTTGAAGTTTCTTTGTATAGACTTGGGAGATCGTTTCCGGTTTGTTTCATGGTCTGCACGACCTTGTCGAATCCTACGAGGTGTTTTCCGTCCGATAGCATAGCGAATGAACAGGCGTCCAATGCGCGTACGGCAGCAAAAGCGTTACGTTCGATGCAGGGTACTTGTACCAGCCCGCAGACCGGATCGCAGGTTAATCCTAAATGGTGTTCCAGTCCCATTTCGGCTGCATATTCTATTTGAGCGGTCGAACCTCCGAATAATTGGGCTGCAGCAGCTGCAGCCATAGAGCAGGCGACGCCGATTTCGCCCTGGCAACCTACCTGAGCTCCCGATACTGAAGCATTTTTCTTGACAATATTGCCGATAAGGGCGGCTGTTGCCAACGCTTTGGTGATCTTGGAATCCCGGAATTCGTGTTTTTTCTTCAGGTGATAAAGAACTCCGGGCAAAACTCCTGAAGAGCCGCAGGTTGGGGCTGTGACGATGACACCGCCACAGGCATTTTCTTCTGAAGTAGCCAATGCATAGGAATAAATAGCGGCCCGGCTGGCCAGGGAATCCCTGTAACTCTTACCCTTGGTAAAATAAGAAGATGCTTTCCGTTGCAAGGAGAGTCCACCCGGTAATAAACCCTCTGCTTCCAGTCCCCGTTCGATGCCTTTTTGCATGACTTCCCATACATGGTCTAAGAAACCCCAGATTTCCTTTCCTTCTGTGTCTTCCACATATTCCCAGAATGATTTCCCGGTTTGCTGGCTCCATTTCAGTATTTCCGTCATAGTATTCATCTTATAGATGTTTTCTTCTTCTTCAACCGGTGTATTTTCGTTCGATAAATCGCCGCCCCCGACGCTGAAGATAGTCCAGTCAGAGACAACTTGTCCCCCTTCGATCGATTCGAACAACATACCATTAGGATGGAAAGATAATACCACTTCGGGTTTCCATATAATTTCCAGGGATTGAGGTTTTAATGCTTCGGTGATGGCTATATCCGTCAAGTGCCCTTTCCCGGTGGCGGCAAGGCTGCCGTAGAGGGTTACACGAAAGGAATCCGCATCCGGATTTTTCCCCTTGAATATTTCTGCGGCTTTTTTAGG
>BNXB01000296.1 GCA_025999255.1 Bacteroidia bacterium | reverse complement strand
AAATGACGCCCTGTTCCGCGGCCTTACGAAGTACCGACTGAATCCGGGCATAAGTATATTGTATAAACGGTCCTGTATTTCCATTAAAATCAATTGATTCCTTCGGATTGAATACCATATTCTTACGCGGATCCACTTTCAGTATAAAATATTTCAATGCACCCAAACCGACTATTCGGGATACTCTCCTTGCTTCATCTTCCGTACAACCATCCAATTTCCCTAATTCATTGGAAGTTTCCCTGGCTGTTTCAATCATTTCTGCAATCAGGTCGTCCGCATCGACAACAGTTCCTTCCCTTGATTTCATCTTTCCTTCCGGCAACTCGACCATACCATAAGAAAAGTGAACCAAGCCTTTACCAAAATCAAAACCCAATTTATCAAGCAACAACGATAATACCTGGAAATGATAATTTTGTTCATTTCCTACGACATACACCATTTTATCAATAGGATAATCATCGAAACGTAATTTTGCCGTACCTATATCCTGAGTCATATAAACAGACGTTCCGTCTCCACGCAAAAGAAGCTTGTTGTCTAAACCGTCTGCCGTCAGATCAGCCCATACGGAACCATCCTCTTTCTTGTAAAAAATCCCTTTTTCTAATCCTTCCAGAACCTTTTCTTTTCCTTCCAGGTATGTTTGGGATTCGTAGTAAATTTTATCGAAATCAACTCCAAGAGCTTTGTAGGTCTCATGAAAACCGGCATACACCCAGGAATTCATCTTTTCCCAAAGAGCGACTGTTTCCAAATCCCCGGCTTCCCATTGGCGAAGCATCTCACGGGCTTCAGCCATCAAAGAAGATTGAGCCTCGGCATCCTCTTTACTTAACCCTTTGGATTGTAATTCCTGTAATTCTTTTTTATATTCTTTATCGAAAAGGACATAAAAATCTCCAATCAAATGGTCGCCCTTCTTTCCTGCCGATTCGGGAGTCGCATCGTTACCCCATTTCTTCCAGGCAAGCATAGATTTACAGATATGAATTCCCCGGTCATTGACAATATTGGTTTTCACAACATTATAACCATTCGCCTTCATAATTTCAGCAAGACTGAAACCGAGCAAATTGTTACGGATATGTCCGAGATGCAAAGGTTTATTAGTATTCGGAGACGAATATTCTATCATCACCAGAGGAGC
>BNXB01000295.1 GCA_025999255.1 Bacteroidia bacterium | reverse complement strand
CCCAAACGACCAAACCAGGAGGTAATACTTGTTTGATCGGTAGCCGCATTGGAGGTATTATTATCCTTGTTCTGGATTGATTGCTCCGTCGTAGGAAGTCCCAAATCTTCATCCGTATATTCCCATGCAATACGGCTGGCCTTAGAAGTATATGATTCATTAGAAGCTCCCAGCAACCCGGTTACATGATGTACACCATTAAAAGTGCGGTCAAAATCAAGCAGAAATTGCGTAATCAAAGTATATCTTTTTTGGTTGTAATCCTCCGTAAATGTGTTGAAACCCATATATAAAACCGGTGTTTCCAAATCCGCAGACGAATAAAGAGGAACTTTTCTATCCCTACGGTAACGATGGTGTTGAGTTAAATCCAATCCCACCAATCCCTTAGCCGTAAGACCTTCAATAATTTTCAGATCGAGATTCAAACTTCCGATAAAATTATCTTCATCTTTACTTTCCGCGCCTCCGTCTTTCAACTTAGCCATGGTATTATCGTCGCCTATCGCGTCATTAATAAGCCATTTCCCATCTTTCTGGAACTGGTAATAATAATATGGAGGGACACGTGAGGAGTTAATAATCACATTACCGGTTCCTCCGGCAACGGTTCGTTCGTTCTTACGATTATAAGCCATCAAAGATGTCAGTTTAAAACAACCATATTCTGTAGTCAGATTACTGCGAAAATTATAACGTTCCATACCGAAACTTCCGGCAAAGTTACTCTCCTGGTTATGATAACCTGCCGATATCATATAAGTTGAGTTATTACTTCCTCCGGAAACATTAAAGTTATAACTTTGCTGCAACGCTTTTTCCATTATTTCATTAAGATACCAGTATTCCTGATCCCGGTGGTCGTATAAATCCCGGATTTGTTCCGGAGTAAATGCCGGAGAACTCCCGATATTCATATTCGCCTGGTTTCTATACATGGCGTTTTGCCAGCCCTCGACAGGCTGATACAGAATATCCGGATCCTCATAACCCACCATACCGTTGAACCGTACTAATGGTTTGTTTGTTTTTAAGCCTTTTTTAGTAGTTACTAATATTACTCCATTGGCAGATCGAGAACCATAAATCGCAGCGCTACCCGCATCCTTCAATACGGAAACATTTTCTATATCATTCGGGTTCAGGTTATTCAAGGTTGCAGTACCTG
>BNXB01000294.1 GCA_025999255.1 Bacteroidia bacterium | reverse complement strand
ATATTACTTTGTATAGTATTTGTTGTATCGGGTTGCGATTTGGAGTCGAAAGAATACAGTAAGGTCAACTCTTCCTTATATCCGATAACCGAACGGGATATGCTCGACCTGGTTACCTCCAATGCTTATGGAGGGCTCCGCAACAACGATTATGACGGAGCGTTCAATGCAGCTACCGGATTTCACCTTCTTGGGGATATGGCTACCGATTTCGGTTTATGCTCATGGGGAGAAGGCGACTGGGGTCAACTGACTTATGCGAATTTTCAGAATTCTCAGGGTGCGCGTAACCCTCGTCGCAACTGGACGCCTTATCTACCATGGATTAGCAGAATGGAAGTGACCATCGATCGTATAAAAACGATAGAAGGGGTAAATGATAACCTCAAAAAGCGTAGTATTGCGGAACTGGAATGTGGACAGGCTTTTATGACGTTCCTGATGTGGGATTTCTACGGAGGAATTGTTGTTGCTGATTTGGAAACGCTCAAAGATCCGCAAAATGTAAAAATTCTGTCTCGTCAGAGTTCCGCAGAAACCGTTGCGTACATCGAAAGCAAATTGAAGTCGGCAATGGCTTCAGGTGCATTATCCAAGGCTTATCCCGGAAGCAGTTCCGATTACGGGCGTTTTACCGAAGGATTATGCCACATGTTACTGCTCAAGCTATATATGCAGACTCGTCAATGGGATAAGGCCATAACCGAAGGCCGGGAGTTGACAAAATCCGAATATGGTTACGGATTGGTTACGGAAGCCGGCGCAGCAGGTACGGCCTATGCCAATATTTTCGCATCGGCTAACGAGGGGAATAAGGAAACCATTTGGGCTACAAACGGATTGAAGGAATATCAATCGCATATATGGTATGACCATGTGATTTCATGGAGCGGTTATAAGATGACGCGCAGTTTCTTTGAAACCTTTGAGACGGGCGATCAGCGCGCCGGTGAGGAAGTGATCTGGGACGAAGGTCTGGAGGCAGGTGTATTGCCGGTAAAATACGACATGAAAGACCGTGTTGGCGGCGATTGTTATACGGACTGGATTATATATCGCTATGCCGATGCCATTACGTTATTGGCTGAAGCTATCGTACAACAAGGCGGATCGGTTACGCAGGAAGCTATCAACCTCTTGAATCAGGTACGTACCCGCGCGGGTCTTCCG
>BNXB01000293.1 GCA_025999255.1 Bacteroidia bacterium | reverse complement strand
TTTTGCATGCTCGTTTCATAATGCTACTGTTTCAATTGTTAATTACTCTACTATCTGTCCCCAGAAAGTCATTTCACCGATTTGGGCTATATTTCCGCCCGACCAGTTTTCCAGGAAAAGAATACGTATATAACGGAATGACGGAACTTCAATCGGGATTTCATGTTCGTCGCCATTATTGGCCGCTTCTCTGTCTTCATTGGAAAGTTGTCCGGTCGGAAGCCCTGATGGTTTTAAACACCATACGTCCAGCACCTCTGTCCACCCTTCAAATGTAGGAAGTATTACGTCTTTGGCCGCCCAATCGGGATCGGGATGAAGCGTACCTCCAGTGTACATTTCTGCCGTAAGTTCATTACAACCATAAATAACATAATGTTTTATATTATTATGGTTGAATGTCCAGGAGTCGCCGGATAAACGTTGCCACAGTTTGAAACGGCTTATTTTGGCTTTTTGCCCCATGTCGAAGGTAATCGTCCTGTTCATTTCGCCGTAATTACTGCTGCTACCGCTTCCGTGGTAACAATTATTGCTTCCGGTAGTGTTGCCGTCCCAGATATTACTGATTACTAATGAACTGTGCGAGGGAGAATCGCCAGGCAAAATGGTAACCATTTTGAATTTGGATTTGTCAAGTTGTTTTTCTTCCAGTGGCAGGTTATCCGTTACCCGGTATTCCGAATAGTTATCCCAGCGATCGCGAATCCTAAATCTGAATGTTATAGGTTCAGGGTCGAATCCCCGAATAGATCCCTGTCCGACAGGAGCGTTTGTATAAAAATTTTCTACGGAAATCCATTCATCTCCATCTTTTCTCGAAACTTCAACAATAACGTTGTCTTTCATAGGATTTTCCCAGAACAGTTTAACTCCTCCGAAGCTGTCGAGTACATTTAACGATTCAAATATCAACTCCACGGGCGGAATCAAAGGATTAATTTTGACCGGTACGGGTTGTGATTCATTTTTACTCTTATCCACACTTGTCAAATTAACTTGAAATTCACCTTCCATAAAACCTTCCACTTTAAGTTTGTCCACGTAAGGCGAAACTTTGGTAGTACGTTCTACTCCATTAATCGTATATGAGGCGACTACGCACAGCAAATCTTCATCTTTGGGAGCTTTGAAGGTAATTATGGCTCCCCCGTTGACATTTTCTATCGAAACA
>BNXB01000292.1 GCA_025999255.1 Bacteroidia bacterium | reverse complement strand
AGCTTTTTCGGTCGAAGTCCAATAATTCAGATCCGTAAATTTGTTTGTCGGAGCCAAATCCAATTCATTGCAGGAGGTAAATAAAACGAGCATCAAACAAATACCCCCCATACAATATCTTAATATATTATTCTTCATCGTAATTTTTTTATTTTTAGTTAATATATGTTAAAATTCAAGATCTAATCCGAATCCATAATATACCAAAGTAGGATAATTACGGGCGCTGTTTGCTCCGATACCTCCGGTACCACCCATATTATTACCGAACTCAGAAGATTCGGGATCGATGAATGAGTTTTTAGATAAAGTCAACGGATTTTGCGCATTCAGACTGATACGCAGCTTTTGAACTCCGAATTTTGAAGTTAATTGTTTCGGTAACGTATATCCCAGTTTAATATCTTTCACACGCAAGTAAGCTCCATCCAAAAGATAAATATCGGAACCGGCTTTCCCCCAATTGTTACTACTGGAAGGAGAACCCGGAGCTACCAAACGGGGCCACTTTGCATCGGGATTTGTCGGCGTCCAGAAATCCAGTTGGTGTTGATAAATACAATAGGAATAATTGGAGTGGAACGGTTCAATCAGTTCTCCGCGCACATACATATCGCGTTTTCCTACCCCCTGAAGCAAGACGCTGAAATCAAACCCTTTATAATCCACGCTATAAGTAAAACCAAACGTATATCTGGGGAAAGCGTTCCCTAACACGACACGGTCTTTTTCATCAATAACGCCGTTTTTATCCTGATCGACATACTTTACATCACCCGGTTGAACGGAAGCTCCGACAGGAAGAGCGCTATTGGCTATTTCTTCATAACTTTGGAATAATCCGTCCGTTTTATATCCGAAATAAGAACCTAAAGCCCATCCTTCACGGATAAGTTTATATAATTGATCATTCTGGTCGATTTTTTCATTTCCTCCAAAATCAAAAACTTCATTTTTAGTATCAGCAAAATTAAAATTAAAATTATGCCTGAACTCACCTGTTTTTAACTTGTAATTAACCGTCAATTCCCAACCTTGGTTTTTCATTTTTCCGGCATTTTCATTTGCAGCAGAACTTCCGAAAGTACCTGATACGACAGGAGATAACAAGATATCCGAAGTCCGTTTGTCAAAATAATCCAAGGACACATATAAATTGTTATTCAGGAACGTCG
>BNXB01000291.1 GCA_025999255.1 Bacteroidia bacterium | reverse complement strand
AGGCGTAACCAATGGCTGGTCTAAACCGGCCAAAATAAACGAAGTTTCGTTCGAACGCCTTCCCAAAGGATATTATACATTTACTCTGTGCACAGTTGATAATCTGGGAAATCATTCGGAACCGGTTACGGATTTTTCCCATATTTTCCAATGAGTTCTGCGCTCCTGTGCGTGATGGCAATGAAACGATAAGATCGTTGGTTACCTTATTGTAATATACCGGTTCGATTCTCAACCGTTGGTTCAACAGATTCATTTCGAATCCGGCTTCCCATGAGTTTGTCTTTTCCCAACCTAAATTCTGGACAAGGTATTGATAAGTATATCCTGTAATGATTTTATCTCCGAAAACAGCACTTCCGGAACTGGTCAATTCGGGATAGGACGGATAATTACGTCCTCCTGTGTTCTGTGAGCCTAAAATACCCCACGAGCCTTTCAGTTTCAGAAAGTTAATAACCGATTGATTTTGCATGAAGTTTTCTTCCGATACGACCCAACCGGCGCCCACAGAATAAAAATCATCCCAGGTGTTACCTACTCCGTAGAATACGGAGGAACCGTCGCGACGGTAAGAGACGTTCAACAGATAGCGACTCTTGTAATTATATAAACCCCTCAACAAATAAGACATCAGGAAACGGTTGTATTGACTTCCCCCGTTTGTCATGGCAGTTTGATCCAGGGAAGTAATCCACCATTTGTCCGGGTTATCATTGGGGATGGAGAAAATAATATCATTGAGGTTCTGGTTCCGTCCGGCGGACAAAGAAGAATAAGTCAGATAATTCGTGGTAAAACCGGCAGTAGCCGTCAATCCGTGATCTCCGAATTTATTGTCGTAAGTCAATACGTAATCGGCTTGAGTATTCAATCGTGTCGATTTGGACTGGTTAACGGATTGGGTTGTTCTCAGGTTACTGGTTCCCGGTATAGACGGGTCATAAACTGTGAGAACGGGGATATATTGCCGCGATTCTCCGGAACTGAAGTCGGCAGAAAAGGTCAGTTTGAAATTGAAATGTTTCAGGAAATCGACTTCTCCGTAAACGCTTCCTGCGCCTCTGTAATTGGTGCCGATATTGTGTTTCCCGTCAATTTCGATTGCAATCAACGGATTCGATACTTGTGCGCTTTGAAAAGAAGGCAGTATGGACAATAGTCCGGAAGCATCATCATG
>BNXB01000290.1 GCA_025999255.1 Bacteroidia bacterium | reverse complement strand
TAGATATTCGACAAATCCACATCGTCTGACAAAGATTTGGAAATTGCAAATAAAATCAGACCATAACCACCTTCCACATCCTTTTGAGTAAAGTCGCCGGTCACCAATTCCTGATCTTTATTGTATTCATAAATTTCACCCCGAAACTCGCTACCACTGTGAGACGCTTTACAAACCATCTGTGAAATCATATTCGTATCATGTATAAATTCACTGTCTGCATCGGTACAATTCCACAATAAAACAGCCATTGAGATGCTCAGAATCAATATTCCTATTTTATTTAATCTCTTCATTTCTATATTTTTTTATTTTATTACCAATACGGATTATTTTTACATAAGTTATTATTTGAGGTTTCAGAAGTAGGCAATGAAAAATAGTAAAATTTTTCCAGGAAGATACGTGTTGATCCTCCGTCAACAGCTACTTTCTCATAAGTAAACGAATTATCGGCGTTTTTCGTAATTTTTGCGCCATGGGCATTCTGACCGTTAATCACGCTTTCCGCCAGTTTCCAACGACGTAAATCCCAGTAGCGAAAACCTTCGCAAGCCAATTCTACGCAGCGTTCTTTCCTCAATAACCGCATAAATGATTCTTTATCCGGAGCGTCGACCGGAGTTTTTGCCGGTAACCCTACCCGTCTCCGTACTTCATTCAATGCATCCATCGCCTGAGCCTGGTATTGTGTATAATCCAATTGTGCATATGCTTCGGCTTTGTTCAGCAGGACTTCGGCATAACGGAGCACAGCATCGTATTGATAACTATGATCCGTAACAAATGTTGAATTACCTTCCTGTAAATATTTACGTAGATAATAGCCTGTACAGGTATGTCCGGCAGTCGATCCGGCTTTTGTAAATTCGACAAATCCGTCGCTTCCTCCTACATAAGTCTGGATTGTTCTACCTTCCCAAGTGCAGCCATTGTACAGTATCGTGGCTTGAAAACGCGGTTCCCTGTCTGCGTAAGGATCGGTATGATTTGCCGTGTATGTACTCCAGTTAAACTCTGTTCCGTCCTTGAACTCATAAAGGTCAGCCAACTCGGCCGTAGGTACGTGTTCGGCATATACCGCAGTAGAAGAATATACGGCGCGGTCACCAAAAGGACGGTTATAGCTGTCATAATTATGCGTCACGCTCTTGGGAAGGAAATACAAGGCAAATAAAATCTCCGATGAGT
>BNXB01000289.1 GCA_025999255.1 Bacteroidia bacterium | reverse complement strand
TAAATAGATATCTACAAAGAATTTATTGTCCTGTTCTCTTATTTTATAGGATGTACTCAGTTTTGCCTGTTTTAGTTTAGATAAATCTTCAAATCCGGAAGAAATGGGTCCGGTTAATGTTGTTTTACCTGAATATTTGTCGTTGGATCGCCAATAAAAATTAGATGAGATTTCTTTCCCTTTATCATCTTTCAGACGTAGTTTGATGAAATGTACCTGGGTAATGTTTTCCGGGAACAGGATTGTAAATACATCGTTTACCACAGCATCCGGAAGGAGGTCGATTTTTGTCGATTTTTCATAGACTTTCTTTGAATTCAGATCATATATTTCCGCTACAACCGTATATCCCCGGAAGTCTTTGTAATAATCGTTGACAACAGATACCGTATTTTTCAGGTAATCGAATTGTGCGTGCAAAGGTTCCAGCGAGTTTGCCGTGTGGTAGAGCGATGCGGTTGGTTCCAGCGACCAGTCCCACATCCGGGCGCAGACTTGCCGGACAGGACAGTTGTGGTACCAGAATAACAATCCGGAAGTAAACCGGTCGCCATAGTCCAGTTTATTGTAATTCCAGACTTCCCAGATGCTTTTGGAATTTACGGCTCCCACGAATTGCCCTTTTTGTGCGAATTCATCGATGGAAGCGGATTGTCCGTAGTTATTGACGAGATCTTTATACATACTTGTAACCAGATGGAATCCGTTCCCGTCGAGATAATCCCAGACTTCTTTGTTGATAGGCCATAAATCTTTTTCATCCATCATTTCGCGTAAAATCTCCACCAATGGTAAAGTCGGAGCTCCGTATTCAGGGGTTGAACCCATCCACACGACTACCTCTGGCGGAGGCTGTATTCTCGTAATGTTGCATAGGATTTACCTGCTTGTAGGGGCTTCCGTCGTGTACTCCATCACATTCCGACTGCATCTGGTATCCGCGTGTTCCGTCCAGTTTCATCAGGAGTTCGCGTGTTCCGGTAACTTCCGAACTTTCATTTGAAGCGACATAATAAGCCAATGAAGGGTGATTTCTGATTCTCTTTACGGTCGATTCGACATTATTCATGTAAACCGGTTTGTCGTGAGGATGCCGGGTATCGCCTGTCATCCAAAATTCCTGCCACACCAATAATCCCAGTTCGTCGCAAAGTTGGAAGAAATAATCCGATTCGGCAATTCCTCCTCCCCA
>BNXB01000288.1 GCA_025999255.1 Bacteroidia bacterium | reverse complement strand
ATATCTTTCCTGAAAAAATTAATATATTAAGATTCGTTTGCCGGTCTTGATTTTTATATACGCATTTGTCTTTCTCGGATAAATCATGTAATTTTGCAGGTAGATTTTGGCAATTAGTCTTATTAAACCCAATAAACAATAAATCAAATGGTAAGTTACAAAGAATTAGGCTTGGTCAACAGCCGCGATATCTTCAAAAAAGCTTTTGAAGGTAAATATGCAATTCCTGCATTCAATTTCAATAATATGGAACAGATGCAAGCCATCATTCAGGCTTGTGTAGAAAAAAAATCTCCGGTTATTTTACAGGTATCCAGTGGAGCCCGTAAATACGCCAATCAAACTTTACTTCGCTACATGGCTCAGGGAGCTGTGGAATATGCAAAAGAACTAGGATATAACATTCCTGTTGTTCTTCACTTGGATCACGGCGACACATTCGAATTGTGCAAAAGTTGTATTGAAATGGGATTTTCTTCTGTGATGATCGACGGTTCCCACCACCCATATGAAAAGAATATCGAATTGACCCGCCAAGTTGTGGAATACGCCCATAAATATGACGTTACGGTTGAAGGAGAACTGGGAGTTCTGGCTGGTATTGAAGATGAAGTAGTTGCAGAACACCACACCTATACCGAACCGGATCAGGTTGAAGATTTCTTATCTAAAACAGGAGTGGATTCTTTGGCTATTTCTATCGGAACTTCTCACGGAGCGAACAAATTCAAACCGGAACAATGTACCCGTAACGCCGAAGGAATTCTTGTTCCTCCGCCATTGCGTTTCGATATCCTCGAAGAAATTGAAAAACGAATCCCGGGATTCCCTATCGTATTGCATGGAGCTTCTTCTGTTCCTCAGGATCTGGTAGCCATCATCAATAAATACGGTGGTGCGTTAAAAGATGCAATCGGTATTCCGGAAGAACAACTTCGTAAAGCAGCCTCTTCTGCCGTATGTAAAATCAACATCGACTCCGACGGACGATTGGCAATGACTGCTGCAGTCCGTGAAATTTTCGCAACCCAACCGGCTGAATTCGATCCCAGAAAATACCTGGGACCGGCTCGTGAAAGCCTGAAAAAACTCTATATGCACAAAGTAGAAAATGTGTTGGGTAGCGCAGGAAAAGCATAAGTTCAAATAACATAATGTCCTGTCCTGAAATAGTGTTACAGGACAGGACAAAGTAAA
>BNXB01000287.1 GCA_025999255.1 Bacteroidia bacterium | reverse complement strand
AATTTATAATCTTAAAATGTAACATTATGAAAAAGATCTCAAAACAGAAATTACTTTCCGTATTTCAGACAAGAGTATTTATCGTTTGTTGCCTGTTTCTTCTGGGAGGGCTCGACCTTTTTGCACAAAAAATGCAAATTTCAGGAACAGTTACAGATGAAACAGGGGAAGCATTGATCGGCGTTTCTGTTCAAATTTCCCAAACAAAATCGGGAGTTGTCACAGATATGGATGGGAAATACGCCATTGAAGCCAATAAAGGAGACGCTTTAGAATTTTATTATCTGGGAATGGCTCCTCAAAAGATTGTGGTCGGTACAAATAACATAATTGATATCCGGATGGAAGAAGAGGCGACTCTCCTGGGAGAAGCCGTTGTTATCGGTTATGGTACTGCAAAGAAAAGGGATTTGACCGGTTCTATTGTCAGTATTAAAGCTTCCGACATTTCAGACAGGCCGTCGTCGAACCCCTTAGCTTCAATACAAGGTAAAGTTGCCGGGGTACAGGTTATTAATACCGGCCGTGCAGGACAAGACCCGGAAATCCGTATTCGCGGAACAAATTCAATCAACGGTTTTGCACCTTTATATGTTGTTGACGGATTATTCGCAGATAATATCAATTATTTGAACCCAGCCGATGTCGAATCGATGGAAATCCTGAAAGATCCTTCTTCATTGGCGATTTTTGGGGTACGTGGGGCCAATGGGGTAATTATTATTACAACAAAAAAAGCAAAAGAAGGCCAAACTATTGTCAATTTCAATACCTCGGTAGGTTGGAAACAAATCTACGACCGGGTGGACGTAACCGGCGCCACTCAATTCAAGGAATTATATAATGAGCAATTACAGAATCAGAAAAGGAATCCGTTCGATTATACCTATTGGTCGGCCGATACCGATTGGCAGGATGAAATCTTTCGAACAGGTTTCATGACAAATAATAATATCAGCATTACCGGCTCAACGGGAAAAAACAAATTTTACCTGGGCGTTGGTTACACTTCGGAAGAAGGTTCCATTAAAAGCGAAGAGTTTGAGAAAGTGACCCTCAGTCTGGGTAGCGATTATTCCGTCAGCAATGCCATAAGATTCGGATTCAAATTCAATGGTTCCAGAACCCTGCCACCTGATGCAAAGGGAGTTGCAGGAGCAATAAAAGCGACTCCGATAGCGCCCACACATGATGATGCT
>BNXB01000286.1 GCA_025999255.1 Bacteroidia bacterium | reverse complement strand
TATTTTATATGTAGTAGTATGATCTATTTCGGGCAACAATTCCGGATTCAAGGCATGAATTCCTTCCATCACCAGAACCGAATTTTCTCCTAACCGGATAGTATTCCCTTTATAAACCCGTTTACCCTGCGTAAAATCATAAGTGGGTAATGCGACTTCTTCTCCCGCAAGGATTTTCTTCAGGTCGGAATTGAAAAGACGGAGGTCAATTGCATAAAGCGATTCAAAATCATATTCTCCCGATTCATCCAAGGGAGTATCAATACGATTGATATAATAGTCATCAAGCGAAATAGCCATCGGATGGATGGTATTTGTCATCAATTGTACCTGCAAACGTTTACAGAAGGTCGTCTTTCCGGATGATGAAGGTCCTGATATCAATACGACCCTGACACCATCTTTATATTTTTGTGCAATTTCATCGGCAATTCTGGCTATCAGTTTTTCCTGGATAGCCTCAGCTACTTTAACCAATGCAGGAGTAAAACCCGATTCATACGTCCGGTTCAAATCTCCGACATTCGACATTCCCATTACCCGTTGAAATTTCAGGTGATCCTGAAAAACGCCCATCATTTTCTCTTGCCGGACAAAGGGTTGCAGTTTCAAAGGATTTTGCATATCGGGAACCCTTAATAAAAGTCCTCCATTGAGTTTTTCCAAACCAAAAAGATACACCCATCCGGTATCCGGCAACAAAGACCCGTAATAATAATCAATATGCCCTCCCAACACATTATAAGTACTATAAACTTTCCCGACGGTTTCGAGCAGAATCGCCTTATCTTCCATGTTGTGCCCGCGAAACAATTTCACTACTTCGGCCGTTTGATCCGAATAAGTTTCGAACGGAAGAGCCTGCCCGATAATCTCCTGCATTCTTATTTTCAGACGATCGACATCTTCGTCTGTAATCTGTCTTCCTAAAGCCAAATTACAATAATATCCTTTTGAGACAGGATGTTCTATATAAATCTCCTTCCCAGGAAATAAATCATCCACTGCTTTTGACAAAATGAAACACAAGGAACGCACATACGCACGCATGCCGGAAGGATCGCTTACATCAAAAAACTCAACATCTTTCGATGTATAACACCTGAAATTCAAATTTTCCTTTTTATTATTACCTTTAACCCTTGCAAGCCGATAAGGTAAATTTACCTGCATTTCGTCATAAACTTCCAGTAAAGAAATTCCCAGGTTAAA
>BNXB01000285.1 GCA_025999255.1 Bacteroidia bacterium | reverse complement strand
CGTACTATATTGATAATAAAGGAAATGCCCTGAATGAAGCCGGGAAGTTTATTGCCGGGAATATCCGAAAATTCGGTTCGGCCGTCGATTGGAAAGATTCCGGTTCTTTTTTATCGGAAGAAAAGGAAATTACTGTCATTGCTTCTCCGTCTGAGAATGCTCAGACATCAGCTATCGTTCCCTGGATACGCTCTTTAGGGAAAAGCAGGGATTTTTTCGAACCGGATTCGGCGGTAGTCCTTTGTAATGAGCAGATTCTACCGATGGTAATGCATAGTATTCCGGCGGAAGAGGTAGGTAATGTTAATATTACGATGGGTTTTCCGATTACCCAGACTCCGGTTTCAGGTTTGTTGCAGGTATTGGGTGATTTGCAGGTGAAGGGTTGTTCCGGAACGAATTTCAGGTATAAATATGTGCTTCCGGTGTTGAGGCATCCTTATGTTCAGGTTATTTTTCCTGAAGCGAAAGAGGTGGAGAGAATGATTACGACCGGAAATCTGTTTTTTCCAAACAGGGAAGATTTGAAAGATTCGGGTATTTTCAGGACAACAAAAGATACTGCCGGATTAGCGGCGTATTTATTGGAAATAGTGAGCCGTGTAGGTCAATCTTATGGAGGGGATAGTAGTAAGGATTTATACGATGGATTGTATCAGGAGTCGGTTTTTCGCGCCTACCAGGTACTCAACCGTTTATATGGTTTGCTTACTACCGGGGAATTACAGGTCGAAAAAGTTACATTCCTTCGTCTGATGCGTAAATTACTTTCCTCGACTCAGATTCCTTTTCATGGAGAACCGGTTAAAGGTTTACAGGTCATGGGCATGTTGGAGACGCGCTCCCTCGATTTCAATCATCTGATTTTATTGAGTGTCAATGAGGGATTTATGCCCGGAAACGCTAATGATAATACATTCATTCCCCAGTTTTTGCGTAAGCATTTTGAGTTGAGTACATTGGAGCATCAGGATTCGATTTATGCCTATTATTTTTATCGTATGATCCAACGTGCTAAAAAAGTGACTTTGGTTTATAACACAGACAAAACCCAAATGGGTAGAGCCGAAATGAGTCGCTTTATTCTTCAGCTTCTCATCGATTCGAGGTTGAAAATTAAGCGGTATTCTATTCAAACTGCCGTCAAACCGGTTCAAACGGAAGTCATTACAATCCCAAAAGTAGATGTGTTGATGGATAAAATCAGGGCAAAAT
>BNXB01000284.1 GCA_025999255.1 Bacteroidia bacterium | reverse complement strand
ATATAGCAAAACGGAAGTACAGTTTTTGTAAGTTAATCCTGTTATTTGCAGTAACAATGAGAGTGAATACAAAATTTTAAACCCTCTAAATGTTACTACTATGAACAGGATTAATTTATTTTCAAAGGAATGGTGCGAATTGGTTTTTGCAGGTAAGAACAGGATATACGGAGCTTATCGCATCCGGATGGAATCGAATGTACGTCACATTAAGGCTATGGGAGTTGTTTTTCTGGTTGTTGTATTGATGATCTTTGCTAATGGCTTATTTAGTAAAAGTGCAGCTCAGGATACAACGATAAAAACAATCATCGACGAAGCCTATACATTTACGGAACTTGATCAGAAAACCGATGAGATAGAACCGATTGTAGTGGAGGTTCCTCCGGTTCCTATTGTTGAATCAATTAAATTTCTCGAAGCTGTAATCGTTGATGATCATTTGATTTCAGAAACAGAAATGATGTTAACTCAACAGGAATTGACCGAGATTACTGCCGTTATTGCTCCCGTAACCCACGCCGGGAATACGGATGGACCGGGTATGTTAATTACAGAAGTGGAGGTGATTACTGCTGCTGTAGTTCCGGTAGATAAGATTCTCGATCATGTGGAACAAATGCCGGTATATCCGGGAGGTGATACCGAATTAATGGCTTTTCTGAAAAATAATCTGAATTATCCGGTTGTTGATCAGGAAATGGGAGTTCAGGGAACCGTCACTGCAAGATTTGTCGTTAATAAGGACGGATCTGTCGGAGATGTGGAAATAATTCGTTCTTTGAGTCCAAGTTGCGACAAAGAAGCAATTCGGGTAATCAAAAAGATGAAAGACTGGATTCCCGGAAAACAAAATGGGTTACCTGTGCGGGTTTATTATACTCTGCCGGTGAGATTCAGATTATCAAATTAGAAAGTTAGTTTATATCCTATTCCACGGATATTCAGTATTTGAATCTTCGGATCTTTGGACAATTTCTTGCGTAACTTAACGACGAACACATGTAAACTACGCAGATTGAAGAAATTATCATCACCCCACAGCTCCAGTAATATGGACTGACTGTCGAGAATATGGTTTTGATTCTTACACAAACGTTCTAAAATTGCCGTTTCGCGGTGAGATAGATTTTCAATATAGCCTTTATGATGAAGCGTTTGATGTATTATATCGAAATCATATTCTCCTATTTTATAGTTAGTTATGTCTTCTTCTTTG
>BNXB01000283.1 GCA_025999255.1 Bacteroidia bacterium | reverse complement strand
ACAATAATCCGTGACCCGTACCGAATACACTCCGTAGTCTGCCGGTGATGTCGAAGCAACAGTCAGCGTCGAAACCGTAGCGGTAAGATTCCCTGAAACAGGAGAACCGTCCTTGTACCACAGGTAGTCCAGGTTGTCTCCTGCCGCGGTCACACTCAAGGAGAAGGGGTTCCCGATACCCACTGTCGAGGGGGCGACCGGCTGAACCGTAATCGAAGTGACCGGTCTGACCGTGATGTCGATAGCTACACGGCTGGCGCTTGTACAGTTGTTAGCGTTCACGGCTGCCACGTAATGCGTGGTGGAAGCAGCAGGGGTCACCGTGGTACTGGGATGCGCTGTTCCCCCGGTTATCTGGGCGTAGAACTCAAGCGCATGACTGCCTGGATTCATTACCGCAGTCGACAGGTCGATTGGGTCACCCGGACAGATAGTTTGGGCTGTCGCTGTGATGCCTGCCGGTAATTCATACACCGTGATGTTCACGGAATTGCTCAGGGTAGTTCCGCAAGCGTTCGTCGCTTCGTACAACAGGTTTTGCGCGCTCGGGGAATAGGAGACCGTGTTGCCTGAGGTAAAGCTTGTACCGTTCAGTATCCATCCCTGGCTGATGGCTGAAGGGGTAGAAGTTACTACCGGAGGCGTCAGGGTGAGGGAAGTGTTGTCGCACACGCCGCCCGGGGCGATTAGCGTTGCTATCGACGGCTTATTGTTGATAATAATATCCGTCATTCCGGATTCTACCGGGGAGGAATTGGCGGTTTCGCTGTACACAACCTTGATTGTTCCCGTGCCTGCCGAACCCCATTGGATGGTGGCGCCGGCTGTGTTCTGGCCACCGGTGATAGTGCCTCCGGTAACCGTCCAGGTATAATTGAACTTGCCTGTCTGGGTATTGTAAGACTGGGAAGTGTTGTAACAAACCGTGGTCACCGGAGTAATTATTACCGGAGTACCCTGAGCATTGACCGTCACATCCTGGCTCGCCGTGGTCGTCGGACAACCGTCTTTCGTATAGTTGACGCTGACAGTCTTTGTGCCCGTAGTCGCCCATTTCACAGTGATTGTGTTGTCACTGGTGCTACCACCGGATACCAGGGCTGCACCCGTATAGTTCCAGTTATAACCGCTGTTGCCGGCCTCGGCCGTATAGGTCACTTCCTGGGTGGCATAGGCGGTCATTGAACCTGAGAGTGTCGCCACCGGCTGGGGTTTCACTGTGACTGAG
>BNXB01000282.1 GCA_025999255.1 Bacteroidia bacterium | reverse complement strand
AATTTTATGTTAATCGGTTATGATTCGTGGATGAGGATATTGGAAGAGGAGAAAGAAGCGCTTCAATTGATGCCTTCGACTTTGATTATCAGCAATAAATGAAAATAGTATTATTTCTTGTCGGGAAAACGACACAGGATTTCGTTCAAAAGGGTATGGATGAGTTTTGCTCGCGTTTGAGGCATTACCTTCCTTTTGATGTTGAAGTTTTACCTGATATTAAAAATACAAAAAATTTTTCTTTCGGGCAGGTGAAAGAGAGAGAAGGTGAATTGATTTTAAAAACTTTTCAACCGGGAGATTATGTTGTGTTGCTGGATGAAAAGGGAAAGGAATTTTCGTCTCTCAGGTTTGCGGATTACCTTGAAAAGAAGATGCATGTCATACCCAAGCGTTTGGTCTTTGTAATCGGCGGACCTTATGGATTTTCGGAAAAAGTCTATGAAACCGCTCAGGAAAAAATTTCTTTATCGAAAATGACATTCTCTCATCAGCTTATCCGGTTGGTTTTTGCAGAACAGTTATACCGGGCGATGACGATTCTGAATCACGAGCCTTATCATCATGAATAAAACGGGTACAAGGTAAACGGAAGTTGAAACCTTATTCCATTGTTTACCGTTTACCTTGCACCGTTTACTGTTTTAATCAGTCGTTTTCGAAATGATGCCTTACGAACAACTCTATTGCCTGATATTCCGCCATCCCTAACTTGTCGTATTTTACGGCGGTTCCGATATTCCGTTCTTCAGCCCGTTGCCAGAACTCGCGAGGATCGGTTCCCGGGAATAAAGGACGATCTTTTTGAGATTGGTGTTTGAAGATGGCCATTCGTTTGATGCGGCTTTCTTCCGGGCTCAATGGTACGGCCATATCTACTTCAGAGATATCCCATTCCTGCCATGCTCCCCGGTAGAGCCATAAACGACAATCGTTGAGCCACTCGCGGCCTTTCAGTTTTTTCAAGGCTTCCAGGATGCCAATGAAACAAACGCGGTGAGTTCCGTGAGGGTCGGAGAGGTCGCCTGCTGCAAAAATTTGATGAGGTTTTATTTCGTCCAAGAGGTTGGCAATAATTTTGATATCTTCTTCTCCGATAGGTTTCTTTTTTACGGTACCTGTTTCGTAGAATGGAAGGTCTAAGAAATGAGTCCTGTTTTCCGGAATTCCGAGATAACGACAGGCCGATTTTGCTTCACCTCTGCGGATAATCCCTTTACAAGCGCTTC
>BNXB01000281.1 GCA_025999255.1 Bacteroidia bacterium | reverse complement strand
TGTGGAAAAATCTTCTTCGTTACAAGCCGTAAAAACAACAACTTGTAATAAGCTTAAGAAAATATAAAAATATTTTTTCATATTTATCGTAATTTTTAATTCATAATTTATAATTACTTCTACCATCCCGGATTTTGATCCAAAGTAGTCGCTTTCCTTATCTCAGATTCCATAATCGGCATGAAGACAAATTTTTTGTCAACAACCCTGTTTCTAGCCTTAGAATGATTAAGCGGAACACGAACATAATATGCGTCTCCATCGGAGTCCGTATCCATTCCCATCATCAGTTCGTTTTCACTGTCTTCATAGATACCCCATCGGCGAACATCATAGAAACGCCTGTTTTCATGCAGGAATTCAATCATGCGTTCGCGTTCTATTAAGCGTTGGACGGTCGCCGGATCATTCGCTTCCTGATCGGTTAATCCGGGTAATCCTGCCCGGTAACGTACCTGGTTGAAATAAAACTTGATATTTTCCACGTCCCGGGTAACCGTATGTTGATTTCCTTCGGCATTGGTAACCGTATGGGATGTTGTCAGGTTGTTTAACGCTTCTACATACGACAAGAGAATTTCGGCATAACGGATGATTGGGAACGGTTTATCAAGTCGGGTCGCTCCGTTACCAGCCCAGGCGTCGTCGGGATGTATGTATTTTCTTAACACATATCCGGTTATCGGGTAAGAGTTGGGATCGTCCGTTACAGCGGCTTTGCCTCCGTTACCGTTAAAATTGTAATAAATCACCTGGTTTTTATAAGCGGCTTCCGAAGTCGAATTAGCTGTCCATAAACATCCGCTGAATCCGATACTGGCATAAAAACGCATTTCCCGGTTAGCATACATTTTGTGTACGTTTCCTTTTAAGGTATATCCTGAAAATTTGCGATCGGCTCCGCTAAGGTAACCCTGTTCTTCGTACGGATACTGGTTGCTTGAGTTGTAGATGTCGTGTCCGTCGGCCATGCAATAAGCGTCGATGATTTTCTGGGTAACACATAGATTATTAAATCCGCGGAAATAGGTGACCGGAAAACAACGTTGTGTAAAGTCCAATATGCTGGAGGATATTCGTCCCCATAAAAACTCAGAATTACGGGCAGACAAGGCTTCACCGGTAAACATGTCGCTATATGAATGGAAAGGATCGATATTTCCGGCTCCGTACGGGAAATTTTCTTTCGATACGTTATCAGGAAGTTGCGGGGTATCACTTTGCCGTTCC
>BNXB01000280.1 GCA_025999255.1 Bacteroidia bacterium | reverse complement strand
ACTTCAAAAACGATCAAAGGCGAAAAATCGGCTATCGGTAGCATGTGGACTTATTCTCAGGCAGGAATGCTCTTGCAATGGGCGTTCGGCGGATTATTGGGTTTACTGGTACTGAATCATATATGGCCGCTCAATCCGGCATTCGGTATTACAATGCCCGGCGGATTTTGCGGGGGACACGGGACAGCCGCCGCTATCGGACAGGCATTCGAAAAGTTAGGCTCGGACGAGATTCTTTCACTGGCCATGACGGCCGCTACTTTCGGTATCGTGGGTTCCATTATTGTTGGGCTTGTCATTGTCAAATGGGGAACGAAGAAAAAATATACTTCATTTCTTGCGAATTATAACGATTTGCCCGATGAGTTGCGCACCGGTTTATTACCGGATGAAAAACGGGAAAGTATGGGAAAAAGTACCTGTTCTTCCATATCTATCGACTCGTTGACATTTAACTTTATCATTATCGTATTCGTCGCTTTGGGCGGATATTGCATCAGCAAGATAGTTTCCTTTTATATGCCGCGCTTCGAACTGCCGGTGTTCAGTTGCGCGTTTGTATTCGGTCTTCTTGTCAAGAAAATATTCGACAGGAAGAAAGTGAATAAATATGTTTGTCAGCAGACCGTAGGGCATATCAGCGGCGCTTTTACGGATTTACTGGTGGCATTCGGAATTGCTTCCATTAAAATATCGGTAATCGCAGAATACATTGTTCCGCTCTCTATTCTCTTATTATCAGGATTGGTTGTAACGTTTATCTATGTGATTGTCATGGCGCGCAAGCTAATGAAAGAATGTTGGTTTGAGAAAGCTCTTTTCACCTGGGGATGGTTTACCGGAACCATGGCAATGGGCATTGCGCTGCTCCGCGTAGTTGACCCTAAAATGCAAAGCCGCAGTCTTGACAGTTATGCGCTGGCTTATTTGTTTATAGCTCCTGTAGAAATTTCTCTGATAACTTTTGCTCCTGCCGCTTTTTATAATGGTTATGGATTACCTTTTTCTGTGATTTGTCTGGCGGCAGGTATTGCCGTATTACTAATCGCTTATTTTAAAGGCTGGTTTATAAATAAGAAAAAATAAACATTCTTCTTTGTACACCAATGTACCGTGTACCTTGATTAAATATCGTACAAAATACAATAAGGTTATACATGCTTATTGTATTTTATACGATATTTAATTTATTGTATCACAGCTTATTATATGTTAAATTTTCAATTTTTTGTTGTTTATATTT
>BNXB01000279.1 GCA_025999255.1 Bacteroidia bacterium | reverse complement strand
TTTATTGGCTCCTCCGGGAGAGTGGGGCGCTGAGGTTGTATTCGGAAGTACTCAACGATTTGGTATTCCAATGTTTTTCGGAGGCCCTTCTGCAGGCTATTTAGCCGCAAAAGACGATTACAAACGGGTCATTCCCGGCCGTATTATCGGCATTTCAAAGGATACATATGGAAAACGGGCATTACGTATGGCTTTGCAAACCCGTGAACAACATATCAAACGAGAAAAAGCAACATCTAATATTTGTACGGCACAAGCGCTCCTCGCTACAATGGCCGGTTTTTATGCTGTATATCATGGCCCGGAAGGCTTGAAAAATATTGCCGGGCGTGTTCATGCCATCGCCGGATTCCTGGTGTCGGAATTAAAAGGATTAGGGTATGAACAATTGAATTCAAACTATTTTGATACTCTGAAAATCCGTTTGCCGGAAAATGCATCTCTGAGTGTGTTGCAGGAAACAGCCCTCGAATGTAGGGTTAACTTGCGTTATTTTGAATCGGGAGAAATCGGAATCAGTGTGGACGAGACTACAATGCTCGAAGATATAGGCGTTTTACTTTATATATTTTCAACGGCTGTTCAAACCGAATACTTGTTAAGTAAAGATGTTCCCCAAAAATTGTACTTTGAAAAACATTTTGTGCGTGAATCGGAATTCCTGACGCACGAAGTGTTTAACAGTTATCATACGGAAACGGAATTGATGCGCTATATCAAAATGTTGGAACGTCGCGATATTTCATTGGCTCATTCCATGATATCGCTTGGTTCGTGTACGATGAAGTTAAATGCGGCTTCCGAATTATTACCGTTGAATCTTCCCGGTTTTTCCGGCGTTCATCCCTATGCGCCCGAAGATCAGGTTGAGGGATACCTGGAACTAATTCAAAACCTGACGGAGTATTTAGGTGAAATTACAGGTTTGCCGGGTGTCAGTTTTCAACCGAATTCCGGAGCGGCAGGCGAGTATGCAGGTTTGATGACTATTCGTGCGTACCAGCAATCAATTGGGCAGGGACATCGTAATGTGGTTTTGATTCCTGCCTCGGCTCATGGAACGAATCCGGCGAGCGCTGTCCAGGCCGGTTTTCAGACCGTGACGGTAGCTTGTGATGATTTTGGAAATACCGATATTAATGATTTGAAAGAAAAAGCCGAACAATATAAGGATTCGATAGCGGCTTTTATGATCACTTATCCGTCAACTCATGGTATCTTTGAGACAGGAATTGTGGAAATGTGCCGGGTC
>BNXB01000278.1 GCA_025999255.1 Bacteroidia bacterium | reverse complement strand
TATCTCCCGCCAGGATTTCAAGAAATTGGGCAATGCTTGCACTATGGTTTGATGCTTCTGTCTTTCCATTAGGAAGAACAGCAGCTTCGTTTCGAATACATGACAGGTTGAGGCGTTTTAGGTCGAAATAACGGAATCCTTCTCCCCAGAGCTCAATGCGACGGTTCAATAAGATTTCTTCTATCAGATCGTTACCTGTCTTAGTAGATTTTACATAAGCCGGATCACGGGTAATAATCAGATCGTAGAGCACTTGTTGTGCTTGTGCGTGACTACCGGCACGGGCATATCCTTCGGCTTCGTTCAGGTACATCTCGGCTATACGCATATAAGGACAATCTACCTGCGGAGAATTGTGGTCGGGCACCATGTATTTATTGTTATAATATGCAGGTACATCCGTACTTGGTTGCGGACGAACGAAAGCATCACTCATGGCGATCGCTTTTGTTGCGGCAAACATTCCTTTACGTTTATCCGTATCGTTGATTTTGTGATACAATACGTTGTAGATACACTTCGGACCATTACGGGAAGTAACGGCGTCGGTATTTCCGAAAAATACCTGCAATGAAGAAAATCCTTCATCCTCAGCAACGATACGTTTTGTTCCCCACATCCATTCCGGGTTACTCTGATCGCAGAAACGGCTCGGCGTCTCTGTGAAGATAGTTTGAGAGAGCTGATATTCGCCCGTGCGGGCAACTTTGGCATATTGAGCAGCCTCAGACCATTTTCCTTGAGTTAGTAACACTCTTGATTTCAATCCCAGAACTACATGGGCTACGAAACCATGCTTGTGATGAGCGACCTGATGGGAGAAGATTTGCTTTTCGGTAAGAGTACCACGCTGTTTTTACAGTCCTATAACTGGAGCGTTCACCGTAATATTACGAGCGCAATGATGAACTATTGCTATAAATATCACTACAACATCATTGCAAATGTGAATACCATCCTGGAAAATATTGATGGCGCCGACGGCCCGCAATCGGACAGGGATTATATCAAGGGGCAAGCATATGTTATTCGTGCGGCGCATTATTTTAATCTGGTAAGGATGTGGGGAAAACGTTACAACCCCGGAGAAAATAATGAACAACTCGGAGTGCCGTTGGTAATCAACCCTGAAACCTCGGAAACGCCACAGCCTCGCGCGACCGTAGAAGAAGTGTACAAAATCATCAACGAAGACCTGGATAAAGCCATTGAATTGCTGGAAGGTTCTCTTGTGCGGGTGAACAAGATTCATCCCAACCAAAGTGTA
>BNXB01000277.1 GCA_025999255.1 Bacteroidia bacterium | reverse complement strand
ACTGCGACTATGAATTGTCGGGGGTATATGATTCGGGAGTAATCTCATCTACGGTTTATACCAGTCCGTTTACCGAAAACGGTAATTCACCGCGCTATCTGATAGAAGGCGCCTGGACGCCGGAAAATCCAAACGCCAAATATCCGCGTTTGAGTACAAAACCCAGCGCAAACAATGCATGGCAATCCACATGGTGGCTTGTAAACGGAGAATATTTACGGTTAAAAAACGCAAATATCGGTTATAATATCCCGGAGAAATTCCTGAAAAAAACTCCGTTCTCACGGATAAATATCTATTTGGCAGGTACAAACTTATTGACGTTCAGTCACTTCAAATACGTGGATCCGGAAAGTCCGTCGGTAAGCCGGGGATACTATCCGCAACAGAAGACATTCAGTGCAGGTCTTAATGTAACATTCTAATTTCAGGAGGAGAAAAAATGAAAAGAATAATAATAAATTTATTAAGTGTTGTCGCCTTGGGCTTAAGCATATCTTCATGTAACGATGATGTGTTGGATTTGAATAACACGAAGGAATTGTCCGACCTGGCCATTTGGAATACGGAAAATGCAGCGGACATGTACATTACAGCATCGTATAAGACATTTACCGATGTTTCGCAGGTATTTGAAAGTCGTAAGCAATTTTTCGACAGTTATTCGGATATTATGAAATCGACGTCCTGGGATCAATATACTCATGCATATAACAATGTCTTGTTGCAGGCTAATTTTCAGAGTGGAAGCGCCGGCGCTTTCGAATGTTGGGAGGATGTGTATGTACGCATTCGCCGCGCCAATGTTTTATTGGATGAAATCACACGTTACGGTGCAAACAAATACAGTGAAGACTGGTGCAATATCCGCCGGGCGGAAGTACGCCTCTGCCGCGCTTTTTCATATTATCGTCTGATTCGCGTATATGGCGGCGTAGTGATTCGTACGGAAAACTCCGGTGTAAATGGCGGTGTGGACGACGGTTATCATAAGGAAGATATCCATAGGGCGCGCGCTTCGGAGGCAGAGAGCTGGGATTTTGTAATAAGCGAATTGAAATGGGCTGCCGAACATCTGCCCGAATCGTGGCCTGCCGCATGGGAAGGTCGTGCAACAAAGAAAACGGCTTATGGACTGATTTCCCGCATGGCATTGTTTGCCGGGAAATGGCAGGAAGCGGCGACCGCGGCGGAAAAAGTGAAAGAATTGGGCGGCGCGTTAGCGGCGAACTATGCAAAAGTATTTCAGGTTGGCGGCGGACAGGAC
>BNXB01000276.1 GCA_025999255.1 Bacteroidia bacterium | reverse complement strand
CGGCAGCATGGGATTTTGTTTTTTGTTTTGCAACACAAAGTTACTGAAATTCAGTAACTTATCAAAATCTTTTGCTGCTATTTTATCTCATTTTTAATAACTTAACGCACTTGCGAAAGTTCAGTAAATTAATTTATGAATCCCATTAAAATAACTTTACTTACTTTAGGAACATGGATAATACTAACAATCATATGTGTTTTTTCTGTTGAAGATATATCGGAAAAATCATTTACTGTTGCAGTATACTCCTTCTATTTGGCTCCATTTGTTTGCATAGTAACTTTTATTATTAGTGCATTCTTCCATCGTTATTGGATAAGCAACCATAAAAGAATTGTTATAATGGTCTTAACTTTACTGACTATATGGGCTTTATACATATTTTATTATATTTGGGCGCTATAAAACTACTGTTGGAGAGTCTCTAACTCATGAAATGCAACTACATGGCTATAATGAAGCAGATAAGGTAAGAGGGAAAGCTAATGCCACAACAAATTTAGACCATAAGGCTTTCAGAGAAAAAGCTTCATCTCATACAGGTTATATAAAGTATAAATCTGTCCAAGAGCAATTGCAAAAGATCGATGAAGACTATAAACGTGCATTTAGAAAGGCTCAAAAAGATGCAAAAGAAATTTATAACCATGAAAACAACTCTAAAAATATTTTTTCTACTGTTGTTGGTTTTTTCTTGCCAAGAAAGGACACATCTTTTGTATATAAGTCTGCCTATAATTTTATTCCTATTGTACAGAGTTATTCTTATGCAGACTGCCAGTACAATATTAGAAAAGTTGGAGATGAATATAGATCAATTAAAAAGAGCCTGATAGATACAACCTATAAAGAAATCTTTTTCTACGATAAAGATTATCGAATTTATAAGTTTATCAATACATGGAAAGATAATAGATACGTGTATGTAAAAAAAGATTAACAAATTCGGGTTTCATTTATTCCGATATTCTCTTTCTTGAGGTATAGGGTTTCTTTATCTCAGTAAAAACACAAAGTAATTACTTTGTAAAAATTTACAAACAATCATGAGAGAGTAAAGTAATTTTGGTGTGATAAACTATCATGCTTTGCTCTCTCTTTATCAAAAACAATTAAAAAAACAGCAATGAAAACAATAACAATAGTTCGTTCAAAATTTATTTAACCTAAGCAGCTATCGCCCCGAACGTCAATAGTTCTTGCAAATACATCTGATTTTTTCGTGAGTTAGGCGGATTACCGAACACGCTAAAAAATCGCATCAA
>BNXB01000275.1 GCA_025999255.1 Bacteroidia bacterium | reverse complement strand
AGAGAGCAAATGCCGAGGCATTGGTCTGGCCGATGCCGAAGCCCATTAAAGTGGCGATAACAGCGACGTGCCAGGGACCTACCTGTGCGGGAATTGCTACGGCGAGGCTGCTCATTCCGAAAGCGATCACACCATTTTGCCAACCCAGATCTTTTGTGAAATCAAAGGCAAAAAAACAAATGTAAAAATACAAAAAATATCCCATCCAGATCAAAAAAGTGTAAAATAAAAATAATCCGCGTTCTTTCATATGTTTGATGGTACGGATACCTTCCCATATGTTCAGAAGTATTTCCCCAATTTTTTTGATAATTACCGTATGTTTGAAAAATCTGAATGTGACCCAGATTGAAACCGCAATTAAAATAATGGTTGTATAAGTCCAAACAGATGTAATGATTTTGTTTAGCGTATCCATGTATTCGGGGTGGGCAATAAAAAAGGCCTCAAAATAACTGATATTCATTATAAATGCAACAACGACAATAATCCCTACGGAAATAGTATCGGACAGACGGTCGATTAATAACGTTCCGAAAAGCTTTGTAAAAGGTATTTTTTCATAACGGGTAATGATGGAACAGCGCCAGACTTCACCAAGGCGTGGTACTCCAAGGTTAACGGCATAATTTCCCAATACGGCGTAAACCAGATTCGATTTTTTCGGATAATATCCTAATGGCTTAATTAAGAGATTCCAACGGTAACCCCGAACGATATTGGCAAATAGTCCGAAAGGGAGGGAATATAAAATAATGTCGAAACGGACTTCGCTTTTTAAAATCTGCATGAGCGCCCCCAAATCTACTTTGCGGAATACCAACCAAAAAATAAGAATCCCAAAGGCCAGGGGAACGAAAGTTTTCAGTATTTTTGATAGAATCGATTTGATTCGTTGTATCATAAAATTGTTTTGTTTACTTTTGTTGAATCGCAAAGGTAATGAAAATAATGAAAATAATAAAAGGAATGAGTGATGTAAGGCCGAAAAAGTTCCTTGGTCAACACTTTTTGAAAGATTTGACAATTGCAGAACGGATTGCCGATACGATAGACGATACACAGCGGGTTTCGGTACTTGAGGTCGGACCTGGAACCGGTGTCCTGACTCAATTTTTGCTCAAAAAAGATATCGATCTGAAAGTGGTTGAACTTGACCGGGAATCGGTATCTTATCTACAGGAGCATTTTCCCGAACTTGAAGGCCGGATTTTGAGTGAAGATTTTTTAAAAATGAACCTGGAATCTTTATTTTCCGGCGACTTTATTG
>BNXB01000274.1 GCA_025999255.1 Bacteroidia bacterium | reverse complement strand
GTATGGTGGGACATGAAACGTTGGCGTACAGCCGATACTGAGCAAAACAATACGACATACCGTGTTTTGTGGCCATTCTATGCTGACAAAGCTGACAAATATTTCTTCGACTCCAGATTAGATGAACGAAATACAAAATATACTTACGACTCACGTTGGTATTATCAACAAATCCCAACTTCTGAAATTACAAAAGATCCTAACCTGGTACAGAATCCGGGTTATTAATAATAAATAAAAAATGTGTATATGAAAAAAATAATTTATAGTCTCATTTTGTCAGTCGTTTTTTTAGGTTTCTATGCTTGCGAGGATGATAATTACGACATGCCGGATGAAACCTTCAGAGGGAAAATTATTGATAAAGATACTGGCGAAACTCTTCAAACCGAAAATGGTGGAAATGGTACTCGTATCCGTATGATGGAATATAGTTGGAGCGACAATCCGCAACCTTACAATAAAGACCTTTTTGCTATACCCGGGAAAGTTAACGATATTTATTCACAAGGATGTAATAAACTCATCAAAGAAAAAAAAGCAGCGCTCGTCGAAAATGCAGAAGATATCCTGAGGGAAATGTGTTGGAAAATTGACCTGCAACAGAAAAATACCGGAACAATACAACGAAAATTACCAATAGACTTACCTCCCGAACAACAACAGGTTATAAATATCCTGGCCAAATCGGAAAGTATTCATCTCAATATATTATCGATAGAACTCAACCTTCCGGTCAGCAAAATGTCGTCCATACTTTTTGACATGGAATTAGACGGAATAGTCAAAGCCATACCCGGAGGATTGTATAAATTATTTTAGAATCTTGCAAAAAAACCAACCCCAACCCCCCGGCTGTTTCCAAACGGAATAATCATTGCATGATCCAACACACTGCCCACATATAATTTCCGAATCTCAGGATAAAGCCAATAAGCTGCCTGGGTACTCAAAATACCGACTCCGGCGCCGGCAAGAACATCCGAAAACCAATGACGGTTATTATATATACGTAAAAACCTGTAGCTGCAGCCAGTGCATAACCTCCAATACCATACCAGATGGATTTATCTTTCAACTCTTGCCTCAGGAATTCAGCTCCCGCAAAAGCAACTGCCGTATGCATGGAGGGGAAAGCGTCGTTTCCATCACTATCAGGACGGGGCGTATCAATCGCATTTTTAAGCAAATAAGTTGTTCCTGTCGTTAAAATGAATGCCGTACCTACAATCACAGTCCTGTCAACAAAATTATGTTTCCCATATACACCAC
>BNXB01000273.1 GCA_025999255.1 Bacteroidia bacterium | reverse complement strand
TCTTCCCACAATAGTGGACGGATAATAAGCCTTGCGTTTTGCCGACCTGCGATCAAAACCCATATTTGTTTTAAGGAACAGATTCTTAATGGGTTCTACTTGTAAATAGGTAGAAGCCAATACCCTGTCTTTGGTTGTATTGTCTTTAATATCAAGCAATGATACCGGATTGGGTCTCAGGTTATAGATTTTTGAGATCGAATAGTCGCCGTTTTCGTCGCGTACCGGTATGTTGGGTTCAAAAAACGCCGACGAAGCAATAAGTCCTGAGCCTTCGTTCTCACCTGTTCCTAATGGTACGTTATCATAATAGTTTCGACTGATATTAACGGAGAATCCGGCTTTTACATACTTTGAAAACTCATAATCGCTGTTCAGGTTCATCGTTAAGCGATTCATATTGCTGTTTTTTATTACTCCCTGCTGGTCGAAGTAATTCAAAGAAGCAAGATAGCGTCCTTTTTCGTTACCGCCGGTGAGCGATACATTATGCGACTGCTGGTATCCCGTTCTTGTGATTTCGTTTATCCAATCGGTATTTTTTGCATTGGCAATTTCAGCGTCCGTATACATAGGCGTATATTCGTAAGGCTTCGCGACCGGCGTAGCATAGCCGGCATAAGCGCCATCCGCATGGTCTTTACGCCATTTTTCCAGCTTCCACGCATTACTGGTCTTCATATATTCCTGCGCATTCATCAGCTCGTATTGGGAAGCCATGGACGACACGGCCATATTGCCCGAATAGGTAACATTGGTTTTTCCTTCCTTGCCGCGCTTGGTTGTAACGAGAATTACGCCGTGTCCTGCACGGGCGCCATATATGGCTGTAGCTGAAGCGTCTTTTAAGACTTCGATACTCTCAACATCGTTAGGATTAAGCATTTCGAGTACGTTATCCTGGCTACCGGCGTTATTCTGGTAGCTACCGCTCGCCCCGCCCGGACTGGGAGAAGACGACACAGGGAATCCGTCTATTATCACCAATGGAGCATTGCCCGCATTAATAGAAGTTTCACCGCGAATACGAAACGTAGCGCCCGCTCCCGGTTGGGCTGTACTTTGTGTCACCCGCAATCCGGCGGCTTTACCGGCCAATGCATGACTTACAGTCGATAACGTACCTACCGGGGAATCGTCCATTTTTATGGAAGATACCGCACCGGTCAAATCGCGTTTCTTTTGTACGCCGTAGCCTACGACAACCACTTCATCCAACAGTTTCGAATCTTCCTGAAGCGGCAGGTCAACGTACTGTTGGGCGCCCACTGT
>BNXB01000272.1 GCA_025999255.1 Bacteroidia bacterium | reverse complement strand
CAATATAACAAATGGATTGAATTCCGGACAATGACAATAACCAATTTAGTCACCAATATCCGTTCGAAGATAAAAACGGTGAATCCGAAAATGGAACTTCACCTGTGGGCGTCAGCCGACTGGGCTTCCCGGTACGGTGTAGGACAAAATTGGGCCAGTAAAAAATATGTTCCCACGGCTTGGGTATATACAAGCGATTATAGTAAAACCGGTTTTGCCGACCAGTTGGATGTGTTCTCGTTAGGCGCATATGCCGATGCTGTTTGGAAATCCGAAAATCCTAATTCCGTTTGGTCCGTGGAAAATTTTGTAACCACATACTCCAATTTTACAATGGGCGATTGTAAAGTGAATGGTTCAATAAACACGCCTGCATATGGAAGCAATGCATCAAGACTTTCGGATGCCATTTATTTGTGTCTGAAAAATACGGATGGTTTGATGGTGTTTGAGGTGTCCCATGTAATTAATTTCAATCAATGGGCTGCAATCAAAGATGGGATTAGTCGTGTAGAGGGAAAATGATATATCCGGTTCATTCATGCAAATAAAAAGTTTTATCAATATTATATGGATTACCGTTTTTCTTTTGTCGTCCTTAACGCTTGTTGCCCAACCGGACGGAAAAGTAATTGAATTCCGGGGAAAAGTGTCCTGCGATGGAAGAGGTATAAGCGGAGTGGCGGTTACAAACGGAATAAGCGTGACTCAAACAAACGAAAAGGGAGAGTTTAAATTGTTGGGTAATACATCCGTAGAATTCGTTTATATAACTCTTCCTTCCGGATATACGATTCCTGTAAAAGACAATTCTCCCTGCTTTTTTCATCGCATTACCGATAAGACAAAAAGTAAACAAAGACTTGATTTTATGCTCGAAAAGTCGCCCGTAGATGACAATAAGCACGTGGTAATCGTATGTGCCGATCCGCAGGTTGCATTCGAGAATGAGCTCCCTTTGCTGAAGAATGAAATAGATGACATGCAAGCATTGATTGCCGGCAATTATCGGGAAATGCCTGTTTTTGGAATAATTTGCGGGGATATAATTGCAGAAATAAAAAATGAACCGAAATTTTTCACAGCCGTAAAACAATTATTTAACGATAGCGGAATTCCGTTTTTTTATGCGGCGGGGAACCACGACATGGATGTAACGGGCCGGTCGAATTACAATTCTAAAAAAGCTTTCGAAGAAAATTTCGGGCCTGCTTACTATTCATTCAACAGGGGAAAAGTGCACTACGTGGTGCTCGACGATGTGTTCTTTACA
>BNXB01000271.1 GCA_025999255.1 Bacteroidia bacterium | reverse complement strand
TCAAGCGTACGAACATAGAGATGCAGGGCTGCTTACATATAGCGGCATTGCTTTTTATTGCCTGCTTTGTCGATAATACACGACTACAGGACTGCTTTAGAATACATTTATAGGAGAAAGGTACAAAAAATTGACAATTGATAATTATTTTTGTATCCATAAAAACATTCTTAATTATCAATTGTCAATTATCAATTGTCAATTGTCAATTGTCAATTATCAATTTATATGTCTCCTCTTGTCCGGTCTTCGAATGCTGCCAGCGCTGCTTTTGCGCCTTCTCCCATGGAGATTACAATTTGTTTGTAAGGAACTGTGGTAACGTCTCCTGCAGCATATATTCCGGGTTGGTTTGTCCGGCAATGGTTGTCGGTTTCAATTTCTCCGAACCGGTTCGTATTGACGATGTCTTTAAAAATAGAACTGTTTGGAACCAATCCGATTTGGACAAATACGCCGTCCAGGTCAACCACGCGTTCCTCTTCCGTATTCCGGTTTTTAATACGTATTCCGTTTACTTTTTCATTATTACCGGTTATCTCCAGTGTTTGAGAGGATTTGTGTATCTCGACATTCGATAAGGTTTTTACTTTTTCCTGGAGGACCTGGTCTGCTTTCAGGTCGTCTAAAAATTCAAAAACAGTCACTTTATAGCAAATACCGGCAAGATCGATTGCAGCTTCAATGCCGGAGTTTCCTCCACCTATGACAGCCACATGTTTCCCTTTGTAAAACGGACCGTCGCAATGAGGACAGAAAGCCACCCCTTTTCCTATATAGTCGGATTCTCCCGGAACATTTAATTTACGCCAACTGGCTCCGGTAGCTATAATAACTTGCGGGGAAATATATGTTTCACCTCCGTTTACAAGTACGACTTTATTTTTTCCCTTAATTTCAATTTTTTCTACCCGGCGGTGTTCAAACAGGTCGATGTCATAATCCTGCATGTGGAGTTTCAGATTGGAAGCCAGTTGTTCTCCGGTCGTTTTTAGGATTGAAATCATATTCTCGATTCCTACGGTTTCTTTGATTTGTCCACCGGCTTTTTCGGCCAATACAGCTACTTTCAGGCCTTTCCGGGCAGAGTAAATAGCCGCCCAGTTTGTAGCCTCTCACCCCGGCGAAGTCTGTCCTGCCAAATGGAAAAAAGGCGAAGAAACTCTCAAGCCAAGTATTGACTTAGTCGGAAAAATCTAAAAACAATTGATAATTGACAATTGATAATTGACAATTAAAAGATCAATTCCAATTGTCAATTGTCAATTGTCAATTGTCAAT
>BNXB01000270.1 GCA_025999255.1 Bacteroidia bacterium | reverse complement strand
ATCCGGAAGTGCACAATGTGTCCACAAAGATGCTTCCTTGCATCATTGTTCTCTTCTCTTTTCTTCTCAATTAGACAAACTCTATGCATCGTTACTCCCCGTGGGCGCACACGTAAAACTGCAGATATCGCGTCACCTCCCGTACGAAGGCGGATTTTACTGGTAACAGGCTGGCTAGCGCGTAGGGATATATTTGGAATTTCCCTAAAATATATCATTGCCCTATAAAAACTAGGATACGTATATCCAACGTTTCCACCCGGCTCTCCGCAAATATTGTTAGCCGAAGCGCCATCGCCTATTATATAAGGACGAGCGTCACAACAACTGTTAGCATACCTGTTGGAATTATCCACTGTGTTGTCGAATATATTCCCTCGAATCATCCCCCAACGGATATAAATTGTTTCACCTGCAGGAAGAATTTCAGGAATCTTGGTTAACACTGTCGTTGGTTTCCCTACCGCTCCGGATTTCAGCAGTAACAACCCTGCCCTGGACGTTGAACCCAGACTGCTGACTGTTTGTATCCGGGGGAGGTCAAGTTTGTATTCTGTTCCGGATGTTCCTATTTTATAATAAATATTATCCGTATCAACATAAGCCCAACCATCAAAATTCACATCGCCAAGAGTAATTGCCAAGTCATAAGCATCGGCAGATCCGCTATTTTTGAAAACCGAAGAATAAAAAGTAGGATTTACTCCATCTAAGGGAGCATTCCATTGGTCATAGCCGGTATCGTAACCTCTTGAAATTCGTTGCATATTCGGTACTCCCGCCACTTCCGGAATATTCATCGTCAGGGTAGTTCCTGCCTGGGAGACACAATTACTCGCTGCCGGATATTGTACCGAAGTCGTGATAGGTCTTGCGCCGCAACGACTGCTTTTCGCCTTGAATTTTAGTATCTTGGGGGTACTGCCCAGTTTCCCTCCCATATTCGTAGTGTTCAGCGTTATCTTTGCTACCATCGATGTTCCGCTGATAGTATTGGAGGTTGGTGTTATCGAAGTTCCGTCCAGTGTAAAATCACTGAATGTCGCATATTGGCTTGCAGTCAACGTCACAATAAAGGACGAGGCTTCCCCGTTCTGGGCATCCAGCTTCAATTCAAAGTATTTTTCATCATTCTGGTCAACATAATTTTGTGTCGGTGCATCGCTCTGTACCCGAATATTCGGTACCTGAACCCCGATTGTAACATTTTTTTCTCCACCGGTTACCAGAGTCGTATTCGACAGGACTTTTACCGTAGCCGTTGAACCGCTCACTGCCGAA
>BNXB01000269.1 GCA_025999255.1 Bacteroidia bacterium | reverse complement strand
ACCGACAGAACGCCAGTATTACAAAGAAAAGGATATAAGGTATGCTTATGCTGCGTATAATTACTCTGACGTCCGTGTTGCCGATGGTGGTTTTGTCCGCTTGAAAGACGTTTCTTTGACTTACGATTTTCCAAAGAAATGGACTTCAGCAGTAAAAATAACAAATCTCTCTCTTAAGTTGCAGGCGACAAACTTGCTCTTACTGTATGCAGATAAGAAATTAAATGGTGCAGATCCGGAATTTTTCCGGTCGGGAGGAGTTTCATATCCTGTTTCAAGACAATATACATTAACTTTACAATTAGGAATTTAATAATCAATTAATATGAAACGAGCATGTAAAACTTGCACCAAAGAGGCATGAACATGATGTGAGTTTCATATGACTTTTAAAAAATAAATTATGTACATATGAAAAATAACTGTTTTATATTCATATTTTTTTCTGTGGTAACAGTTCTAAGCTTTACCTCGTGCGACGATTATTTGGATGTCGCACCGGATAACAGAACGGAGTTGGATTCAAAGGAAAAGATCAGTTCATGGCTGGTAAGCGGTTATCCGAGAAATTCATTTATGATGATGTCTGAAATGGCTTCGGATAATATTGACCATCGCATTTTCCCGGCGAATTTGACTTATGCATATAAAAACCAGGAAGACTGTTTTTTCTGGGATGATAATATTGATAAAACCGGAAATGATTCACCTAACAGCGTATGGATATCATATTACAATTCTATTGATGTAGCAAACCGGGCAATACAAGCCATTGACGATTTGGGAAATCCGGCAGAACTACAACCTCAACGCGGTGAAGCTTTAATAATTCGCGCTTATTGCCACTTTATCCTGGTCAATTTATTTAGTTTGCATTATAACGAAGTTACCTCGAACAGTGACTTAGGTATTCCTTATCTGGATAAACCGAATATAACGCTGAACCCTAAATTTGACAGGGGAACCGTAGCCGAAGTTTATGAGAAAATTGAAAAAGATATTGAAGCCGGTATTCCACTGATAGACGATAATGCATATTCAACGGCTCCGAAATATCATTTCAATCGCCGGGCTTCTTACGCACTTGCTTCTCGTTTTTACCTGTATTACGGAAAATACGATAAATCAACAGAATATTCCAATCTTACTCTGGGAACTAATCTTGACAAAACTCTCCGCGACATGAGCGTATATACGGCTATGGTTAGCGATGTTCAAATCCGTTGCAGGGAGTGGGTTAATCCGGGGAACGACTGTAATTTTCTGATTCTATCGCAAACATCC
>BNXB01000268.1 GCA_025999255.1 Bacteroidia bacterium | reverse complement strand
GTTATATCTGTATATATCTTTGTTTTTAAGCAGTTGTTCGGCTAAATTAATGGATGACACTTCGTAACCGCAAAGGGTGCGTTCATTTTTTTTGATGATATATTGGGGATATGGAGAAATGCCTTCCGGATTATGGCACCACGCACATCTTAAAGGACATCCTTTAAGAAATATATTTGTCCGTATACCTGGTCCATCGTGTATAGCAAACTCCTCGATACTAAAAATGATCCCTTGTTTCATAGTACTGATATTAACACCGGCAAAGATAAGTATATTATATCAAACTGGTACGTACTGGTGTGTATTTTTTTCTATGTTTAAAAACATACACTACTGGTACGAACTGGTTTTGGATTGTTCCCAAATATTTGTATTTTTGCATAAAAAAGAAAATATCAATATGAAAATCAAAGAATCAAAATACAAACTAATTGTAAACCACGTGATTAAAGGGATAAATGAAGGAGAGTTAAAGAAAGGTGACTGGATACCTTCCATCAACGAATTTAGAGGAATTTATAATCTTTCTCGCGATACTGTATTCTCTGGAATCAATGAGTTAAAATCAAGAGGTATCATCGATTCCAATCCGGGGATTGGTTATTATGTAGTAAATACCAGAATTCCATCGAAAAATAATATCTTTTTATTATTTAATGAATTCAATGAATTCAAGGAAGATCTTTATAATTCATTCATAGAAAATATCGGAAAAACGGATACGGTAGATCTTTATTTTCATAATTATAACCGAAAAGTATTTGGCTCATTAATTAATGATTCTAATGGAAAATATACTACCTATATTATCATGCCTGGAAAATTTCAGGGAATAGACTCTTTTTTACAAACCATTAATGGAAAGGTTTTCTTATTGGATCACTTTCATCCGGAACTTAAAGGGAAATATTCCTCTGTAGCTCAAAATTTCGAAAAGGACACTTATGAAGCCCTAAACTCCGGGTTAAATCATATACTGAAATACAAACGTATATTAATGGTACAGGGCGAAGAAAAGGAACCATATGAGCGTTACCATGGTTTACAAAGATTTTGTAAAGACCATGGATTCGAACATAGCTATTTAAATTCAGTAAAAATAAAAAAAATAAAACAAGACGATTTGTTTATGCTGGTAAATGACAGAGATCTTGTTGACATTTTGAAACAGGCCGAAAAACAAAATTTTACTCCCGGAAAAGAATTTGGCATAATTTCCTATAACGATACCCCGCTAAAAGAAATTCTGGCTGGTGGAATAACAACACTCTCCACTGATTTTAAAG
>BNXB01000267.1 GCA_025999255.1 Bacteroidia bacterium | reverse complement strand
CTCGTAATCAATCAATTCCAGCAATTCTGTTTTTTCTTCTTTCTTTACGAACGATGTTTATATTGTTCAACTCGCTCTTGTTTGTCATTTGAACAGCTCCGGCACGTTTTCTGATATCATTGATACATGTAAAAGCATCAGCTTGGTAATCAACACCTGAAACTCCGGCCGAGTGTAACTCATAAGCTGCTTCAGCACGGTTGAGCAGAATTTCCGCATATCGGAATTCGATCCATCCCTGATCAGACTTTCCGGCGCCAAGATTTTCTTTTGTCATAGTTTCGTCCATGTATTTACGAATAAGGAATCCTGATTTAGTGTCATAAATACCAAGTAAAACATCAACAGTTCCACTAAGTCCCGCCGGTATCAATTTTTGTCCGTTAGTACAAGTAAAATAACCATTTACCAAGCCGCGATTCGCATTTGTAGCTCCTCTGTCCGCCTCGTTGGCTGTTGTCAACAATTTTCCGGCAGGAGGATTCGGATGATATGTCTGGTAAGTACCTGTCCAACCCTCAGGAATCAATCTACTGATTCCACCGGCAACATCTCCAACCCAAATACCTCTGCGGATTTCAATCGATTCGCCTTTAAATTCATCCATTGGTAAAAGAACGGTTGCACGTAAACGGGGTTCTGCATTTGCAAATGCCTGCATTGGGCTATCCCACAAGATATACTTTCCGTTCGCATCAAGAGTTTTGAAAGTACCGTCTGCATTTTTATCTATACCATCAAATAACTCAACAAAGTTCAATGTCGGACAAACTTCACTACCACTACCTCCCGACACCATTTGCTGACGAGAGATGCTGAAGTTATCATAAGAGTGAACAATATCCGGATATTTATAATATTTCACAAAAATATATTCATTCTTTTTGGTTACCTTGCGCATATCGATTCCAGGGACAGACTACATTACAGGTATCACAACCATAAACCCGGTTTCCGGCCTTGTCTCTATAAAAGTCAGGTAACTCGCCTTTATATTCGATAGTCAGATAGGAAAGGCACCGGGAGGCATCCAATTGACCGGGAGCTATCAAAGCATTTGTAGGACACGCATCCATACATCTGGTACAGTTTCCGCAACGATTCGGAATCTCTTTTCCCTCATATTCCAAAGGAATATCCAATAAAATAGCGCCTAAAAAGAAAAAAGAACCCTTTCCCGGCAAAATCAACTGCGTATTTTTGCCAATCCAACCTAATCCGGCCTTAACCGCATGGTATTTCTCAGCAAAAGGAGCCGTATCACAAAATATCCGGCCTTTCACAGGAGCAA
>BNXB01000266.1 GCA_025999255.1 Bacteroidia bacterium | reverse complement strand
GTTTCGGGGATATTATTGTCCAAGGGTTACGCAAAGGTCTACAGCCCTGGCTACACAGGTTTAACCGCTATGTGGTCGTATTGCACGATTTGTATCTGCTTAATGCGAAATCGGGATGTATTATACTGATTTCGTGCGAAATGTCGTACCTTTGCGGCGGAAATCAAGGTAATGGGAATTTTTAATAGTTTGCCAGAAAATTAAAACAAATATCAATTGCCAAAAAAAAAATATAAAAAGTGAAAAAATATTAATATGAGCAAATTACAGGCAAAAGAATATCAAACTTTTGAACAAATCAAAAGGGTTGATGAAAACGAAAACGAATTTTGGTATGCAAGAGAACTTGCGCCCGTACTGGAATATGTGCAATGGCGCAATTTCCAAAAAGTGATAGACCGCGCTATGTTGGCGTGCAAAAATAGCGGTTTTAACATTGCTGACCATTTTCCTGACGTCAGGAAAATGGTAGAGATGCCGTCAAAACCAAGAAAAGACGGAGTTATTTTTGGTTTTGCCGAGGTCAGCAAAACCAAAAAGATTGTCGATTACAAACTTTCGCGCTACGCCTGCTACCTGATTGTGCAGAACGGCGACCCGCGAAAGGAAATTATTGCTACAGGACAAACCTATTTCGCCATTCAGACGCGCCGCGCCGAAGTCGCCGATTATTTCAACCAGCTTGACGAGGCCAACAAACGCCTCGTCATTCGCGGCGACATTAAGCAGTGGAACCAGATGCTTGCCGAAGCCGCCCGCATTGCGGGCGTTATTAGCGAAGAAGAATTTGCAGCGTTTCAAAATTCGGGCTATATGGGCTTGTACGGCGGCGAAACGGTTGCCGACATTCACAGGCGCAAGAACCTGAATTCCAAAGAGAAAATCCTCGACTTTATGAACTCGCAGGAATTGATAGCCAACCTTTTCCGCATTTCGCTTGCCGAAGAAAAAATCCGCAAGGACAACATACAGGGCGCAGACGAGGCAAACGCCGCGCACAACGAAGTAGGGCAGGAAGTGCGTAACACGATTGCCCGCGTAGGCGGCATTTTGCCCGAAAATCAGCCCACGCCTACCAAAAGCATTGCCGAAGTGCAACGCGAACAACTCAACCGCCTAAAAAATGAAAAGAATTTGATGTTGGACGAATAAAGCAGCTGTCCCATCCTGTAGTTTCCGTAGGCAAAATCCCATGGCCATTCGTAAGTAATAGAGTTATATATTTTCCTAGAAATTAAGAAAGAACTCGTTTAAATTTTGTTCGGACGAGGCTTTTAATTTTTTTCTCAACCGGTACCTGCTGTTCTCTAC
>BNXB01000265.1 GCA_025999255.1 Bacteroidia bacterium | reverse complement strand
CGTCTGTTCCGATTCACAGCTACCGTAAACAGCCGAAACGCAATAGATATGATTTCCTTCCGGCACATCCTCATCCAAAAGAGATTTTGTGTTGGTTGTCTTCAGATATTGACCGTCACGATAAACCTTATAGCCTTCAAAAATTGCAGCCGATGCCTTAAGAATATCTGTATTCCCGGCAGGAATCAAAGCTGAAGACGAAACAGCGACATTCGACTTTATATTTTTATCTTCCACATATCCTTCTATATAAAAATTAAAGTCATCCTGTACATTGGTCTGATACCAGGTATTATTTATAAAGACATAATTTGTTCCGACTTTTCGAGGCCCTCCGTCTATTGCTGCAACAAAATCTATCGTAGATTGTTCGAACGAGATTCCTATCCACAAATCTTTACCCGAATCGTCGAGAGGAATAGGACTGTTCAGGTTGATCTCATGGATTCCACTAGTCTGAGGAGTGAATGACTGAGTTAACACCGGATTACCCGGCGTAGTCACATTCGCATTGGGAGTCCATACCTTAATTGTATATTTACATGTTAAACTATTAATAGCCACTATCACTTTGGTCAGCGATAATCCGTAGCGATAACGGAGATCTTCTGTTGAAAAACGACTTGCAACAGTATAATTTGCATCGTTATACTTGACAAAATATCCGCCGAACGTTCCGGCTTTGGAAACCCAAACATTCTGATAATCCGATTCCCAATTCAAACTGATTGAATTTCCTTTCTCTACCACTGACAAATTACTCACCGCAGGACAACTTATCACATTTCCGGAAACAACAGCCGTAGCACATTGTTTCGGTGATTCGGAAACTCCATAAATCGGAGCGACACAATAAGTATAAGTTCCGGCAGAAACGCCATATTGTGTATAACTCTGGGTTGTTCCCTCATTTAGAACAACAATAGTCTGATCGTTCCTGTATATAGTATAACCATCCGGAAACGCTCCATCCGGCAAATTCCAGGTAATAGTCACATTCTGACCATTCACAGCCGTTTTAACATTAGAAACCGTCACATTGGATTTCATGAAAGAAAAAGAAATCAAACCGTTTTCCTCTTTGATATCTGTAATGGGTTTTGCCGTATTGTTACTATTCCAGGATTTTGCCGAAGGGGTGGAATAATCCGTAAATGAAATATTTCCCGAAGAACCGGGAAAAGGACAACCCGGAGAATCGATATTACCATACGAGGCCGGATCGGAATTCGGCATTGCAGTAAGAGAAGAAGCACATACCGGATACACTTGCTGGGGATGAGTCGAATTGCTGACTCTGTTACCCGATACCTGAG
>BNXB01000264.1 GCA_025999255.1 Bacteroidia bacterium | reverse complement strand
AATTTGACATCTTGTCATTTCCAATCGTATAAAATTAATAAAATTTATTTATAAACCCAATTAAAAACGAATTTATGGAAATAGTAAAAATCGTTGATAGAGAGATTCTGGATTCAAGAGGCAATCCTACGGTAGAGGTAGATGTACATTTGATGTCGGGCATCATTGGCCGCGCCGCTGTTCCGTCGGGAGCTTCAACAGGAGAAAATGAAGCTTTGGAATTACGTGATGGCGACAAAAAACGTTATCTGGGTAAAGGGGTTTTGAAAGCTGTGGACAATATCAACAACGTGATTGCTCCGGCTTTAATCGGTATGAGTTCATTGGAACAACGCGCTATCGATAAGAAAATGATCGAAATGGATGGGACTAAAACCAAATCCAAATTAGGCGCTAACGCTATTCTGGGAGTTTCTCTTGCTGTTGCAAAGGCTGCTGCCGCTTACCTTGATATTCCTTTGTACCGTTACATCGGAGGAACGAATACTTTTGTATTGCCTGTTCCGATGATGAATATTATCAATGGCGGTTCTCACTCCGATGCTCCGATTGCATTCCAGGAATTTATGATCCGTCCGGTAGGAGCTTCCTCTTTCCGTGAAGGTCTGAGAATGGGAGCCGAAGTGTTCCATTCTTTAAAAAAGGTATTACACGACAGGAATTTGAGTACTGCAGTAGGCGATGAAGGAGGTTTTGCTCCTGCATTGAAAGGTACGGAAGATGCTTTGGAATCAATTATCAAAGCTATTGAGTCGGCAGGTTACAAAGCTGGTTCCGATGTGATGATTGGTCTGGACTGTGCTTCTTCCGAGTTCTATAAAGATGGTATTTACGATTATACAAAGTTTGAAGGTGCAAACGGCGCTAAACGTACTTCGGCTCAACAAGCCGATTACCTGGCCGAACTGGCAGCCAAATATCCTATCGATTCTATCGAAGATGGTATGGCTGAAGGCGACTGGGACGGATGGAAACTTCTGACCGACAAGATTGGAAGTAAATGTCAGTTGGTGGGCGATGATTTGTTCGTTACTAACGTAGAATACCTGAAAAAGGGTATTGAATTGGGTTGTGCCAATTCTATCCTGATCAAAGTAAACCAAATCGGGTCTTTGAGCGAAACTTTGGATGCTATCGAAATGGCTCACCGTCATGGTTATACTTCCGTAACTTCTCACCGTTCCGGTGAAACGGAAGATGCTACGATTGCCGATATTGCAGTCGCTACTAATTCGGGACAAATCAAGACCGGTTCATTGAGCCGTTCCGACCGTATGGCTAAATATAACCAGTTACTTCGTATCGAAGAAGAATTGGGTAGCC
>BNXB01000263.1 GCA_025999255.1 Bacteroidia bacterium | reverse complement strand
GGAACTGAATGTGATGCCTGTACTCACCGTGGGAACTATGGGATTCAATGTAAATGACAGGAATACGGGAACCAGAACTACTCTGAAGGAAGGAGTCAATACAATTACTGTAACTGCCGGCGGTCTCATCTGGTTGGAGTTTGTTCAGGACGGTAATTCCGAACCTAAAGGCCTGGCGAAAGTAACTTTTACTGCGAATAGCGAGCACGTACATGCGCCTCCTTATGTTTTCGGAGTGACTACCGATGCAGAATTTACCGAAATGATGCAAACCTGTCAAACTCCCGACGTACTCTATCATTCCGATTATGTAGCAGTAGTAGCTACCCGGGAAGCGGCTCAGTCGTATTCCGTTAATGAAAAGAAAAACGAATGGATGGAATCTTTGCATGATTTGCTTGCAAAAGAAGACGAAATAAGCGGTATGGACAACAACGACCCGAATCCTTTGCATCACCGTCTGAAAGCAGGAGGAGTAAGATTCCTGCTGACTGAAAATACCAGCGCCAGTCCTCATGCCAACGCAATCGGTTATACCGGCTATCCGCATGGTAGTCGTCACCGTTATCTGACAAAACTGGGAACTGCAAGCAATAATTCGTGGATGTTGGGGCACGAACTGGGGCACCAGCACCAACAACCTGCTTACCAGATTAATCAATCGACCGAATCGACCGTCAATATTTATTCTTATGTGGTAGAGAGGTCTATCCAGGGTTCGGGTTATAACCGTACCACCGCTACACGGTGGACACAGGTTCAGAATTCCTACTTGAAACTTTTTTTCTCAAAACGGATATACGATATGCCGGACAGTGAATTGGAGGCTGTTACAGGATTTAACCGCGACGAATTACGTTTTATGGTATGGGAACAATTGTTTCTGATTTTCGGCGATGACTTTTACAAGCGACTGCACCGTGTTGTACGGGAAGAAAAAGTAACCGGAGGCGGAACCGACGAACGGCGCGCTTACCTGATCTGGAAGGCTTCCCAGGTATCGGGTTACGACCTTACCGAGTATTTCAATCAATGGGGTATCCGGGTTTCCGAAGAACAGGTAAAAGCTAAATTACGGGCAAAAATGGGAAAGGCGCTCAAAGAAAACGTCATTATCCCTTTACCGAAAACTGCAGAAGAATGTACAATGGTAACAGGACAGAATCGTCCTGCCTGGACTCCCCTGCCGTTGAGAGGAATCTCTTCCTCTTATCCGGAAAGCGCCCTTACTCCGATAGACAGGTCGGACTGGACGGTTACCGCTTCTATTGCAACCGGCGTACCTGATGCTGTTGTGGGAGGAGACAATGTAATGTATATGATCGATAA
>BNXB01000262.1 GCA_025999255.1 Bacteroidia bacterium | reverse complement strand
ATTAGCTTTCGCGGAATGCGTGCGGCTCAATGCGGACATCTTCGGCATATCCGTTCAAATAACTTACAACTCCGTGCATTTCCCAATAGGCAGGATACACTTTGTCTGAAGAAAAAGACAGTTGCATGATTTGTGCAGGTGAAGCAAAGTAGGTCATTTCCAATGCGGGAAAAATCGTCCATTCGTCAAAACCGTCCAGTTTTTGATTTAATTATTTATAAAAAAAACACAGGTGGATTAAATCGAGTTGCAACTGTTTTGAACGAATTGCCAGAAACGATGAATTTTGACAATTTAGAGGCAGATTTTTTTGAATTATTTAATAGCCAAGCCATACAGCGTCTGGGCTATTTGCTTGACTTATTAGGATACGAAAAATTGGCTGATACATTAGAACAAAAAGCAAAACAGACAGGTATAAAATTTAAGAAATGTCCCTTGTCGTTGACATCTAAAAAATTAGAATTATCCGAATATAAGACAGATAATAAATGGAAAATAATTATTAACGAAGAAATAGAAACAGACAATTTATGATACCGGAAATTGATATTATTGCATACTTATTTCAAAAAATAGCAGAATTTCGATAGAAAATAGAAAAAAATTCCATTATCTATCAAAATTTTACTATCTTTGCAAGATTATTTGAGTGAAGAAATGGAAAGATTAAAGAATTTAGGAATTATTCCTGTAAACAAAGATGTTTTAGTTTCATTATATGGCAACTTGAAAGACCCAAAAAAGAAGCTGTCGGAATTGGAACGAAAGGGCATTATAATCAGGGTAAAGCGGAATTTGTATGTCGTTGCCCCAAAGGTTCATAATCAGGAAATTTCAACCGAATTGGTGGCAAATCATTTATACGGACCGTCATACATTTCGCTCGAATCTGCCCTTGCGTATTACGGTTTGATACCCGAACGAGTTTTTACGATGCGTTCGGTTACTACAAAGTTGCACAAGCAGTACGATACGCCGCTTGGACATTTTGAGTATGTAAAACTGCCTGCCCCATATTACACGATAGGTGTCCGGCAGGAGATAATAGACAATTCTTATGCCTTTCTGATTGCCACGCCCGAAAAGGCTTTGTGTGACAAGATTGTTACCACGCCCAATTTGCGCCTTCAATCTGTTAAGGCAATGCGCGAGTATTTGGAAGACGATTTGCGGATTGATTTTTCGGCTGTTGAGAAGATTGATTTGGATGTGATTCGGCAATGTATTGAGGTGGGAAGGAAGAAAGGAGCATTGGATTTGTTGGAAAAAGTTTTGCACATAGGTTTTGAAAAATAATAATTCTAAATTCACTTTTGTTTTATGGAAAA
>BNXB01000261.1 GCA_025999255.1 Bacteroidia bacterium | reverse complement strand
TTGTTGAAATAAATCCTGAAAATCAGCCGGTATGGCAGCTACAGGAAGGAAACGGCATCGGGAGAATATCCTGCGTATTCCCCGTTGAAAATGAGAATTTGAAAAAGTTATCCAAATATAAAAACAAGTAATTAATCTGAATACGAAATATGAGAAAAAATCTAATCATTCTGGTTTGTATCTGTTTTACTTTGACCGGTTTTTCCCAGAAAGTAAATAAGAAAACAGTTGTTCCGGCTCCTGAAAGTTGGATAGAAACTGTTATTAGCACAAAAAAAGCGGTGATGGACAAAATTCGGAAGGAAGGAATACCTTTTGATTCTTTGAATGTTAATCCGGAAATACAAGCGCTTCTGAAGCAATATCCGTCTGAGATAAATGTTGTTATGTCTTATCAGGATGTCGCCGGGAGAAAAAAGTTTTTAAGTTCCATGGACGGTTCATCCGAAAAGGAAATGATAGAGAACATTTGCCGGTATATCAGGAAAACACCTTATTTTGAATCGGGAATCCGGAACCTGACGGCGGAAAATAATCTTGAGAAAAGGACTGCCGGGCTTCTGGAATTGTTTATGATTGCAAATGAGGTTAATAAAATCGATGAACAGTTGGCATGGCTCAATATTGCGAATATTGAAACCGCAATAAACGATATGAAATCAAATCCTTCATTTAAATTGGCAGAAACCCAGGTTAAGCTGGCGGAATTGAAAACCTTGGTAAATGCAGGATTTGACGGTATTTACTCTAATAATCCGGTCTCTATGGCTGCCGCCCGGAAAGCGCTGCAATTGAAAAGGGATATCTTGTTATCCAATCCCGGCCTCGATATGGATCGTATTCTGGTGAGTAAATACACTATCGGTACGAATGCGAGGAGGGCGAATGCTCCTTATTTGGGCACTCAACCGAATAACTGGTCGAATCAGTCTTCTGCTTCTAGAAGGGGTTTCAATGCGGAAATCATGGAATTAACCGATTTGAGGGGGGATGTTAAAAGCAGAACTATATTCAAGCCTTCGAACACTTCGTCTGTTCCCGATTTGAAATTACATTGGGAAGGCGACCGGGTCATGTTTTCCATGATTGGAGAAAACAACCTGTGGAATGTGTATGAGGTAGGTATCGACGGAAAAAATCTCCGGAAAGTAATACAATCTCCGGAAAAAGACCTGGAATTTTTTGATGCAACTTATCTTCCTGATAATAAGGTAATAGCAGTTTCAAATGTCGGATATCAGGCTGTTCCTTGTGTGAATGGCAGCGATGCTGTCGGAAACCTGGTTACATACGATCAGAAAACAGGAAAAATAAGGAGACTGACTTTTGAT
>BNXB01000260.1 GCA_025999255.1 Bacteroidia bacterium | reverse complement strand
ATTTTGACGTAATAGTGGTTGGTTGGAGTGAATATGTTAATCCCTTTCAGATAATTGAATCCAAAATACAATACCAACAAGCTGATAATTGTAACTAATCCGATAACAACCTCTTTACTAAAATATTTCTTCATGTTTTAAAATTTTACATTCATTTTCCACTCTCCACTCTCTCAATTTTCAATTTTCAATTCTCAACTTTTTTCCCGTCTTTGAACGTGATGATAAAAGCATCTTTGAAATCTTTCAATAACGATTTCCTTATTTGAGAAATTTCATTCCAGTTCGAGCTTTCTCCATAAGTATATTTGTACAGTCCTTTTTCGTAATAAAAATCGGCCTTATAACCTTTCAATTGCCTGGAGTTTTTTGCCAGTTCAACATCGGAAGCCAATATTTGTACTTTATAAACAGCCTTTTCGGTCGAAGTTACAGCTATCGTTGGTTGCAGGTTACTTTCTCCTCCCTGCGGTTTATATTTTTTATAGTACTTATCGAAGGCATTGGAAATAGATTTGGCCATGGTTTCCTGGCCTTTCTGACTTTTCATGAATCCCTCGACACTGGGATTGGATATAAAATCGAGTTCAACCAGAACCCTGGGCATACTTGCTTTTCTTAATACCAGGAAGCTGGATTGTCTGACGCCTCTATCCTTGCGTTTAGCTGTTTTTATCAGTTCGTCCTGCACATAAGAAGCAAATTCGATACTTTGATCCACAAATTTGTTCTGCATGTATTCGAAAATAATGTAAGACTCGGATGAATTCGGATTAAAGCCTTCATACCGTTCTTCGTAATTATCTTCTAATAAAATGGCTGCATTTTCCGTCATAGCGACTTCCAAATTTTCCTGGGTTCTGGCAAGTCCGAAAGTATAGGTCTCGGCTCCGTTCGGTTTTTTGTTTTTCTTTACGGAATTGGTGTGAATAGAGATAAACAAATCGGCTTTGGATTTATTAGCAAAGTTTGCGCGGTCGTCCAGCTCTATAAATACATCGGTTTTCCGTGTAAAAGCCACTTTTACTTCAGGATGTTTTTTATTGATGTATTCTCCAAGTAATTTCGATACCGCCAATACAATGTGCTTTTCTTTGGCGGATGCGCCGGGAGCTCCTGTGTCGTGTCCCCCGTGCCCTGGGTCAATAACCACGACAAATTGTTTTTCTTTATTTCCGGCTTCTGTGAATAAAGCCGGGAGAAAAGCGAACAAGATTAAGAATAGCTTGTTTTTCACTCGATAATTCATTTTTAGATTGGAATCCGACCACAAAAGTACAAAAATTTTCGCAGATAATAAGCGAAATTTTTGCTACTTATCCGCTGCCTTTTTGGA
>BNXB01000259.1 GCA_025999255.1 Bacteroidia bacterium | reverse complement strand
GGAAGCTCTCTGTGACGTCTTGGGATGTCAACCTGGTGACATTCTTGAATTCCGGGAAGATGAATAAATATCAATTAAAGATGAATAAATATTAATTCTAAAAATAATTACAATGAAAGATTTTTTTAAAATGATGTTTGCGTCGGTGTTTGGCGTAATTATCGCAAGTATTCTCTTGTTTATTATTTCCCTGTTTGCTTTTATAGGGATAGTTGGAGCCATGTCAAGTACCCCGGCCTATACTCTGACGGATAAAACTGTTGTGCAGATAGATTTGAAAGGTTTGGTCAGTGAGCGTTCCATTTCCAATCCATTGGCTGTACTGATGGGAAAAGATGCAAAATCCACAGGTTTGAAAGAGATTCTGGATGCCATTGACAGAGCTAAGAGCGATGACCGGGTCAAAGGGATCTATATCAAAGCCAGTGGGGCAAATGCCGGTTTTGCTACTTTGGAAGCTATCCGTAATGCATTAGCAGATTTCAAAGAGAGTGGTAAATTCATTGTTTCTTACGGCGATTATTATGGACAAGGTGACTATTACGTCTGTTCTTTGGCTAATAAGGTGATTATGAATCCTCAGGGATTGTTGGAATTCCTGGGATTATCGTCTCAATTGCAGTTTTATAAGGGAATGTTGGAAAAAGCCGGTATAGAAATGCAGATTTTTAAGGTCGGTACTTATAAATCGGCGGTAGAGCCTTACATGTTGGATAAAATGAGTGACGCCAACCGGGAACAGATTACTTCTTATATGGGAGATATCTGGAATCATCAATTGGAAACCGTTTCAAAAAGCCGGAATATTTCTGTTGAAGATTTGAATAAATATGCTAATGAAGGTTTTGGTTTTGATAAACCGGAGGTTTCCGTAAAATATGGATTTATAGATGAACTGATGTATCCTGATCAAGTGGAAAAACTGCTGAAAGAACTGGTTGAAATCGGTGAAGATGATAAGTTGGCTGTGGCAACTGTGAAAGATTTGAGTACAATTCCTGCAATTGGTAAGAAAATCGTGAAGGAAAAAATCGCGGTGTTGTATGCTGAGGGAGAAATTATTCCCGATGATTTTGAAAGTAACCCGTTTATGGCATCGGTAAACGTAATTACGGCAAAGGAATTTGTAAAAGAATTGAATAAACTGAAAAAAGATGAGAATGTAAAAGCGGTGGTTTTCCGTGTCAATTCAAGGGGAGGGAGCGCTTTTGCTTCGGAACAGATCTGGCATGCGGTTAAAGAATTAAAAGCAGTGAAACCAATCGTTGTTTCCATGGGCGATTATGCTGCTTCCGGCGGATATTATATTTCCTGTGCTGCTTCTCAGATTGTAGCGGAAC
>BNXB01000258.1 GCA_025999255.1 Bacteroidia bacterium | reverse complement strand
AAAAGATAGAAAAATGAACCAATTAGTATTAATTATGCTGGCCCTACTGCCGGTATTCAATGCGTATTCACAAATGGAAAAGTCAGAGCGTTATACTCGCGGGTGGAGTAAGTTACAGGAAATAGACGGAGAAGCCGGAGAAAATGTAGTAAATAGTTTGGAAAGTATTTCTCCTGATTTAGTCCGTTTTATTATCGAATATTCATTCGGGGATGTTTATTGCCTTAACTCTTTGGATAATAAAACAAAAGAAGTTGTGGCAGTTTCTTCCCTTATTACACAGGGGGCGATTCCCCAATTAAAAGTTCATCTAAATGGAGCATTAAACTCTGGATGTTCAATAAATGAAGTCGAAGAAATAATCTTGCAAATGTCTGTTTATACGGGATTTCCAAGAAGTATAAATGCAATGAACGCTTTTAAAGAAGTTCTGCAAGAGCGATTAGAGAAAGGTATTATCGACAGAAAAGGAGCAAACCTTTTGATTCGAAATAATCCGGATAGATATAAGGTTGGCGTTGAATATTTATCACTTCTGAACAAAGAACAAGAACAAATATTAAGGGATAGTTATGGAGAAATATCTCCGGAACTTGTCCAATTTACGATAGAGTACGGATATGGAGATATTTTTTCGAGAGAAAATTTGGATAAAAAATATCGTCAGGTTGCTACAATAGCCACTTTAGCAACATTGGGTAATTCACAACCACAATTGAAATTTCATATTAAAGGAGCTTTAAATATCGGGATAAACGAAGAAGAGATAAAAGAGATTATGCTACTAATGACTGTTTATGCAGGTTTCCCTGCCGCAATAAATGGAACAAATATACTGAAAGAGGTTATAATGGAGAACAACAATCAATAAATTTAGAATTATCATTCGGCATAAAACAGGATTTCAGTCTGATTCAATGGTGCTGTATGTGCGCATCGAAATTTTATGAATAGCGTCATTATTTATTTGTTCCGGAAAAATTGTACCTTTGCAATTCTTATTTTTTTGTATGTCCAATAATATTATAGTTAAAGGTGCAAGAGTTAATAATCTCAAAAATATTGATCTTGCCATTCCCAGGGATCGGTTTATTGTTGTAACCGGATTATCCGGTTCCGGTAAATCGTCTCTTGCTTTTGATACATTGTATGCCGAAGGTCAACGCAGGTATGTGGAGAGTCTGTCTTCTTATGCCCGCCAGTTTCTTGGGAGAATGAGTAAACCCGAATGTGACTATATTAAAGGAATTCCTCCTGCAATTGCAATCGAGCAGCGGGTAAACACCCGGAATCCACGTTCCACGGTGGGGACTTCCACGGAAATTTACGATTACTTAAGGTTGTTGTATGCG
>BNXB01000257.1 GCA_025999255.1 Bacteroidia bacterium | reverse complement strand
GAAATACCGGTTGTCAAAAGAATACGCACCGCGGGCATATCCCGAAACCTGGGACTCCTGCGTACGTCCCTCGCCGGGTTTTGTCCGGCTCCAATCGGTACCGTTTATAAGATGTTGCGAATACTCATCTTCATCAGGAAAACCATATAAAGTAACATCAAGCGAATTGTAGGCATTATATTTCATCGAATAACCGGCCATTGCACTAACCATATGTTTATCAAAATTACGATCGTATGATAACACATTTTCCCAAAGCCAGTCATTAGTTCTTGAATACGACAATGTACGCGAATTTTGATCATTTGTTTTTCCTATTTCCAACACTCTGACTGAAAAATTCTCATAACGATAATTTTTGCTGCCTATTGAAAATTCGGAAGTAAACTTCAATCCTGTCAAAGGATTAACGACCAGACTTGTTGTTGAAAATACTCTTTGACTTGGTCTGTTCTGATTCAACCTCATCAATGTCGCAACAGGATTTACGATTTCCCCAAAAGTTCCGGCAACGCCTAAATCTTTCGCCCATGAAGGAACCGTTCCTCCGAACTGCTTATTACCGTTAGAGTCATAGATAAAATTTTCCTCTTTATCCATATCATATACAGTAGCCGAAGGAGGATAAAACATTGCCGAAGCCGTAACACCCGTATGACTGGAAGTATTAATTCCGCCCTGTCCGTTACTGTATGTAAAGTTTATCCGTTCCGTCAGTGATACTCGATCGTTAATTCTGAAATCAATATTAAGCTTGGATCCGAATTCCTCGGAATAGGTATTCAGTAAAGTACCTCCTAATTTGCCATATTCAGCTGAGGCATATGCTTTCAATTGACTTGATCCTCCGTTGATCGTTACAGCATAACGCTGCATATTCCCTGTTCTGAATATCTCATCAATCCAATTTGTCCGTGTAACTTGTCCATAAGGATAAATATTCGGATCAATCCCGCTCGGGACAGCCACATTATCGACTCCAGCTGCATCGGTACGTACTTTCACATATTCTTCGGCATTCAACATCTGAGGTTTTCTCCATGCAGACTGAACGCCATAATTCATGCGAACCGACACAACAGGTTTCCCTTCCTGAGCTTTTTTAGTAGTTATTAAAATAACTCCACCGGAACCGACATTGGTCCCGTAAAGCCAATCTTTCGGTTGCAGCATCAAATAAAAAAATCTCCGAAGATATCAAAAGCCGTTCGGGTAATATAATCGAATCAATGCAAGGACAAATTGCCGGAGTAACGATTTCAAATAATAGCGGCGATCCGCTGTCTTCACCAACGGTAACCATCCGGGGAATGGGATCGCGCAATGGCGATTCTCCGTTATATGTAGTCGATGGGGTATC
>BNXB01000256.1 GCA_025999255.1 Bacteroidia bacterium | reverse complement strand
TGATCAGGATGCAAACTGGCATCCTACGGTTATGAATAATGGCCGCCTGATGTATGTTCGTTGGGAATATACGGATCTGACCCATTATTTTTCACGTATGGTCATGCATATGAATCCCGATGGTACGGAACAGCGTTCGCTTTACGGTAGCGGTTCGGTTTTTCCGAACAGTACTTTTGATGTCCAACCTTTACCGAATCATACGACTCAGTTTGTAGGAGTTATATCGGGTCATCACGGTGTTGCCCGTAGCGGCCGGTTAATGGTTTTTGACCCGGCAAAGAGCAGGAAGGGTGAGAAAGGGATGTTACAGGAGATACCTTTCGGTAAACGACCTATCATTCCGTTGGTTAAAGATGAATTGGTCAATGATGTGTATCCCCAGTTTCTAAAACCTTATCCTGTCAGTGAAAAATATTTCCTTGTTACGGCCAAATTAAATCCGAATAGTCTTTGGGGGCTTTATCTGGTGGATATTTATGACAATATGACTCCGATTGTAATGGAAGAAGGAGAGGGTTATATTCATGGTATTCCGTTGATTAAACGTCCGCTTCCTCCGGTTATTCCTTCAAAAATAAATGAGAGTAAGAAAGAGGCGACGGTATTTATCCAGGATATTTATGAGGGAGAAGGTTTACCTGATGTTCCGAAAGGCACGGTAAAATCTTTACGTGTATTTGCTTATGAATATGCTTACAATCGTTCTCTATCGGATCATGTGGCTCAGGGAATTCAAAGCGGATGGGACATCAAGCGTTTGTTAGGCGAGGTGCCTGTCGAAGAAGATGGTTCCGTTATGTTCAATATTCCTGCAAATACGCCGATCTCCCTTCAGCCTTAAGATAAAGATGGAAGCGCAATACAATGGATGAGAAGCTGGTTGACCGGAATGCCGGGCGAAGTGGTTTCCTGCGTCGGGTGTCATGAAGATCAGAATCAGATTCCAAAACCTAAAAGGGCTATGGCTTCTTTGAAACCTGCGAAAAACCTGATTGTTCCGGAAGGCGGAGTTCGTTCATTCACTTTCGAACTGGAAATACAACCTATTTTGGATAGGGCTTGTATCAGTTGTCACAATGGTTCCATCAAGCGGAATTATACCGGAGGACGAATTGATGAAGATGTTCCTAATAACCGGAGATATAGCAAAAGTTACCTTGATTTACATCCTTATGTTCGCCGTCAGGGCCCTGAAGCCGGTATGAAGGTGTTATATCCTTATGAATACCACGTCTCAACCAGTCCTTTGATTCAAATGCTCAAAAAAGGTCATCATAACGTAGAACTGACGGAAAAAGAATGGAAAACGTTGTATAATTGGATTGATTTTAATGCTCCTTATCATGGAACTATGCAAGCAG
>BNXB01000255.1 GCA_025999255.1 Bacteroidia bacterium | reverse complement strand
ATATTAACGCTGAAGATAAAACCGTAGCGTATGCTATTGAAAAGGCGCTTCCGGAAATCGAAAAATTAATAAGCGCCGTTGAAAGACAACTTAAAAACGGCGGTCGGATGTATTATCTCGGCTGCGGGAGCGGCGGACGCCTGTCGGTACTTGACGTTATAGAATTACCTAATACTTACGGTATTGAGAAAGGAAAAATCAACGTCATACTTGCAGGAGGAATACGCAATCTGGTGGATGCCCTCGAAGAAAAGGAAGACGACGAAGAAGAAGGTTGGAACTCCCTCCTTCAGGAAAATATCTCATCGAAAGATATTGTCATAGGCATATCTGCAAGCGGAACAACGCCTTTTGTGCTTGCCGCGCTGAAAAAATGCAAGGAAAACGGTATTCCCTGCGGTTCTATTGTTAATAATCCCGGTGCGCCCGTTTCTCATTATTCCGACTATCCGGTCGAATTGATTACCGGTCCCGAATTTGTGACCGGAAGTACTCGCATGAAAAGCGGGACATCGCAAAAAATGGTTTTCGATATGATAAGTACTACCGTATTGATACGCCTGGGTAGGGTCGAGGGTAACAGGATGGTCAATGTCCGCCTGATAAACAACAAGGTGGTTGACCGTTCCGTCCGTATGTTAATGGAACGTAATCATCTTGAAAATTATGAGTTTGCACGGGAGATGATACTCAAAAACGGTACCGTGAAAAATGCCGAACTTTATATGCGGGAAAATGGATTGTTGAACTGAATATGTGATAATTATGATATTAATAGCTGATAGCGGTTCGACAAAAACCGCATGGTGTCTTGTTGACGGGAATGGCCGTACAAACGAATTTGAAACCGAAGGATATAACCCTTGCTATCCGGGAAGCGAACGGCTTCAGGATATTTTAACTCCCAATTTGCCTTCTTGTTTCGATTGGAACAAGGTAGAAACAGTCGCATTTTATGGCGCCGGCGTTTATGAGGAGAAATACAGTCAAATTCAGGATGCTTTAATCTCTGTTTTTCCTAATGCACAAATAGATGCAGCCATGGATTTGATGGGTTCTGCACGCGCGTTGCTGAATAGGAACAGCGGTTTTGCCGCCATACTTGGTACCGGTTCCAATTCCTGCCTCTATGATGGGAAAAATATTGTTCATTATATTGATTCGCTTGGGTTTATGCTTGGCGATGAAGGCAGTGGCGGCTACATGGGTAAACGTCTTATCGGTGACTATATACGCGGATACATGCCGGAAGATGTCCGGAAGATGTTTCACGAAACATATCCGTTCACTCATGAGGAACTTATAGAAAATATTTACTCTAATCCCATGCCTAACCGTTATTGCGCTTCTTTTACCCGATTCCTGACAG
>BNXB01000254.1 GCA_025999255.1 Bacteroidia bacterium | reverse complement strand
CAATAGTTCGTTCAAAAATCAGATAAATTGCTGAATAACAGCAAAATAAGTTTAGGAATATTTGGAAAAAACCGCAGGAATTAGTACCTTTAAAGCATTGACTCACAATCAGATGCTTTCGATATGACCCCTGCGATTTATGTCCGATATACAGAGATTGTATTAACTGCACTATCAAGTGCAAAAGTAAAAATAAACAAAAGCAAACGCAACTTTATGCTTGAGATTTTCATGCTATACCTCAGTATTCCCGATCGGATAAACTTCCTGCAATTAGGAAGGTATAGCCGTTTTGGGGAACAGCGTTTCCGTAGGCAGTTTGAGAGGGGGTTTGACTTTTTCTCCTTCAACCGAGCGATGGTCTCTCCTTATGTCGGTCCACGCAATGCAATCGCTTTTGATGCCAGTTTTATCCACAAATCCGGGAAACAGACACCCGGCATTGGTTACTTTTGGTCGGGCTGTGCCGGAAAAGCCCTTCGTGGGTTGGAGGTGTTGAGTCTTTCGCTTATTGATGCCGATACACGCATGAGTTTTCATTTGAAGGCTACTCAAACCCCACCTGCCAATTGTTTGACAGATAATGCACTCTCTCTTCCCGACTGGTATGCGGGAGTAATTAAGAAAGACCTTGTTCAGATTACCTCTCTTACTTCTTATCTTGTGGCAGATGCTTATTTTTCCAAACGGGGATTTGTTGACAAAGTGATAGCGATGAATTTGCATTTAGTGTGCAAACTGAGGGACGATGCCGATTTATTGTACCTTTCCAAAAAAGCCCCAACGGGGAAAAAGGGCAGACCATCCAAATACGATGGGAAAGTCGATCCTTGTAATCTTCATGCGGATTATTTCCATGAGGTAAAAAACAATCAAAATATAAAAGCAAAAGCTGCTGTTGTCTATTCCAAATCATTAGACAGAAACATTTTAGTCATTGTCGAAGAATTTATCCTGAAAGGAAAAACTACTTATCGTTTGTTGTTTTCAACGGATATAAATCAAGCACCGATAGATGTCATTGACATTTATCATACGCGTTTCCAAATGGAATTCGGGTTTCGCGATGCCAAACAATTCGCAGGACTGGAACATTCGCAGGCAAGATCCGAAAACAAGTTGGATTTTCATTTCAATACGGCATTAACTACGGTAAATATTGCTAAAGTTATCCAACTAAAGGATGAAACAAAAAGGGAACTCCCTTTTTCCATGAAAGATACCAAAGTGTTGTTTCACAACGCTTTATTATTGATGCGATTTTTTAGCGTGTTCGGTAATCCGCCTAACTCACGAAAAAATCAGATGTATTTGCAAGAACTATTGACGTTCGGGGCGATAGCTGCTTAGGTTAAATAAATTTTGAACGAACTATTG
>BNXB01000253.1 GCA_025999255.1 Bacteroidia bacterium | reverse complement strand
CAATTATACCTGGACGGTTACCGGAGGCACTATCACCGGTGGCCAGAACACAGCAGGCGCCACCATCCAGTGGGGTTCGGCAGGCACGGGAACAATCAAGGTTGAGTACAGCGAAACCGCCAGTTCCACCCCGGAAGAATCCCAAGTGACGAATATCACTGTCAACGATAAGCCGTCGATAGCAGCGCTAATCGCCCCGGGCGGCGTGTGCGACAACACTTCCCTCACCCTGACGCCTCCGGTAGTAACGTCTATCCCTTCAGCCACCAGCCAGGGATGGATACTGAACGGTACAGGCTTTACCTCAGGCAACACGGTCTCCTATTCCCAGAACGGGCAAAACCTGTGGTACGAAGCGACGAACGCTTGCGGAACTACCCTGACCGCTTCCGTGAATATTAAAGTGTATCCCACTCCGGTAGCAGGCTCCGTATCCGCTATCACCCTGTGTGACAACACCCCGCAAGGAGTGATTACCCCTGCCGGCGGAAGTAATGTCACTTACTATACCTGGACAGGCGGAGCTACGGCAGGCCTGGCGGACTATGCAGGAACCGACCGGACGACCATCCCGGGCTTTACAGCCTCATTAGGAGGGGTAACCTCCCAGATAACAGCAAGCGTGAGCCTCATCCCGTACTATGTGGACGGCTCGACAACCTGTAGCGGTTCCACGATGAATTTCGATATCACGGTCAACCCGCTGCCCTCACCCACCCTCAGTGGCCTGGCCACAGCGGCTAAAGGCCAGGGGAATGTCCTTTATACCACCGAAAGCGGTATGTCCAATTATACCTGGAGCATTACGGGCGGAAACATCACTTCAGGAGGCGGGACGAACAACACGGCTACCGTTACCTGGGGTGCCGGGACAAGCGGAACGATCAGTGTGACCTACTCTTCCCCGGCGCCGGCCAACTGTTCGGCAGCCAACCCAACGGAAAAGACGGTCACCCTTGCCGACCAGGGTGTAGCCGGTATCACCGGGACGACGACCGTCTGTCCGACCCCCGGGAACCGCTATACCTATACCACCCAGGACAACAAGTTCGATTATGACTGGACTGTTACCGGAGGTACTATTACTTCGGGAGGCAACGGGTACAACACAGTTACCGTTGAATGGTCTTCATCGACTCCCGGCAGTGTAGTGGTTTCCTATCGTCATGAAAACAATCCTGGCCTTCCACTGGTAGATGCTACGCAAAACATCACCAAGCAGACGGTGACGAGTATTGCGACCCAGCCCCAAGGCAGTACGGTTTGCTATAACAACACTGTCAACCTGAGTGTTACAGCCCTCAGTGAGGGAACCCCCACCTATGCATGGGAAAAAGACGGGACTCCGGTCGGGACGAACAGCAATAGCTATATAGCCATCGA
>BNXB01000252.1 GCA_025999255.1 Bacteroidia bacterium | reverse complement strand
AAAATAAAGAGTCCATTACCATTTATGAAGAATTGGTTGAAAAATATCCTTCGAAACCGGAATTAAACTATTATCTGAGCGATCTGTATGTCCGGCAGGGTGAGGTTGAAAAGGGAATTCATGCCTTGGATGTCCTGGAAGAAAATATCGGAATGAACCAGATGCTTTCCATGCGTAAGTTTCAGTTGTATGCGATGATTGAACAAAGGGACAAAGCATTTTTCGAAGTTGAGAAGTTAGCTCGTAAATATCCGAATGAGGCACGTTATGAAATTATGCTCGGGGACCTTTATTTAGAGCAAAATTCACCGGATACGGCATTGGTGCATTACCGGAAAGCTCATGAAATCGATCCGGAGAATCCTTATTATATTGTTTCAATGGCTAATTATTACGAGTATAAGGGTAATAATGAGGCTGCTTTGAATGAGATTGACGCAGCTCTGAGAAATCCTAAACTTGATGTGGAAACTAAGTTGGGAATTTTGGGACGTTATATTCAGGTATTGCAACAGGGGAAAAAAGATGTAAATTCGGCGATCGGACTTTTTGAAACTTTGTTGGAACAGCATCCTCAGGAGAAAGAGCTGAATCTGATGTACGGACAATTTCTGCAAATGCGGGATAAATCTGAAGAAGCAAAATTCCAGTTTCAGATAGTTACCGAATCCGAACCTGATAATATAAATGCCTGGAAGCTATTGATGGGTATTTATTTGCGGATAGAAGACATGGATGGATGTATTAAAGTCTGTGACGATGCGCTGACCCATTTCCCGGATGATCCTGAGTTCTATTTTTACAAAGGGGCTGCTTATTATCAAAAAAAAGAATATCAAAAGGCTTTGGATACTTACAATGCAGGATTGTCAACCGTTTCGGAGAAAGATCCTGCACTGAAATCCAATTTTTACGGCCAGATGGGCGATTTGTATTATCACCTGAAACAAAAAGACAAGGCTTACGAAATGTATGATATGGCCTTGCAATTCAATGACCGCAATATAGTAGTGTTAAATAATTATGCTTATTTTTTGTCTTTGGATAAAAAAGATTTGAGCAAGGCTGAACGGATGAGTAATCAATGTATCAAATTGCAACCGGATAATAGTACCTACATCGATACTTACGCCTGGGTTCTTTTTGTACAGGGAAGTTATTCGCTTGCGAAGTTTTATATTGAGTTGGCTTTATCGAAAGATTCGGAGAAAAGCGGAGAAATCATAGAGCATTACGGTGATATTCTGTTTATGAACGGAGAACAGGATAAGGCGCTCGAAGAGTGGAAAAAAGCTCTTGATATGAAAGAAAAGGCCGGAGAAGATATAACCGTTTTGAAGAAAAAAATTGCAGATAAAAAGTATTATGAAAATGATCCCGAATAAGGTAA
>BNXB01000251.1 GCA_025999255.1 Bacteroidia bacterium | reverse complement strand
TGGTTGTTGGCTTTAGGGGCTTACGCGCAACAAACATTACCGTTAGTAAAAGGTATTGTCAATGATAATGCCGGAGAGGCGCTGATTGGGGAAGGTCGAGTAACAAGTCCTTGGTAATTCTGTTGTAGTATTCAAAACTCATGTTGATCCGGTCGAAGAGTCCTAAATCCAATCCGATATTCAGGTTGTAGTTCTTTTCCCAGCCGAGGTAGTCGTTTTTGAGTTGATCGGCTGCAATACCGGATACTCCTTGATAAACATAAGACGAACTGATGCTACTGAGCGGATAGTAACCGTAATAATCGGACGGCTGGTTTCCGTTTGTACCGTAAGAAGCTCTCAGGCGGAGGTTGGTGATAACGGAAGTCAGACTTTGCATGAAGGGTTCGTCGATGATACGGTATGCGCCCGATATCGACCAGAAATTACCCCAGCGAGTCTTGGAGGACAAGCGCGACGAACCGTCGTAACGGTAACTGAATCCGGCAAAGTATTTCGACTTGTAGTCGTAGTTTCCGCGCAGGATTACCGGGGTCGCCATGCGCCATGCACTTGGATATCCGTTTACTGAGCCTATTGTACCGCCTAATCCGACGGAATTCAAATCGGGAATAATAAAGTTCGTTTTATTTCCGGACAGGTAGTCGGTGTCGTAGGTTTGTAGTTCAAAGGCGTATAAAGCATCGAGGTTATGGTCGCCTATACGGCGGGCATACGACACTGTATTTGACCACAGTTGAGTTGCATATTCCCTTATGTATTTGCTTGCCGATCCGTTACTGCTTTTCCCGTTAGATGTTCTGGGATCGCTCCATGTATCGCCAATGCTCATATTATAATCGAAACTGTATGTACTTTTAAGTTTCAATCCATTGATAACTTCATATTCCACGTATGGCGTTACAAAGAAACGGGTCAACTTTTCCGTTTTGGAATCGTAATCCATTGAAAGTTTCGGATTACGGTCGCTACCATTGACAAAGGTGTGGTTATAATCGCCTTCGGGAGTCATCACAGCATCCGAAGGAGTAACAGCACGCCGCGAGGAATAGAAGGGGGAGGTATATTCCGTACCTTCGCCATATACATCCTGGTTCAGGCGCGAACCCAGTAGCTTGACTCCGAACTTAAACTTTTTATTTACATTAAAATCGGCGTTCAGGCGTCCGCTGATACGTTCCATCCCCGAATTAGGACTTGTTCCGTCCTGATTGGTATAATTTACCGCAGCATAATAGGCGCCGGTATCGCTTCCTCCTGTCAGTGAAAAGTCATAATTACTGAAATCACCTTTGCGAAACAGGGCTTTGTCCCAGTCCGTCCATCCGCTCCAAGGTTCCGGGGCGTATTTTGCAACGTTTTTTGTCACATAGTCGTCTTCGCCGGTATAG
>BNXB01000250.1 GCA_025999255.1 Bacteroidia bacterium | reverse complement strand
TGCTGGGTTGTTCGTATTTGGTTCATACCCAAAATGCTCAGCCAACTTACCCTGACCAAGCTGGTTTTAAGACCAATTTTAAAAGAAATAATTCGGGAGATAACTGGTTTTTGCATATTGGTGCAGGGGGTCAGGTGTTTTTTGCTGATTTTAACGGCAAGGCTGATTTTACGGATAGGATAACACTTGTTCCTACTGTTTCTCTTGGAAAATGGTTTAGTCCATATTGGGGAGTACGTTTGAAAGGACAAGGCGGCTCGCTGCGTGGATTCTTGAATGATGCTGCTTTTATGCAACATGATCATTATTACAATGTTCATTTGGATGCTATGTGGAATCTGGCAAACTATTGGGGGAAATACACTCCGACAAAAGGGTTTAACTTTACTCCTTATGTAGGTCTTGGTTTTGCTCACCGCTTTCAGAATGATCAGACTGTTCCCAGTACATTGAATGTTCCGGGTGATTTCGCTCGTTTTTCTAATGTGTTGTCGGTAAACGGAGGTATCCAGTTTGGATTCCGTTTAAGTAATCGTGTAAATCTTGATTTCGATTTGGGTACAGCTGTTGTTCCCGATTATACGAATAGGATTTCTCAAAAAGCGGAAAACGAAGCTATTGCTACTGCTACTGCGGGTTTGACATTTAAATTAGGTAAAACTGATTTCCAGGTTGTTGAACCTATGGATTATGCTTTGATTAATGACTTGAACAGCAAAATCAATGCTCTTCGTTCTGAAAACGAACAATTGTCAAAACGTCCGGTTTCTTGTCCGGAATGTCCGAAAGTTGCTCCTTCGACTGCAGTTAACGAGATCAATTATGTTCCTAATGTTGTATTCTTCCGTCTGAACAGTTCTAAAATTGATGCAAATCAACAGATTAGTGTTTACAATACTGCTCAATTCATGAAGAATACAGGAGAAAAGATCAAAGTTATCGGTTATGCCGACAAGAAAACAGGAACAGGTGGATACAACCTGAAATTGTCTGAAAAACGTGCAAAAGCTGTCGCTAAAGAACTGACAACAAAATACAATATTCCTACTCAAAATATTACTGTAGAATGGAAAGGTTCCGATGAACAACCATATCCGGAAAATAACTGGAATCGCGTTGTTATCATGAGCGCTCAATAAGAAATAAATATTTGAAATTGATGGAAAGAAGGTGTCCCAAAAGGATGCCTTCTTTTTTAGTTAAAAATGCTATCCCTGTTTTTTAGGGATATTCGCTAAATTATAATTTATTATTAGACGATTAATTACATAGTATTCTCATCATTCACCCTTTTTGCAAGAATGCAAAGTTTGGCACGATTTTTCTATTTCAAAAAAAAATATTACATTTGCAAACAAAACAAACACAATTTTACATTATATAACCATATCAA
>BNXB01000249.1 GCA_025999255.1 Bacteroidia bacterium | reverse complement strand
GGAAAAAGTATGTGTGTGTTTGTGAATGTTTGCGGGAGAGTGATGTCCGGGGATTGGCAGAGTTTTCATCGGGCTGAAAGCCTAATATATTCCAGCCCAAGGCATCGCCTTGGGGAATGGGATGATTTGCATTGTTTGCGCCCTGAAAGGGCAATATATCAAATTATGTTGGGCTTTCAGCCCGCAAAATATACGTCATTCATTATCCCCAGACGTTGTCTGGGGCTGAAATATGTAGCCTTTTCAAGGCAAAACAAAAATGAATATCAATTAAGTGGTACAATTGCGGATAATCATTAATTAATTTATATATAAGCACATGAAACAAACACTAACAACACAATGCAAAACGACCTGGTGGCAATACATACGGCTGTACGGGTTTTTTATGATGTTCCTGCCGGCGGGATTGAGTAGCCTGCAGGCGCAAACGGTCTCCTGGACTTCGGGATATCCCCTGTTGAGTCCGGTGACATTGACGGCCTTGGACGACCCAGGCTATCTGGATGTTTACTTTACCCCGACGGTAGCCGGTATTGCGACTGCCAAACTGGAAGTAACGCTTCCCACAGGAATCAGCTATGGTGGGATTGAAAACGGTACGGGACATACGGGTTCAATAACTTATGACCCCCCGGCAGTTTCAGGGCAAGTCGTTACGGTGAGCTTCACCTCGAACAGCAACACGCTGAAAGTCGGAGAAGCGGTATTTATACGATTAAAGGTGAGTGCAGCCTGTTCGGCAGTGAATAATTCCACAGCGACGGTAAAAGTCCTGTCAAATACGATTCCGGTAACCGATGGAGAAAAAAATGTTACAATCGGGGTTCAGGTACCGAATATTCGGGTACAGAGCGATGCCCCGGCACAAAATTATGTTGACGAGAATGATGAAAAATACTTTGAATTGAAGCTGGATGCCCAGAACGGGGAAGCCTCGTCCTTTATTGTGACGTTGACTGCAAGCCAGTATGCGACATTCAGTGATTTTACACTGGACGGAACTTCGATAACACCAACCTCCAATGCTATCAGCGGGACATCGATGGTAGCAAAGATAACGCTGAACACTACGAATATGGGAGGGAAACTGGGCAGTACCCCCAAGATACTGAAATTCAAGGCGAAAAGCAGTCGTTGCGGCGCAAGACCGATCACGACTTCGGTACAATATCCGGCAGCGAGTAATTGTGTTACCCACGCAGGAACTACCCTGACAATGAACATTCCTGGAATAGCAGGACTCCCGAATATGCAACGAATTTCAAGTAATTACTATACCGGCTATGACCAATGGAATGCTCCCTTAGATGGAGTAAATCCTACTTTTTATTCTTCGGTTTTCAAAAATAGCGGATCTGCCGATGCTTATGACTTGGCAATTACTCTTGGCAATGTGAATTT
>BNXB01000248.1 GCA_025999255.1 Bacteroidia bacterium | reverse complement strand
CCATAAGACATCCAAAATCCGATATCGCAAGGCTCTTTTTGAAACGACACAAAATCGGTTACACTCAGGATGCTTTTATCAACAGGGAGATTGAACAAGGATTTATAGTCAAGTCCATCGATATCGCCACCGAATATTTGCAGCAAATCATCGTTCCAGGCAAGCGCAGCGCCATTTTCCGACACTATCTTGTAACTTCCCATATCCTTTATTTCCGGAATACCTTCACCCTGGGTCTTAAACAATTCGGTTATTTTCTTCTCGAAAGTAGTTTTGTTGTCCATTTTGAAATTGACCGAACAATAAAACGTATTACTCCCCTTTGATCCGTAAATATAAGTCTTTTCGAAATCCAAACCGGAGGATTTAGGATCTTTTATAAATTCGTCCAGAAGCCTTTGAAAAACCGGATCCATATCCTTCATTCTTTCTTTAGCCTTCGCAAAAGATTTGTATTCCGACAAATTGTCCAACCCTCCTTTTTGAATCATTTTCTGAATTTCAAAAGTTATCACAAAAGTGGCATCGGAAGGGATAACGCTCAATTGAGGCGAGGTTTTTTCCTTACAAGAAGTGAAAATGAGTACTCCTGCTAAAAGTACAAAAACTGATTTGCTTAATTTGCTTAAAAATTTCATATCGTAGCCTTTTAATAATATTATCTACCCGGTATTTTATAAATTCTACAAAGATAATTATATTTTATTAATATTGCTAAAACACAGAGTATAATTCAAAACACATTAAAATTTACACATAAATTAAATTTCACATTCCCGGATAGCGCTTATTCCAAATATTTTTCTTAATTTTGCTAAATTGAAATGAATTTGTCTAAGCTTAAATTATAAATACTATGAAGAGAAAAATCAGAATGGGAATGGTTGGTGGAGGAAGCGGTTCCTTCATCGGGGCAGTGCATCGTATTGCAGCAAATCTCGACGGACAGATAGAACTGGCTTGCGGTTGTTTTAGCTCTTCCTATGAAAATTCACTGGCTACAGGCCGTGAATTATTTTTACCGGATAGCAGGATTTATGCCACTTACACTGAAATGATTGAAAAAGAGGCTTTACTACCGGAAGGGGAACGTATGGATTTTGTATCTATTGTTACACCCAACCATGTACATTTCGGACCTTCCATGCTGGCTTTGGAGAAAGGCTTCCACATAATGCTCGACAAACCAATGACATTTACCCTTGAAGAAGCGCGCCAACTCTGTGATAAAGTAAAAGAAACAGGTCTGTTATTCGGATTAACACATACTTATACCGGATATCCGATGGTTAAAGAAGCCCGGCTACGGGTCACGAGGGGTGATTTAGGTAAAATCCGCAGGATTTATGTGATGTATCCCCAGGGATGGCTGTCGAACGATATCGGAGATACAAACAAACAAGCTTCCTGG
>BNXB01000247.1 GCA_025999255.1 Bacteroidia bacterium | reverse complement strand
AGGAATCGGAAGAGGATTTACAGAAAACAACAGGTTTTGACTTTATAAATTCTACGACAGATATCTTCAAATGGGATACCGCAGCCTCTTCGGAAATAGACAATGTGGTGAGAAATATTCAACGGGAACGGTCATTGTCATTTGCAAGCCGTTTACAATACAACCTGATGAATCGCTATTTGCTGACAGCTTCTTTCCGCCGTGACGGAGCATCGGTTTTCGGAGCTGCGAACAAATGGGCGAACTTTCCTTCTGTAGCGCTGGCCTGGAGAATCAACGAAGAACCGTTCCTGAAAAGTCAGGAATGGCTGGATATGCTGAAAGCAAGAGTAAGTTACGGAGTCGTCGGTAACTGGGGAATCCCGGCTTACAGAACGCTTGGATTGGCAGGCAGCTATGAATACATCTTAGGAAACAGCTTATCCGTAGGTTATCTGCCTTCCAATCAACTGCAGAATTTGTCTTTGAAATGGGAAAAAACCGGCTCTTTGAATACAGGACTTGATTTCAGCGCCTGGGGAGGAAATCTGACCAGTACCATTGAATATTATAGTACAAAAACAACAGACTTATTAGTACAACGAACCATACCTTCTATCACCGGTTATAGCACTATGTGGGATAACTTGGGAGAAACCAAGAGTTGGGGTTGGGAAGGAACCGTGAACGGAAGAATCATTCATAAAAAGGATTTCACCTGGGAGGCCGGATTCAGTGTTTCAACCCAACATAATGAAATAGTGAAAATAGACGGAAGGGTAGATGAAAACGGGAAACCGCTCAATGATATAAATAACAAATGGTTTATAGGCGAATCCATCAGGGTGGATTATCAGTATGAATTTGCCGGAATTTGGCAGGAAGGAGAAAATCCGACGGAAGACCAGTATCTGCCGGGTAGTGCAGTTCCAAAACCGGGAGATATCAAATTGACTGATAGTAACGGAGATGGAAAAATTACCGTTGACGACAGGAAAGTCTTCAACCTGGATCCGCAATGGTACGGAACAGTAAATACAAATTTATACTTCAAAGGAATCGATTTGGGAGTAGAATTTTATACCGTGCAAGGCGTTATTAAAAATAATCCATACCTCTACGCATACAATCAGGGAGGAAGTCTAAATGGAAAACTGAACGGTATGAAAGTAAATTACTGGACTCCGGAAAATAAATCAAATGAAGCTCCTCGTCCGCAATTCACAGCATCAGCTTCTAATTTCGGAGTGATCGGACTTCAAGACGCATCCTATTTCCGGTTAAGAATGGCAACTTTAGGTTATTCTTTCCCTAAAAAATTATTATCTAAAGTGGGAATAACAAAAGCCCGGATTTATACCACAGCAACGAATTTATTTACGATTACCGATTATAAATCGTATAGTCCCGAAAAAGAAGCAGGGGGATATCCCGAAGCACAAA
>BNXB01000246.1 GCA_025999255.1 Bacteroidia bacterium | reverse complement strand
CGGATTTGACGGACTGATCGGATTACCTGTTTCCGATGATACCTACCTGCGTTACAACGCACAAATCCTGGGAAACAATAATTACCAGATGCTGGTAGCAACCACCGATACGCTTGATTTCGGTTTTTTGATGGCCCAAGCCTATCTTTTGCCCAATTCATACGTAAAATTGAAGGTAGAAAAGGGCAAATTTCTGCCGGAAGCCTCCTTGAACGGTTTTCTGACAATAAAAGCTTCCCTGTCGAATGATAAAGAATCTTCTTCGAATATCAAATTAGACAGTATTCAGTTCAGGAACCTTTGTTTGCGGACGGAAACTCCATACCTGTCGGTTGACTATATGGGTTATACCGGCAATATTAAGCTGGCAGGATTTCCGGTCTCGATATCTAATATTCAGATTACATCCGCAAGCGATAATTTTAACCTGGGTTTTAATCTTGCCCTGAACTTAGATGAAAAGCTTATATCGGCAAGTACGGAATTCAAAATAAAAAGTAAATACACGAGAAATTCCGGAAGAGAAAGGTGGGTGTATGACGGAATCGAAATCAAGGAACTGGAGCTGAAAAATTGCAAGATAGCCGGAGTTCTCACTTTAAGCGGGAGGCTAAAGATAATGGATCAGGATCCTGTATTCGGAGATGGCTTTTACGGGGATATCACCCTGGCATTCGAAAAAGTAGTCTCCGGTTTGAAGATCAGCATGGCTTCGGCATTCGGAAAGAAAGACAATTTTCGATACTGGTTTGTGGAAGGTTCTCTTGTTTTACCCAAAGCGATATCCATTGGAAAGCCTGTTGGAATTAACGGATTTTCGGGAGGAGTCAGCAACCGTATGAAAAAGTCATTAGGTTCCGGAAAAACAACAAGTACCGGCATCGGCTATATACCCGACGAATCTATGGGCTTGGGATTGAAAGCCGGCGTATCCATCACTGCAGAAGGAGATTGTATGGGTGGTGAAGCTTCTTTTGAAATCATGTTCAACAGTCATGGTGGCGTTGACCTGATAGGTTTTTTCGGTTATATCGAATTTATGGCGGGCGATATGGGCTTAGGTAACATTTCATCTGTCATAGAAAAATACAACCAATTATCGGCCAAAGAATTAGAATTTTTAGAAAACAATCCGAAAGTAGCAGAAACCCTGAAATCTTTAAAACAACGTGATCCGTCGGCAGCAGCCGACGCCCTGACCGGCGCTAAAGAAAAAGCTCAACAAGCCTCTATTGCCGCAGCAGCAGGAATTATTTACGATTTTTCCCGGGAAAGTTTACATGCTAACTTCGATGTGTATATTAATACTCCCCTGATGCAAGGAGCCGGTAGCGGTAACAGGGCCGGATCTGCCGTCCTGCATATCGAACCGGGGAATTGGTATATCCATATCGGCACCCCGGACAATAGAGTCGGAGTGAAAATCGGAGTTCCC
>BNXB01000245.1 GCA_025999255.1 Bacteroidia bacterium | reverse complement strand
GAATAATATAAAACTCGAACGAAAACCAAGACCTCCCAAATATAAGTGCAGAACTTGCTTTTTTACCGATTTAGGTATGCCGCTTATTGTCTGCTTGTCAAAACCACATTTCGGGTAATTCATATCATCTTTTTCTGTACATAATGATTGTACTTCCATGCTGTCAAAGCATTGCTGCCACTTTGCGTATTTGGGCGAGGCGGTCGGCAAGTGTTTTGTCATTTTTTGCCACCTGTAAATTGTAATCGGTTTGCATACCAACTAACATATACGCTGGCACACCTAATGCCGCTTCCATAATCATTGCGAAATCGGTTGTTACCGGTCGTTTGCCATTCAATATTTCGTTAAATGCCGTATATGGTAATCCCAATTGCTTTGCAACCGCTCTTTGTGATAAATGGCGGTATTCCAATTCATCTTTCAAAAGTTCTCCCGGATGTACGGGACGAAACGGAAATCCTATATCACTCATAATCATTTTTACTTATAATGGTTTGTAATGTCTGTTAGTGAACAAAGTTCAATTTCAATTATATTGTTTGGATTGACTGTTTCTCGAAACTCAAGGCGGTACTGCTCGTTAATGCGTAAGGAAGAAAGCCCTTTTTTGTTTCCTTTTAACCGTTCGTAGTTCAACGCTTTAATCAGATACAAGTCCTCCATTCGCACAGCCTTAATCAATGTCCTGACACACTTCGCATACCCATTTACCACTTGTGGTTGATAACGGTGTTTTTTGTCCGTTGTCTTTCCATCGTAGTATAATTCGCGTAAATACTCTTTTTCATACTCAATTTTCATATTTGATATTTGTTCGGGACAAAGGTAATACTGATATTTTGTATTCACAAAAAAAGTGAATTGTTTTTTCAATAAAACATAAATCCAACTATTTCATTGCGAGTTAGTTGGATTTATTTTTGTATTTCCTGCAAAATTTATGTGAAATTTACAGTTTTCTTGCTCCGTCTTTGATGACTACATCATAAATTTTCGCTTTGATTCCAAATTCTTTTTCATAAGCTTCGGAAGCTTTCTTTACGAAATCGTCATACAAGTCATCCTTAACCAGATTAATTGTACAGCCTCCGAAACCGCCGCCCATCACACGTGAGCCGGTTACGCCGCATTTTCTGGCCATATCGTTCAGCAAATCCAGTTCAGGACAACTCACTTCGTATTTTTTGCTCAAACCTTCATGAGTACCGTACATTTTTTGACCTACGGTTTCGTAGTCGTCTTTTGACATGGCGGCGCAAGCATCGAGCAAACGTTGTATTTCTTCAATTACAAATTCGGAACGCATGTAATCTGTTGGATCTACTTCATTCTTCACTTCTTTCAGCATGTCCAGGTTTGCATCGCGAAGCAGTTTTACTTCGGGATGACGTTTTGCTATTGCCGCAACGACTCTTTCACAGGATTCGCGACGTT
>BNXB01000244.1 GCA_025999255.1 Bacteroidia bacterium | reverse complement strand
AATGGCAGGAGTCAACACAATTTCATGTTGTTTCATAGTCGTACGTCCACCATACAACAGCAATGGAACTTGATTCTGATCCTGGAAATAACGTCCGATCAGATAATCATATTCCGGATAGTTCGGATCGCCAAGCCACTGGCCACCCCGTAGAGGACTACTAAATAACATCTGATGCCAGAATGAATTTCCGTTGTAGTGATATGGTTCATCCATTTTCGACGTATTGTACCGCGTTCTGAAGCTCAACTTCATCCAATCGTACGTATTATTCTGCACATACAGGTTCACATTGCTACGTTTATAAACGTCAGGATTAATTTTAATAACTCCAGTTTGGTTAAGATGAGCCAGAGATGCATAAAAACTAGTTTTTCCGTTACCTCCTGATATGTTCACGTTATGAGTTTGTCTGGGGCTGTAATCATTGATCAGGATTTTCTTCCAATCGCGATAACCAACGGGATAGTATTGTTTCCCTTCGAAAATATATTCCGGAAGAGACGGGTCTTTCAACCGTGCTTCTATCCCTTTCAATTGTGCTTCTCCATAAAGAGGTGCGGCATTATTATTGACCAACGATTGATTGACAAATGTAGCATGATCAAGGCTGTTACCTACAAATTCAGGCATATACGTAGCCTTTGCCCAGGCATAGTTACCGGAATAGTTTATAGACAATTTACCGTCGGCTTTGCCTTTTTTGGTTGTAATCAACACTACGCCAAATGCAGCCCGCACACCATAGATAGCGGATGCCGCCGCATCTTTCAATACAGACACGGTTTCGATGTCGTTGGGATTGACCAATTTCAAACTGGACTCGATACCATCCACCAGAATCAGAGGGCCACCGCCATTGATGGAAGTCGTACCACGGATGTTGATATCCAGATCCTGATTAGGGTTACCATTAGTAGGATTGATGTTTACACCCGGCATTGAGCCTTGTAAAGCTGTAATGGCAGAAGTAACCGGCCGGCTTTCAAAAACCTTGGAGTCTATCTGCACTACAGCACCGGTCAGGTTTGGTTTTTTTTGCGTTCCATAACCGACCACAACGACTTCGTCCATCATAAACATATCCTCACTTAACTCAACGGTCAGACTGTTTCGACTCCCGACCTTCAATTCCCTCGAAGCATATCCGATATAACTAAATACTAAAATATCATTTTCAGAATCAGGAAACGCTATGGAAAATTGTCCGCTATTATCGGTAATCGTTCTGATAGACGTACCTTTTAACGAAATACTGACGCCCGCCAATCCCTCTCCGGTATTATCGGTCACTATTCCGGTTACGGTTTTATCGGGTTTTTGTTGATCCGGATTTGCATTTTCCGGGGTTTTCTGTGCATCCAAAACAATATGTCTGCCTTCCATTGAATAGGTTACGGAAGTACTTTGAAATAAATCGGATAGCACATTACCTACT
>BNXB01000243.1 GCA_025999255.1 Bacteroidia bacterium | reverse complement strand
AGCACAATGTCATTAAGTTAATCTTCATATAGCTCTTTTATAGTTTGTTAGCGTAAGATATTTTCCATGCATTTTTCTCACTTTCTTTATTCGCGGGTATTTTCTACCGGTTCTAACCGGTTCCACATTATATTCGAATAAAGCCTGTATCTCCATTAGAATATCAGCCGGATGTCTTCTGCTCAGGAACAAATCTACCATTCTATTCTTGAGCATCGCCCAACTTATATTTTTATTGATTTTGTATCTGTAGATACGTTTTTCACTAACGGTCTCCACATACTTTTCACATTGTTTCTCAATGAGACTCTGCAAGTTGTAAACAAACAAATTGGCATAGAAATCCTGTTGGATACAAAGTGATTTTATGCCGCTAAAGGATTCTATTTGTAACTCATTTTTTGCAAATCCATACAATGTTTCAATACCCCAACGCAGGGAGTAAACCTCTCTTAAATCCGAAAGAGAGTATTGGGCAGTATCATATAAGTTGGTCAGTAGAATTTCCTCTTCTCCATTTTTTAATGTAAATTTCACCAACCGTACTTTTACAGATGCTTGCCGGTCAATGGTTACTCCTTCTTCTTTCAATCGCTTTATCCCTTTGGTTGTAGCATACCATTCTACAGGAGAGTCACGTTCTTTGGATGCGGCAAAATTTTGTATTTGTTTGTTAAAATCTCTTCTCACACGCATAACAAACTTACATTGTTGCCTGTGTATGAGCAAATAAAGCAAAGAGAAACCGGGATAACCTCTATCGAATGTTATCAGGCTTTCTTCCGGTATGTTTTCCAATAATCGAATGGCAACCGAACGTTCCGGTTCGGTAAAGTGGTCTAAACTACCGGAGAGTATCAATCCGTTTAAGACATCATATAAGAGGCTGGAACGGGCTGTCACGGACTGTGAGCCATATTGATTGGCGGAACTCCCATAAAGAATACGCAACTCTTCGGTATCCGGAAGTGAGAGGGTTGTTCCATCTATTGCCAAAAGGATAAAACCCTTCCATCGCTTTGCTTTTTCCCTATAGTGGATATAATAGCTGGTAACTAATTCTTTATTCCATGCCTCGAAAAACTGGGCTTTTAACTTACGCCGTTGAAGGCAAAAAGCCGATTTGGTAACCCGGGAAACGATGCCCAAATGGCTGAAAAAAGATTGTATCTCTATGCTGAGACTGCGTTTCATCAGATTCATGATCATCAAAACAACCATAGAAAAGGGTAAGTCACGCTGGCGTGTGAAATCTTTGGGAGAGCGAATATACTTGGCCCTTGTTTCTTGATTTGTTAGTACTTTTTCCATGAATTCTCTTAAATCACTTATTATTTGTATATTTGCACTTACCATTGGGTTGTTTTTTGATTTGCAATACAAAAAAACGTAATATACGTTTGCAATCCAATGGTTTCTTTATTTTTTATCCCCCCCCC
>BNXB01000242.1 GCA_025999255.1 Bacteroidia bacterium | reverse complement strand
AAAATAAAAAGTGTTATAATCCTGATTCAAAGCATTTTTTGTCCACAGGTTTAGAGTACAGATTCCTTTTGTAATCCCGGCTTTAGCATTCAAAAGCCCGTAAAATCCCTGTTCGATATCGTTGGCCTCCGTCCAGTAAATTTTCCCGGCCCCGTTATATTGGGCATGAAGACTCAATTGATCGATGAACTTTTTGTCGAACATTTTAACATAAGTTCCGTAGAGAGAGAAAGTTTGTTTGGGTGCATAAGGCACATAGTTTCCGCTATAGTCAGCCGAGGAAGATCTTACATAGTCATCGAACTTCGCTTCGGTGTAACCGTAATTGGCCCCCAGAATCAGTTCGTGAGTCACATTGGCGCGAATAGTAAGATCAAAACCTTTATTTTTGGATTTTCCTACATTTGAAATAGTACGGCCGGCTTGGTTAATCTTAATTAACTGCATATCATCTATATCAATGTAGAATAATGCAAGTTCGGCCGATAGGATATTTTTTATAAGCTCACCTTTGAATCCGACTTCATAATTCCAACTGTATTCGGGTTTGTATTCCGTCATAGCACGCATATCAATGGGAGGATAGTTGGGGATTCCACTCATGATGGGTATCGCCAGTTCCAGTTCGGAATAAGATTGTATATTAAATCCTCCGGGATTATATCCTTTGGTTACAGAAGCATAAACATAATTCTTTTTATCAAGTTCGTATTTCAATGCAAGCTTAGGGAGTATTTGGATGTAGTCGGTAGTCAATGTCCCGGATAAGGTCGTGTCCAGATTTGTTGCCACAGGAGGACTTCCCAGCTTCATGACGGGGATATTTACATGAGAACCGTATGTTAACTCATCTTTTTCATAATCGAGCCGTATTCCGGCTGTAACAGATAGTCCTTCTAAAAATAAATTGTTATAAGTAGATTGGTGAAAAACGGCGACTCCGTATGATGGAGTCTCGAACTTATCGGCCAACGGGAGGGAAGTTCCGTTGATAATATAAGCCGGAGCGCCGGCTTTGGCCGCATTGGACAATAATCCTTGTATCATACCCATCCCGGCATCCCCAAAGTTGACATTCACAGTCGTTTTCAAACCATTGTAAAATCCAAAAGTACCGAATGACCATTGATAATTATGTTCGGACTTTGATTTGATATTGATTTCTTCCGTAAAAGCATTTAATTTCTGATTTTGTCGGATATTGTAAACCGAAGCCGGGGTTTGATCCTGATCCATGTACATCAAATCATTCAATCCCTGATAGGAAGTTGTGGATGTCAATAAATACCGGTTTCCATTATACTCCAGATTCAGGGCTGTATAACCCATTCTACGAAGGTAAGATCCCGGGTCGTTATAATTGATCAGACTGATTTCCCCGGTAAGTAATTCCACCCGATTTGGAGACCTCGATCCCGGGAATCCGCCTCAGGACGTCGCCG
>BNXB01000241.1 GCA_025999255.1 Bacteroidia bacterium | reverse complement strand
GATCGCACCGGTCTGATTCTGGATATTTTCGCTTCCAGGGCTCAAACTGCCCATGCCAAGACACAAGTTGAGCTGGCCCAATATAACTATATGTTACCGCGCTTAAAACGTTTATGGACGCACCTGGAACGACAAAGCGGAGGCGGAAGCGGCGGCTTTCGCATGCGTGGACCGGGAGAAACCCAATTGGAAACCGACCGCCGGATTATCCTGAGTAAAATCGCTAAGTTGAAAGAAGACCTCAGGGAGATTGACAAACAGAAGGCAAATCAACGCAGAAACCGGGGGAAAATGGTTCGCGTAGCTTTAGTCGGTTATACCAACGTTGGAAAATCTACGTTAATGAACCTCTTGAGCAAATCGGAATACATATCCTTGTATGACGGATGCCGCATGTAGCGGCGCCATTAATAAAGAAAACCTTCGTTCTACCGTATTATTGATTATCAATGGTACCACCGGATGTACCGGAACCCTCATCAACAATACGAAAAATGATGGGACTCCTTATTTACTCACGGCGACGCATTGCCTTAATTCAAACCCTTCCATTCCTCAGAATATGAATTATTATCTCGAAAAATCGGGAACCATCGTTACTTTTTTCAATTATCAACGAAGTGTCTGCGGTTCAATGATGCGAGGAATAGAAAGCCAGACGGTAGCTGGTTCTACAGCTTTGGCTGTGATTGAGAAAAAAGACATTGCTTTGTTGCGGTTGAATGAAACGCCTCCCGATTATTATAACCCTTATTATGCCGGTTGGAATATCGAGTCGGATGGAGGACCCAATCCTCATATAAATCTTCATCATCCGAATAAAACATTGAAAAAGTTGGGAATTTTTTCCGGAAACCTGGTTTTGACCACGTCTCCTTTTTCTTTTTTTGATGTACAATCGCATTGGAAAGTTTCTGTCTGGACTACAGGAGCCACCGATGGCGGATCGTCCGGTTCTCCCCTGTTTGACGCTTCGGGACTTATAATCGGCGGTCTTTCCGGTGGGAGTTCGATGTGTACGGGGAAAAACAATAATAGTGATCCTGATTACTTTTTTGCTTTGTATAAAGGGTGGGAATATGGGCCTCAGGATTCCGTCAATGTAAAGATCTGGCTTGATCCTGAATATAAAGGTATTACTCGTTTGCCGGGTTTTGACCCATTTAAAGATCATCCGATGGTGAGATTGAGTAATGCCGATTATGATTCAAGTATTCCCGATACTTTGATTAAAACTTCCGTGGGCGCACACGGAACAGGATCTTTTTTTGGGCATAATTCTCTTCGGGAGACGAATGAATTTGCGGAAGCATTCTCTGTTGAACAGGAATCCGAGCTTATAGGGGCTTATATTTTTACCCCTCCGATTACAGGGTTTGACGGTACTGGTATGGCTTCGCCTGTAAAAATTAATATTTATACAGGGCAAAATGGGCCGGAGGTTTTGGTGAAGAGCGTA
>BNXB01000240.1 GCA_025999255.1 Bacteroidia bacterium | reverse complement strand
TATACAGTGTTGCATAATCTGCAGAACCGAGTAAATTGGGGACTTTTCCTACCTGGTTGGAACCGACCGACGCTTTGAACCTTACATTCGCTCTTTCCGAGGCTTTCCCTCTTTTTGTCGTAATTACAATAACTCCGTTAGCGCCGCGAATACCGTAAGGGGCCGTGGAAGAAGCATCCTTTAAAATCGTGAAAGCCTCAATTTCTTCCGCCGCCAGATACGACATTTCCCGTTCCACGCCATCAATGATTATAATCGGTGTTTGATCTCCATACGTCGATTTCCCCCGGACAAATAATTCCGCTCTGTCAACTCCAGGTTCCCCACCGCTAAACTGATTGACAATCAACCCTGGAAGACGTCCGGCCAAGGCGTTATTGATATTTGCAGTCGGACTTTGTACCAAATCCTTGGTGGTGATCGTCGCCACAGCACCGGTAATATTTTCCCTTTTTTGAGTGAGATACCCTACAACGACCACTTCTTCCAAAGCTTTTGTATCTTCAACCAAAACTATATCAACACTTTTTCTCCCCTGCAAAGCGATTTCCTGAGGTTGAAATCCGATGTAGGAAAATACCAGTAAAGCATTGGCATAAGGAACCTTGATGGAGTAATTCCCATTGACATCCGTCGTGGATCCTTCCTTTGTCCCTTTTATTATGATTGAAACACCCGGCAGAGGCTCGCCGTTGTTGTCGATAACTTTTCCTGTAATCGTCAGATTCTGCTGTAAAATTTCAGTTTCCCGAGCCGGATCGGAAGAAGAGTACAGCGTAATTTGCCTGCCGGTTATCCGGTATTTGGTATCGCTTCCTTTCAAAGATTCGTCCAGGATAGATTCCACAGATTTCTTTTTTGCCAAAATACTCACAACACGGTTCAAATCGACCGCTTCGTCGTTGTAAAAAAAGATGTAGTCGCTATTCTCTTCAATTTCGAAAATAACATCTTTCAAAGTTTTGTTATTCAGATTCATCGTAAAAGTAGTCTGCCCGTAAGCCGAACCGGCAAAAACAGTACCGATACCAAAAATCAAAAACAGGAAAGATAGTTTCATAATACGTAGAACTTTTTGCAATTCTTTCGTAGAGTTGCCTTCATTTGTGATTTTCTTCATACATTTGTAATGAGTTTGATTAGTAATTTGTTTGTTACACGTTGCTATCAAAGCATTTGCCGGGGAATAGTACCAGTATTTCCCGGTTTTTTATTTTTTTAGTTTTTTCATCCATCCATATTTCAATATTATTTTAGAGGTTTAACATCAATGATTATCTTATTTCTTTTCCATATATATTTTACCGGCGCGGTAACCGTTATGGTTTTGAACACTTCATTAATATCTTCTTTCATATCCAGTTTACCGCTCACCCTTATTTCTTTGACTTTATCCGAACATTCTATTGAGATGTTGTAGAAACGTTTCAAACGGTTAAGAACCACATCCAACCGCTCGCTTTTGA
>BNXB01000239.1 GCA_025999255.1 Bacteroidia bacterium | reverse complement strand
GTTTGATAAAAAAGGTGATAAACCTTCCCTGGATTTTTTCAGATACCTTGGACCTGGCCTGTTGGTGACGGTAGGTTTCATAGATCCGGGTAATTGGGCTTCCAATATTGCTGCGGGTAGTGAATTCGGATATACTCTGTTATGGATGGTAACCCTTTCGACTATCATGCTGATTATATTACAACACAATGTAGCCCACCTTGGGATTGTTACAGGTAAATGTTTATCGGAAGCGGTTACGGAAAAAATTCCTAAAAAATTAGGTCGTGGTATCCTGACTACAGCTATGTTCGCCTCGATATCAACTTCTTTAGCTGAGATTTTAGGCTCAGCAATTGCTTTACAGATGCTTTTCCATATCCCGATCAAATTAGGAGCCGTATTATCTACAATTCTGATCCTTATTATGATTTATACCAATTCTTACCGGAAAATCGAACGCTGGATAATTGGTTTTGTTTCTATTATCGGATTTTCTTTTTTATATGAATTGACGATTGCTCCGATAGAGTGGGGAACAGCTGCAAAAGCTTGGGTTACCCCCAGTATGCCGGAAGGATCTATTTTGATTATAATGAGTGTTTTAGGCGCGGTTGTAATGCCTCATAATCTGTTTCTTCATTCTGAAATTATTCAAAGCAGGCAGTGGAATTTACAGGATGATTCCGTAATTAAAAAACAGTTGAAATTTGAATTTGCCGACACAATTTTCTCCATGATTGTTGGTTGGGCTATCAATAGTGCGATGATACTGCTTGCGGCTTCTACCTTTTTTTCTAATTCTGTGCATGTGGAAGAATTGCAACAGGCTCAGAGTATGCTTACCCCGCTCCTGGGGAAAGGAGCAGGAATGGTTTTTGCCATCGCATTGTTATTTGCAGGGATCGCATCCAGTATTACTTCGGGAATGGCCGGTGGAACTATTTTTGCGGGAATTTATGGAGAACCTTACGACATAAAAGACAAACATTCCCAATGGGGAGTTGGTGTTTCTGTGATTGCAGCTTTAATTATCATTATGTTTATTAAAGATCCGTTCCAGGGACTCATATACTCCCAAATGATTCTGAGTATTCAATTGCCGATTACTATTTTTACTCAGATTTACCTGACATCGAATAAAGAATTGATGGGTAAATATGTCAATAGAATGCGTTTAAATGTCCTTTTATTGATTATTGGTGGTATTGTAACCTATTTAAATGTTCGATTATTGATAAGTTTTCTGTAAATTTGCAAACCATCCTATAAATTAGGGGAATCTTTGACAAACTTAAAATAGAACAAAGAAACGACTACACTAAACTATGTGGTAATAAGATAATTATTGAACATAAAACTTATAATCCCGACTTTGACAGTTTGATTTTTAGATATTAATGCCTGGCGTTGCAGTAGTGGCGATTTGAGGTCTTTTTGATTTTTCAACTTTGTGGTACACAAAGACGGCTAATAATTATTTTTCATCAT
>BNXB01000238.1 GCA_025999255.1 Bacteroidia bacterium | reverse complement strand
AAAGATCACGGAAAAAGAATTTTCCGAAAAAAGAGAATCATTCCTCGACAAATTCCAAGCCAAGGTTTATGATTTTATAAAATCCAATATTCAGACTCCTCTGGGAGAATATTTATTTTTGGATTATTCCTATTACCTCAAACCGGAACAAATGATAGAACTTATTTCTATGTCGAAGCCGGAATTCAAAACGATGGAAAATGTTCATCGAGCTGAAAAAATCGCTATTGCACAAACTACCAGCTCTGCCGGAAAATCGTATATCAACATCAAAGGGAAAAACCTGGACGACAAGGATGTTTCCCTGTCTGATTACGTCGGAAAAGGAAAAATCGTACTGGTGGATTTCTGGGCATCCTGGTGCGGCCCCTGTATCAGAACATTGCCGGAAATGGTAAAAATCTACCAGAAATATAAAAATAAAGGATTCGAAATTGTCGGAGTATCTTTGGATAATGAAAAAACAGCCTGGGAAAATGCAACGAAAAAACACCAGATTACCTGGCCGCAATTCTCCAATCTGCAGGGTTGGGCGGACGAAGCTGCCCAAGCTTATGGAATTAATTCGATTCCTGCAACATTCCTAATCGGTAAAGACGGTGTCATTATCGAAAAAAATCTGGAAGCAAGAACCCTGGAACTCAAACTGGAAGAACTATTAAAATAATTCGGGAAATCCGGAACGGATTTTTTAATTCCTCCTGTTTTTTCCTTAATCCAAGGCCCATTTATGTATAAAAAAAACCGCTCGAAAATTTCGGGCGGTTTTTTTATACTGATTCCACAGGAAATTAAATCCTTTTTTCTTTGATACGCGCTTTCTTTCCCGTAAGACCACGCAGGTAATACAGTTTAGCACGACGCACTTTACCAATTTTATTTACAGTAATACTGTCGATAAATGGAGAATCAAGCGGGAAAATACGCTCTACACCGACATTTTCAGACATTTTACGAACTGTAAAACGTTTCTTGTCACCATGACCGACAATTTTGATTACCACGCCACGGTATTGCTGAATACGTTCCTTATTCCCTTCTTTGATCCGGTAAGCTACCGTTACGGTATCTCCACTTTTGAATGCAGGATGTTCTTTTTTTGTTGAGAACGCTTCCTCTGCAACTTTAATTAAATCCATTGTTATTAAGCTTTTATTATGTTATTCGAAATCGCAATATACACGAGCAACTTATTTTTCTCGCCAGAGATTACGTAAAGCGGGCACAAAGTTAAAAAAAAAATTACATTCTGCAAAAAAATAAGAAAAAAGGGAGAGAAATTTTCCCCTCTCCTCTTTTCATTCCAAGTCATCTTTTCTCTCTTCTATCCGGACGTTCGGAGCGTTCCCTCTCCGGGCGTTGCTCTCCTTCCGGACGTTCCGGATAGAAGAGAGAAAAGATGACTTAGAATGAAAAGAGGAGAGGGGAAAATTTCTCTCCCTTTTTTCTTATTTTTTTGCAGCATGTAATTTTTTTTTTTA
>BNXB01000237.1 GCA_025999255.1 Bacteroidia bacterium | reverse complement strand
ACCTGAGCTACCAGTGGTACAAGGACGGTCTTTCTATTTTAGGGAATGTTACCGCTGCGACTTCGACGCTGACCGTTACTTCGACAACAACGGCAGACTACGGAGTGTATTCTGTACTGGTTACGGAATTATATCTGTGTTGCTTCAGACATGGTATGATATTGAATATTTATTTACCGTGGACGCACACGTTTTCGATCCTCCTCCCAAAGTCCAATCGGCAGTGGTAAGCCTGAAACGGAATGTCCGAACGGATTTTCCATGTGATGAAAAGCTGTTTAAAATTGTTGTGAAGACTGCATTTAATCAACGTAGAAAGACTATGAGAAATTCTTTGAAACCTTTATTGGGAAAGGAGTGTGAGGTTTTTTCGGATAAAGTGTTTGATAAGCGTCCGGAGCAGTTGTCGGTAGAGGAGTTTATTGATTTGACGAAGCTGGTGGCCCCGTATGTTTAACCTAAAACTCTTTTTTCATCAAAAAAAGATGGTTTTTCGTTTTTTCTGATTATTTTTGTCTGCCCGTTTGTAAAGTTAGCATTATTAAATCCCACTTAAGCCTTGGTTTATTATGTCCGAAATCAGACTTTTTTACCACAAAGACGGAGCGGTAAGGCTTAGTCGAAGTCTTGAATTCCTGAAAAAAACGCCGACAGATCAGTTCCTGTGGATTGACCTGAATGACGTCGATGAGGAAATAGAGACTCAGTTGGAGGATTATTTGAAAATTTATATCCAGGAAGAAGAGGAAATGATTGAAATCGAGACCTCTTCACGCTATATTGAGACCCGTGACACGCTGGTTATTAATACTAACTTTTTGTTGAGTACTTTCGACCGTAATCCGGTGTCTTTTATCATGAAGAACAACATATTGATTTCTGTTCGTAGTGAAGAGTTGGCTTCATTTTCCGAGACCGTGAAAAAAATCTTTTCCAATCCTCAAAATTATCCGACAGGGTATCATGTATTTCTCGGATTGTTTGAAACCCGGATTGAGTTTGATGCCGATATGATTGAAAATATCACCCAGGAAATTACAAACCTGAGTAATAATATTCAGGATGCCGATGAAGATATTCTTTTGCAAATCAAGAATCTACAAGAAAAGACCATGATGCTGCGCGAAAATATTATCGATAAGCAGCGTTCTATTTCCAACATGCTGAAGAGCAGTCTGATTCCTCATGATCTACGAGGTAAGCTGACTATCCTCATTAAAGACATCAATTCATTGATTGAGCATGTCCGGTTTAGTTTCGACCGTTTGGATTATTTACAAGATACATTTCTTGGATTCGTTAATATTCAACAGAATAAAATCATTAAAATATTCACGGTAGTTTCGGTTATTTTTATGCCTCCTACTCTGATTGCGAGTATTTACGGGATGAATTTCAGTTTCATGCCTGAGGTCGGATGGAAATGGGGATATCCTTTATCTATCTTATTGATGATTGGTTCTTCCATTGCGATTTTAATCTTTTTCA
>BNXB01000236.1 GCA_025999255.1 Bacteroidia bacterium | reverse complement strand
AAAACTGGACAAACTTTGTTTGGGACGAAGATAAAATCCGCGATTTATTCGGCGAGGTCAAGTACTTGCAGGGGCAACTGAACGGAATTATGAGTACAATCGGTTTTTTCGCAAAAAGAAGAAACTTTACTCAATACATTGACCTTTGATATTTTGCCTCTGCGTTAGATACAAATTTTCGGTTTTTGCAAAGGGATTTGGAACTGTTATTTTTCTTGTTACCACTTCTCGGTAATCGTTGCCACTATTGGCTTTCAGTCGCTTCCGTTGGCGTGTCGCTTACACTTGCACCTAACGTGTTGGCGGCTTGGCGCAGTGGCGGGTTCACTGAGGCTCGTGCGGGAACGAAAACTCCCAAAATCGCACTGCCATTTGTGCGGGCTGCACCCGCCATTGTGCCAAACCGCTCGTTAGGTGCTGGTGTTTGTCATTTTATCTCCGTAAGTTCGTAATTTGTACTGCGTCCACCGCTTTCTTCTTGTCGGAGTATGCTCTTGTCAAGCAGGTCTTTTATGTCACGAGTTGCAGTGTCTTGAGAGCATTTACAAATTTTTGCCCACTTTGAAGATTGCAGTTTTCCAACAAAATCACCGTCAAGAAGTTTATTGAGCATTAATCGCTGTCTTTCGTTGATTGGTGTATGCTCGTACTTTGCCCAAAATTTTGCTTTATACAAAATGTGTTTAGTTACTTGTTCGGAAGATTGTAAAGCATTTTTCATACAATTCAGAAAAAATACAAGCCAATCCGTAATATCGCGGTCGGTGTTCCATTGAACTTTTTGTAACACCTCATAATACGCTTTTTTCTCGACAAGTATTTGACTCGACAAACTATAAAAGCGTTGCAAACTTTTTTCCGCTCGTGCCAACTGCATATCTGTAATTGTGCGGGCAATGCGCCCATTTCCGTCATCAAACGGATGAATTATAATAAACCAAAAATGTGCGATTGCAGCTTTTAAAATAGTGTCAATGCTAAAATCGGTATTTAACCAGTTTAAAAACTTGTCCATCTCTTGTTTTACAAGTGCTTGCGGAACTGCTTCATAAAACACTTTTTCTTTGCCCATTGCACCCGAAACAACTTGCATTTCGTCTTTTCGGTAACAGGCGACATCAATTTTGTATGCACCGCTATAACCACTTGGAAACAAGGCATTGTGCCAACCAAAAAGTTGTTCTTCCGTTAATGGATTTTCGTAGCGTTGCGTGGCATCAAGCATCATTTCAACAATACCTTCAATGTTTCTTGCAGACGGGACTAAACCGGCGGTCTCAATTCCAAGTCGGCGGGCAATAGAAGAACGCACTTGGTCGTAATTTAACAATTCGCCCTCAATTTCAGAGGATTTCAAAATATCAAAGGTCAATGTATTGAGTAAAGTTTCTTCTTTTTGCGAAAAACCGATTGTACTCATAATTCCGTTCAGTTGCCCCTGCAAGTACTTGACCTCGCCGAATAAATCGCGGATTTTATCTTCGTCCCAAACAAAG
>BNXB01000235.1 GCA_025999255.1 Bacteroidia bacterium | reverse complement strand
TATTGCAGTAATCTTCTAACCTCAGGCTGTAAGGAGGGTTGATAAATGCCGTAACTTGCACAGGGTAGGTTGAACGTAAATCCTGAGCTTTAAATTCTACTTGAAAGAAACAAAGGAACAATAATAAAATTACACCTTTATTTAAAGAGTGCCATCCATTAAAATGGTAACCTCGAAAAGAAAGGAGCAAAGAGACATAATAGCCTTTACTACCCTTGAAATCTTCAGATAACAACAAAAACATAGTTAATTTGGTTATTATAAAAAAAATTGTTAAGGTTTTGAAACATTAAAGCACAAAGGTATAATTTTTTTTATTAAAAAAATCTTTTTTACTTTTTTTAACGATTCTACCGAAGGTTTGTAATGCCACAAAGTATTATCACTTTAATATATTTTACCGCCTCTGAATTCTACTGTTCCTGCCGATTGACCTTTTTGATCGGCAGTACTGATTATTATCTAGTATAGTACTTTATCTGATAGTGTAGAAAAAGGTGACTGAGGATATATCTTTTCATGGGGCAGAAGTTCCTTCACCTCGTCAATTCTTTTCTGATTAATCATATCATGTAAAATTTTGCAATCGTTGGTTATATCTTTAATGGATATAATCCATTCATCCACATATTTCTTTATGGCAATTTCACTTAGTCCAATTTGAATACTTCTGTACGGAAGATTATTTAAATAAATATCTTTTTCCGGGTCCCATTGTATTCGTACCGATGAAGTACTCATTTTTGTCCTCCATTCTTGTTCACTTCCATAAATCGTTTTATCAAAGTGAGATAAACAACCGTTTTTTATAGCCCAATCAAAACCGTCACGTTTCATCTTTATTGACAATATACACTCTTGATCCTCTTTCGTAGCCCAACCTGAACGAAACATCATCCATAGAAAAGATGGTTTAATCCAAGTCATACGATCCATTTTGAAAGGGGATACAAATTTTTGATTCTCAATGGCCGGTAAAGCAATTTCTTTTCGGTATGCTTGATATACTATTATTGAGTTATCATCGAAGACCGCTCTGATTTCATTATTTTCCATTTTGTCTGTTTTTTTCAAATTCCCATCTGCCTAATTCTACTCTTTTATCTATTTGATGTAAAGCCAATTCTTTAATTTCTTTATCTTCTGATAAGGCAAGCCTTTCTAAGGCTTCAATATTATATGGTTCCGGTTGGGCTCCTATCGCATAGATAATTTTACGGATGTAAGGATATGGATTGATTTCTGATAAATAGGCCGGAACTTGTTTTATTGCTTGTAATAATATTGGAATATTTTCTTTATTATCATTAAAAAATGATTGAAAAGCTCCAGCAATCTCTTCATGTTCATTATGTCCATTTATTAAAAGGAACTCTTTATATAATTCCATTTTTTGAGAATCTGATATATTTACTGGGAGATACCAGAAAATAGTATGAAAATTAGAATTATATTCTTCAGAATTAATTGAAATTACATTCATGAGGAGTTGTTTTAACT
>BNXB01000234.1 GCA_025999255.1 Bacteroidia bacterium | reverse complement strand
CTGGGGTTCAGGTGCGAGCGGCAGCGTGAGCGTATCCTACACGGATAACGGCTGCCCGACAACGACAGAAACGATAAACGTAACGATTTCCGCACAGGGTACCCCGACACTGGAGAACCCGGTGACCTCGGTTTGTTACAATACTCCCCAGTCCTACAATACCCAGACAGGCAAGTTCAATTATACCTGGACGGTTACCGGAGGCACTATCACCGGTGGCCAGAACACAGCAGGCGCCACCATCCAGTGGGGTTCGGCAGGCACGGGAACAATCAAGGTTGAGTACAGCGAAACCGCCAGTTCCACCCCGGTAGAATCCCGAGTGACGAATATCACTGTCAACAATAAGCCGTCGATAGCGGCGCTTACCGCCCCGGGCGGCGTATGCGACAACAGTTCCCTCATCCTGACGCCTCCGGTAGTAACGTCTACCCCTTCAGCCACCAGCCAGGGCTGGAAACTGAACGGTACAGACTTTACCTCAGGCAACACGGTCTCCCATTCCCAGAACGGGCAAACCCTGTTGTACGAAGCGACGAACACTTGCGGAACTACCCTGAGCAGCACTTCCGTGAATATTACAGTGTATCCCACTCCGGTAGCAGGTTCCGTATCCGCTATCACCCTGTGTGACAACACCCCGCAAGGAGTGATTACCCCTGCCGGTGGAAGTAATGTCACTTACTATACCTGGACAGGCGGAGCTACGGCAGGCCTGGCGGACTATGCAGGAACCGACCGGACGACCATCCCGGGCTTTACAGCCTCATTAGGAGGAGTAACCTCCCCGATAACAGCAAGCGTGAGCCTCATCCCGTACTATGTGGAAGGCTCGACAACCTGTAGCGGTTCCACGGTGAATTTCGATATCACGGTCAACCCGCTGCCCTCACCCACCCTCAGTGGCCTGGAAACAGCGGCTAAAGGCCAGGGGAATGTCCTTTATACCACCGAAAGCGGTATGAGCAATTATACCTGGAACATTACGGGCGGAAACATCACTTCAGGAGGCGGGACGAACAACACGGCTACCGTTACCTGGGGTGCCGGGACAAGCGGAAAGATCAGTGTGACCTACTCTTCCCCGGCGCCGGCCAACTGTTCGGCAGCCAACCCAACGGAAAAGACGGTCGCCCTTGCCGACCAGGGTGTAGCCGGTATCACCGGGACGACGACCGTCTGTCCGACCCCCGGGAACAGCTATACCTATACCACCCAGGACAGCAAGTTCAATTATGACTGGACTATTACCGGAGGTACTATTATTTCGGGAGGCGACGGGTACAACACAGTTACCGTTGAATGGTCTCCATCGACTCCCGGCAGTGTAGCGGTTTCCTATCGTCACGAAAACAATCCGGGACTTCCACCGGTGGATGCTACGCAAAACATCACCAAGCAGACAGTCACGAGTATTACGATCCAGCCCCAAGGCGGTACGGTTTGCTATAACAACACTGTCAACCTGAGTGTTACAGCCCTCAGTGAGGGAACCCCCACCTA
>BNXB01000233.1 GCA_025999255.1 Bacteroidia bacterium | reverse complement strand
AACATACACATGGCATAGTATAACCGTCTTCCCAGATGGATAATTCAAGAAGACTCATTTCCGGAGGCGCTACGACATTCGGATTATATGCATTAGCCCGTATTTTTTCTATTGGAACCGATTTTATATTATAAACCGGACTTAAATATTTCGGGATATGGCTCATGTGTATATATTTTGATAAAAATTCATAATCCTCTCCCTATTCTCAATTTCTTTTTTTGTCATGGCAAATCCCATGTATTTACACAAATGATCATTTTTAAGGATACAAATACATATTCGCTTGAAAGTAGGCAAATTCTTGAAATCCGATATATCTATATCGTCCTGATACTCCATCTTCACAGGATACTTGGTTGTCCGGTAGTTCGAATGGTCCAATACCACAATCTCAATACCATATTCCTGTAGTTTTTTTATCGTGTCTATAGACAGGCAACCGCCTTTATTACGCCAGAAATTGATACTTACAGACAGTTTCTTTATGTAATTTAATCGTGTTTCTTCGGGCAGGGTAGATAAAAGGAAATGCATATAACTCTCCCATGTATGACCTTTCGGAAGAATAACCTTATACCTCGCTACAGCGCTTGTATTACCGTAAATGGCGGTGAAATTGACTCCATTTACACGACATATCATTTTACCCCACATATCAGGATCAATAGCGCGATAAAGCGATAAACTTTCCTGCGCCGCAGATATAAACGGACTGGCCACCCGTTGCTTCTCCAAAGGCACTCCCGCCTGATAATAAAGATCATACAGACGATTGTAATCCCATCCGAAACGACCGTTTGCTACCCAAATATCTGTTGTTAACCAATCATACATCACATATGCATTGTAGATATTTTCCGATAGTTTCCGTGTCCACTTCAAATTGCGATACATGTAACATCTTTTATTACCATGTATTACCCTCCAACGGTGATAACTTTCCTGCGTTCGTATGCCAACCAGGCAACAGGTTCTCTCCGCTTGTTTCAACTGATGATACCACTGAGCGAAAAGAGTTTGAAAATCATAGTCCCATACCTCCCTGTCATAAAAGGGGAAATCTTCTTTTGTATAACTCCCCGGCGGTATTTTCCGTACCCAAAGATCCTCACACATATCGTCCCAAGGGCGCCAAAAAGTCTGATACATCGAAGTACAGGTACTTACCTTAAAAGGAACACAAATCCGATATATTTCAAGAATATCGGAATTTTCCTGAAATACGCGGTCGATATACCGGATCGTTTCGTTGTATTGAATTTCATAATCCAGATGAAAAACTCCAATTTTTATTTTAAGATTATTTTTTCTAATGTATTGTATGCAAAGATTCAGCATTACACTGCTATCTTTACCACCGGAAAAAGAGATATAAATATTGTCAAATTCGTTAAAGAGGAGTTTTATCCTGGACATTGTCAATTCATAAACGTTCTTTTCCATTTCCGAATACTTTCATTTTTACATATCTTTTCCAATAATGTACGATAGAAAAGTTATTTTG
>BNXB01000232.1 GCA_025999255.1 Bacteroidia bacterium | reverse complement strand
TTCGCTGGATGACAATCCGAATTTGCTGACATCACCCCCCGATTCTTCCCATTTACCGCTTCCTGCACTCGCTAATTTGATGCGAATACCAAGATTCGGTTTGATTTTATGTTTTTTTGACAGTTCGGCAATCAATTTCAATTCATTGAGTTTTTCTACAACCAGAAAGATACGTTTTCCCATTTTTTGTGCAAGTAAAGCCAGTTGGACATAGGCTTCATCTTTATATCCATTACAAACAATAAGGGAATCGTCGCTGGTATTAATGGCCAATACTGCATGTAATTCCGGTTTGGAACCGGCTTCCAGTCCGATATTGAATTTTTTTCCGTGGCTCACAATCTCTTCTACCACCTGGCGCATCTGATTCACCTTGATAGGATAAATAATAAAGTTCTGGGCTTTATAATTGTATTCTTCCGCGGCAGTTTTAAAACAATTCGATATCTTTTCAATACGATTATCCAGAATATCGGAAAACCGTACCAATAACGGTGCTGAAACATCGCGCAATATAAGTTCATCCATCAACTCTTTCAAATCTACCGTCGCCCCGCCTTTTTTAGGCGTTACCACGATATGCCCTTTTTCGTTGACGGAAAAGTAATCTAAACCCCATCCCCGGATGTTGTATAATTCCTCGGAGTCTTCAACACGCCATTTTCTCATTTCTTGTCTAAGTAGTTAAATTATTTGAACTAATTCCGGTGCGAAAATAACAATAAAAATAATAACTTTGTGCAAAATTTTTTAAGACTTAATGTAATGACGTTGGATTATTTGAAGAATGATATCTCCGATGCCCTTTTTTTATTAGCAGGACCTTGTGTTATCGAAGGGGAAAAAATGGCTATGGATATTGCGGAAAAAATCACGGATATCGCATCACGACTGAAAATTCCATACATTTTTAAAGGCTCGTATAAAAAAGCGAATCGTTCTAAAATCGATTCATTTACCGGTATAGGCGATGAGAAAGCCTTGAAAATATTGAGAAAGGTACGGGAAACTTTTCATGTTCCTGTGGTAACGGATATCCATGAGACTGTCGACGCCGTTCGTGCTGCAGAATACGTAGATATGTTACAGATTCCCGCTTTCCTTTGTCGTCAGACTGATTTGTTGGTTGCCGCTGCTCGAACCGGAAAAGTGGTAAACGTAAAGAAAGGACAGTTTTTATCTCCCGGAGCAATGAAATTTGCCGTTCAAAAAGTCCGGGATGCCGGAAATCCGGATGTAATGATTACCGAAAGAGGAACGACATTTGGTTATACCGATTTGGTTGTCGATTATCGTGGTATTCCCGAAATGCAGGCTTTTGGCTGTCCGGTGGTGATGGATGTTACTCATTCTTTGCAACAACCGAACCAGACTTCCGGTGTAACGGGAGGATTACCTCAATTGATAGAAATTGTTGCTAAAGCTGCCGTTGCTGTCGGTGTGGACGGATTATTTATAGAAACACATCCGAATCCTTCCGAAGCGAAATCGGATGGCGCCAATATGTTGCAGCTGGAT
>BNXB01000231.1 GCA_025999255.1 Bacteroidia bacterium | reverse complement strand
CTTTAAAAGACCGGATTGTATTTCCGTATTGCTCATGAAAGTTTTCCAGAGTAACCCTGTCCGGTAATTTTCCATCATAACTATGATAGGGCCTTGGTCTATTGCCAGGAATTGGTTATCAAACCAATTGGCGGAAAGATTAAAGGCGTCAATAAATCCATATTCTTTCCATAGTAAATCACCTAATTTATAATAAAAAAAATGTAAAGCGCGCATAGATTCTTCCGGGGTATAGGGCATGGATGCCAGAGCGGCCGTAGGGGCTATCACGCCTACGTCGTTTGAGGGAGAGTGAGCGCTGTATCCCGCATTTCCGTCGGAAGCGGTCAAGCCCCAGCAATTCCGGCTATAACCGGAATATTTTTTAGGATTGGCAACGCAATAATTGTAATTGATAAGAGTATGGTTCGTATTTTGTACCCAATAATCGGCGTAAATGTCGCTTAATCCTTTCGGATTCAATCCCAGGAAAGAGTAGTGGGTGAAGAATAATGGGCCTCCGTTGGCAGAACCTAACGGCAGGGTATATCCATAATAAGATTGTCCGTTTTTAATACTTCCGTTTTTTGCCCATCCCTGTTCATATACCTCTTTTGATATGGGGTGGGTGGGCGAAGAGGCCGCCAGGATGTAAGTAATCAAACATTCGTTCCATCCGGATACCGGCAGGTTCATTTCCCATTCGTAGTTGGGACTCCAGTGCCAATACAGTACATTTTGTCCGTTTTTCTGAAACCAGGTCCAGTCAACGGCTTCCCAGAGTTGTTTGATATTGTTTCGTAATTGTTGTTCATTGTTTCCGGAGTCGTTAAAATACTGTTGTGCAGTCAGTAATCCTTCAAACAGGAAAGAGGTTTCTACTAAATCGGCTCCATTGTCTTTTGTACTGAACGGTTGGGTGGCTCCTGTTTCTCCATTGATCCAGTGGGCAAAAGCTCCATGATAGCTTGTACATTTATTTTTCAGGAAATCGACAATTTTTTGAATCCGGGTAACAGCCTCCTGTCTGGATACGAATCCCCGTTCTGCGGCTACAATGGTGGCCATTATTCCAAAGCCGGTGCCTCCGGTGGTTACCGTATTACCGGATGTACTTCGTTCCCGCGCCATTCCCGATACGGGATGACCAAAGTCCCAAAAATATTTGAATGTTTGTTTTTGAACTAACGTCAGGAGTTCTTCGGTTGATATAACCGGAAATTTATTTGTAGAGTCTATTCCCGTTGTAAAAGTAATAGATTTTCCGCTGTTAATCAATGATCCGAGTTTGGATTTTAAATTATGCCATATGTTAATCTTATATTCGGAATACATTTTCAAAGTATTATCCGGTTGGATTTTTAACACACTGTCGTTTTTCTCGTAACTATAGTCGGTTGTAACTTTTATTCCGTCTGCTGTTAAAAATTCAATATTGGAAGCAACCGTATTGCGATCTACAGGAGATGAAAACCGGATATAAACAAGAGATGAAGTGTTCACGTCTTCATAAATATTCGTTCCCTTTAATGTTCCGTCTATGAC
>BNXB01000230.1 GCA_025999255.1 Bacteroidia bacterium | reverse complement strand
CCTGTAACTAATATCTTATTCTTCATACGACAGATTATTTTAAGTCGCAAAGATAGGATCACATCCTACTGCCGAAATAGGGGAATTACCCAATGGAGTCCCTCAAAACCTGGTTCCTTTTCTCACTCAGGCGGCTATAGGGATCCGTGGAGAACTGAGCGTTTTTGGTGATGACTATGATACTCCCGACGGTTCATGCATCCGGGATTATATTAATGTGGTTGACCTGGCAAAAGCCCATGTAATAGCGGTAGATCGGCTGTTGAAAGGGAAGTCGGAAGATGATGTCGAGACTTTTAATTTAGGTACCGGACGTGGTGTTTCCGTATTGGAATTAATTAATTCGTTTGAAAAAGCAACGAGGGTGAAGGTCCCGTATAAAATTGTCGGTCGTCGTGAAGGTGATATAGAAAAGGTCTGGGCCAATCCGGCACATGCTAATAATGTCTTGGGATGGAAGGCCGGAGAAACGCTCGAAGACACTCTCCGTTCTTGTTGGAAGTGGCAACTCCGGCTTCGTGAACGTGGAATCATGTGATGATGACGTTATAACACATAATTTAGCATGTATTCGGGAAAACAACTCAACCAAGTTCTCAAGCAGGTTTCTTTTGTAATTATCCTGGTAGCCGTTTTTATTTTAATGGTGGAGAAGCTGAACTACTTTGTCAGTTCTTTTTTAGGGGCTTTTACTATTTATATGTTGTTGCGGAAAACGCACAGGAAAATGCTTGAGAAAGGATGGAACAGATTACTCGCTACGATTGTATTGTTGACGGCGACAATCCTGGTAGTATTTGTTCTTGGTGGGGTTGTGTTTGGAGCTGTATTTTCCGAACTGAAAGGATTTCAGCCGCAAGTAGTCATTGATAATGTCAATTCGATTCATGATACTATTCTGGAAAAGACAGGATATAACATTTTTTCTAAGGATGTGGTGGATAAAGCTATTAAATCTGCCGGGAATTTTCTGCCGGGAATTTTTTCTACTGCCGGAAGTATTCTGACTAATGGTATGATGATGATTTTTCTTTTGTTTTTTATGCTTCAGGAAAGCCGGACTATGGAAGCCGGTATAGAAGATAATCTGCCTTTGAAAAAAGATAGTATTTTGATGTTGAAGAAAGAAACTCAGAACATAGTTGTCAGTAATGCGATAGGAATCCCCGTCATATTAATAGGCCAGGCCTTGGTTGCCGGTTTGTCTTACTGGATATTGGGAGCCGGAGAGCCTGTCGTCTGGGGATTGCTGACCGGAATTTTCGGACTGATTCCTATAATCGGAACGGCCGGTATTTGGTTACCTTTATCCATGAACCTTTTAATTGGCGGCTTTATCTGGCAAGGAATTGTATTGATTATATATGGTGCACTTATTATTTCAAGTGTGGATAATTTAATCAGAATGGTCTTCCTTAAAAAATATGCCAATGTACATCCTTTAGTCACCATTTTTGGAATTATTTTAGGAATGAACCTGTTTGGTTTTTGGGGTGTTATTTTTGGCCCATTGATGATTTCAGGC
>BNXB01000229.1 GCA_025999255.1 Bacteroidia bacterium | reverse complement strand
TATTCTGCTGTTACAAATAATCTTCGGAATAACGAAATATCTAATGATGTTAGATTATTGATCTTAAAATATATAAGCTTTTATGAAAACAAAGTGAAATTAGATTATTCTCTTGACTTGTCGTTCGTTGTAGGAGATGCGAAAATAGAAAAAGAAAAACTCAACAGTTTCCCACTCGGATTGAAAAAAGGTTTATCTGGGATTTTATTGAAAAAATTAATTATGAATCGATTATGATGAAAGAAGTCTGCATCGTCAATTATATTAGTAATGCTGCTATATATGGAATCGGCACCTACATCAAGGAATATGTATATTGTCTGGAAAATATCGGGTGTAAAATCAATCTAATTGAATTGGGAACAGACGATAGTAATCCTGATTTTTATATCAGGGAAGAAAGGAACGTCCGCAAAATACATATTCCTTATTTACGGGAAGGGGCTATTGCTAAATACAATAAAGGTGTATGCCGGTTATTACGGTTATACATTGAAGATTCGGAAAATCTTGTTTTTCACTTCCAATATGCATACAGTGATAGCTTATTGGATAACATAAAGAACTATTTTCCTTTGTCAAAGTCGGTATTTACCATTCATTACTTATCTTGGAGTGAGGTTCTTCAAGGAGACAGATTACTTTTTGAAAAAATAATCCGAAAACAGGAAGCCGAAGAAATAAAGAAAAAATACCAAATTGTAATAGACAATTATCATCGGGAAAAACTTTTTATGGAAAAGGTCGATCATATTGTCTGTCTCTCAGATGATACTTTAAATTTGGTTCAGAACTTGTATCATATAAAACAAAAATTATGGTTTATCCCGAATGGTCTCAGGGGAAAAAACAGGAATCTGTCTGAAAAACAAAAAGCGGATTTACGTAAAAAATATTATATAAGCAACAACGAAAAAGTCTTATTGTTTGTCGGTCGTATTCATCCTATAAAAGGAATTTATTCTCTACTATCTTGCTTTGACGATGTGATAAAGAATTATCAAGATTGCCGGTTGGTAGTGATAGGCGACGGGAATATAAACGAAGCAATAAAAAAATGCAGAAAAGCTTGGTCTAAAATAATATTTACAGGCAGACTGGACAAAAAAACATTGTATCAATGGTATCAAATTGCGGATGTAGCATTATTTCCATCATTTTATGAAGAATGTAGTTATGTCGGAATTGAAATGATGATGCACGGCTTACCCGTTGTAGCATCCGACGGATATAGTATTAGAAATATGTTTCAAGATAATTTAAATACAAAGGTTATTAAGATTGAAAATAGAAAAAAAATTTCGAAATTCGAGAATAATCTAAAAGAATCCATATTAGAAATTTTAGCATCCGATTTATCTGATATAAGAAAGGAATCAAAAAAAAACATACAAATCAAAATACAGTATTAAGAAAATGCAAAAAGGCTATTGGAAATTGATGTCTTTTTTATCAGAAACGAATATACGCAGTAAATGTAACATTATTTATTAGTTTTTTTGATAGAGTTTATATCCTATAAATGAC
>BNXB01000228.1 GCA_025999255.1 Bacteroidia bacterium | reverse complement strand
TATTAATTGTCAATTATCAATTATCAATTTAATATGTATGGTTTACAAGTTTTTATTATTGTCGGACGAAGTTGACGATTTCAAAAGAGAAATAGCTATTGATTCGGAGGCTACTTTTTTTGATTTGCACAATGTGATTTTAGACTCTGTCGGCTATGAGAAAGACCAAATGGCATCTTTTTTTATCTGTAGTGATGACTGGGCCAAACTTACGGAAATTACACTCATCGAGATGGATACCAACTCCGATGAAGATAGTTATGTCATGGACAAAACCCGTTTGAGCGAAGGTCTTGAAGATGAAGGCCAAAAATTGATGTATATATTCGATTACCTGACAGAACGTGCCTTTTACATGGAATTACGTGAAGTTATTCCCGGGAAAAACCAGGATAAACCTGTTTGTATCAAATCGGTAGGATTACCTCCTGAGCAAATTATGGCCATTGATGATGTTGATCCCGCATTATTGACTTCAGTAACCGGAGGAGTGGACGAAAACTTCTATGGCGACGAAGACTTTGATATGGATGAATTGGATCAGGATGGATTCGATGGACTGGGAGGAGGAAATCCCTACGATGACGACAATTTCTAAGCAACGAAACCTGATTATTCTATTGGGCCCTACAGGGGTGGGAAAAACGGAATTGAGCCTGAGGATTGCCGAAAAATTAGGTTCACCTATACTTTCTTGCGATTCCAGACAACTCTACAAAAACCTGACTATCGGTACTGCAGCTCCTTCCGGAGAACAGCTTCAGCGGGTAACACACTACTTTGTAGGAACATTGGAATTGACGGATTATTACAGTGCAAGCATGTATGAAGAAGAAACGCTTCACCTGCTTGCATCTTTATTTAATGACCATACGAATATCTTGATGACAGGAGGATCCATGATGTATATCGATGCCGTGTGTAAAGGTATCGATGAGCTTCCTACCATCGATGAACAGTTTCGTAAAGATCTACTGGAATTGTACAATGAAAAAGGACTGGAACCCATACGGGAACAGTTAAAATTACTGGATCCCGAATTTTACAATGTTGTCGATCTGAAAAATCACAAGCGGGTCATTCATGCGCTTGAAGTATGCCTGATGACCGGAAAACCTTATTCTTCACTTCGTACGAATACCAAAAAAGAACGACCTTTTAATATTATTAAAATAGGACTGAAACGTGATCGGGAGGAACTTTACGAACGAATCAACCTGCGTGTCGAACAAATGATGAAAGACGGTCTGTTGGAAGAAGCTCGTAAAGTCTATCCTTATAAAGAGTTTAATTCCTTAAATACCGTAGGTTATAAAGAGTTATTCAATTATTTTGACGGTAATTGGGAGTTGAAATTTGCCGTCGAAAAAATCAAACAAAATACCCGTATTTATTCCCGTAAACAAATGACCTGGTTTAAAAAAGATGAGGAAATACACTGGTTCCATCCTAATCAGGAAAAAGAAATCATGGATTTTGTTGTAACCTATGGTTACGAATAATACTTAATGAAGTAGACCTGACAGAAC
>BNXB01000227.1 GCA_025999255.1 Bacteroidia bacterium | reverse complement strand
GTATGGGGAAACCCCATTAATATATGGAGAAACTTATGTTTCGGAAATAAAGCGCGTACCTTCCGGGAGGTATTGTCTGCCTGAGGAAATTGATGAAGGTCCGAAATGGACGAGAATCGCCAAAAAAGATGATTCGGAAAAAGATTGTTACTTTGTATCCGGTCATAAAACCAAATTTAAGATGGTAGATGCGTTGAACATGCCTTTCCCTCGTATGCACAGTAAGGATCCTCGTCACGTTGCAGCTTACCGTGAATGGGCGAATATAAAAGGGAAAAGGGTTAGCTATCAGGATTGTGGGGAACCTAAGATGGTCGTTATGCCGACCTTTGCCGAAAATCTAAGATTTTTCTTTTCCTATCAGGTGAATTTTATGTATTGGCGTTATTTTATGTGGAACTTTTCCGGGCGTCAGAACGATATACAGGGTCATGGGGAAATTAATAACGGAAACTGGATTACCGGGATTAAATTCATTGATGAAAAATTGGTTGGACCTCAGGACGATATGCCTGACGATATTGTGAATAACAAAGGCCATAATAAATATTACATGCTACCCTTGTTGTTGGGAATTTTAGGTCTTCTGTTTCAGGCTTATTCCGGCAAGAAAGGAATCCAGGGTTTTTGGGTTGTATTTATGTTGTTCTTTATGACCGGATTAGCAATTGTCGTTTATCTGAATCAAGCGCCTTACCAACCTCGTGAACGGGATTATGCTTATGCCGGTTCGTTCTATGCGTTTGCAATATGGATTGGGATTGGAGTGGCCGGATTGGCTAGAGGAGTGAATAAATATTGCAAACTTTCTCTTCTTCCTTCGGCCTTGGTTGCTGCCATACTTTGCCTGGTAGTTCCGACAATTATGGCGACTGAGAATTGGGATGATCATGACCGTTCGAACCGCTATGTATGTCGTGATTTTGGACAAAACTACCTGACGACCTGTCCTCCGAATTCCGTTATTTTTACGAATGGAGATAATGACACATTCCCATTGTGGTATGCTCAGGAGGTAGAAGGTTATCGTACGGATGTCAGGGTTTGTAATTTGAGTTATTTACAAACGGACTGGTATATCGATCAAATGAAACGGCAGGCATACGATTCCGAGCCGTTGCCGATAACCTGGAAACGTTCCGAATATATGGAAGGTAAGCACGATATAGCTTATATTCAAGATAGGTCGAAAGAACCGGTGGAACTTGCCGTTGCCCTTGATTGGGTTAAATCGGATGATGTACGGTACAAAGAACCTTATGTTGGGGATAGGGTAATAGATATTATTCCATCGACAAAATTGAAAGTTCAGATAGATTCTGCGGCAGTAATACGGGCTGGGTTGGTTAAACCGGAAAATGCCCACTGGATCTCCAAGGAAATGTTATTGAATTATGGGTCAATCCCGGCAAGTTCTCCGGATGAAAACCCAACTCCGGGAAAGACTGCGTTCCTTAAGAATGAACTGATGATTCTTGAAATGGTGAAGACTATAGCTCAGGAGGGCTGGACTCGTCCGATTTATTATGCCGTTACC
>BNXB01000226.1 GCA_025999255.1 Bacteroidia bacterium | reverse complement strand
GTCGAATTGAAACAAGAAAACGGTATTACAAGCGTCCAAGTTTCCAATACTGTTAATCGTACGAATGTCGAATTGAAACCAGATTGCAGATACTTCCAATACGCCGTCCTCTGCCCTGTTAATCGTACGAATGTCGAATTGAAACTAGGTTTTGTTTGCCTTGGAAACTTCTGCGTCTACCTCTGTTAATCGTACGAATGTCGAATTGAAACGCGGATTGAACTTCTTTTCGTATATCCGGCGGACGGCTGTTAATCGTACGAATGTCGAATTGAAACAGCAACCGCAACGTGCGCACTTTCAAGCACTGTTGAAACTGTTAATCGTACGAATGTCGAATTGAAACCGATGACAGTTCTCCATCGATGTATGTTTCTCCGGCGACTGTTAATCGTACGAATGTCGAATTGAAACGGTTTGAAAGGAGATGAATATCCTCAGCCTAAACCTTCTGTTAATCGTACGAATGTCGAATTGAAACAAGACAACAACTTATTTTTGTTGAAATAACATTCAGACTGTTAATCGTACGAATGTCGAATTGAAACTTGAAAGGGGTGGATATCAAAGATGCCAAACCCTTACCTGTTAATCGTACGAATGTCGAATTGAAACTTATTGCCGAGCATTTGAGGAACTGCGGGGCTGTAGTCTGTTAATCGTACGAATGTCGAATTGAAACTCCTGATTATAGAGAAAGACTTAAACCCCGAATCTTACTGTTAATCGTACGAATGTCGAATTGAAACATAAAAAGACCCGCGAAGCTATTGCACGCATACAGGCTGTTAATCGTACGAATGTCGAATTGAAACAATAATACATACCAAGCGTTGCATTCTGAGTATACTGTTAATCGTACGAATGTCGAATTGAAACAGGCTTTTAGTGCTAGAAGATATCTTTAGAAATAGACTGTTAATCGTACGAATGTCGAATTGAAACAATAATACATACCAAGCGTTGCAGTCTGAATATAAACTGTTAATCGTACGAATGTCGAATTGAAACGATTGTAGGAAATGGTGTTGTTACTGCATACGATGCTGTTAATCGTACGAATGTCGAATTGAAACCACTTCCAGTAACGCCCGATATCAAAAGGAGAATAACTGTTAATCGTACGAATGTCGAATTGAAACAAAATCGAACGGGACACAAAAGCCGACATTCGACCTCTGTTAATCGTACGAATGTCGAATTGAAACCCTTTCTTTGACCAGCCGTTTATTTGTCCAGTAACCTGTTAATCGTACGAATGTCGAATTGAAACATCACATAAAAGTATTTAACTTCTATACGACGCTTTCTGTTAATCGTACGAATGTCGAATTGAAACTCGCTTTTTTGAAGTCCGGCAATATTTCCGTTCCCTGCTGTTAATCGTACGAATGTCGAATTGAAACAGCAACGAAGGATTTAACATTTGTCCCCACGGGAAACTGTTAATCGTACGAATGTCGAATTGAAACTTTGATACGTGGAGCAATTTAGACCAGGTAGAAAACTGTTAATCGTACGAATGTCGAATTGAAACATG
>BNXB01000225.1 GCA_025999255.1 Bacteroidia bacterium | reverse complement strand
CTTTTTTAGCAAATCCTATCGCCTTTTTGAATAAACTATTAGCTGCATCGGTTCCTTCTTTTGTTTTTTTATCTAATTGCAACTTTCCTTCACCAACATATCCGTAGGGATATTCGGGATCGGTTTCAATAGCTTTCTTATAGAAAAAAGCGGCAGAATCCAAGTGTTGAGTTGCAGCATAAACCTGTCCTAAATAAAAATAATTTTCTGCCTGTTCTTCCGTTGTCAGGTTAGTTTGTGTTTGAAAAAATAATTTTGCAGCATCATAAAGTTCGGCTCTGTAGTAGTCAATACCCCTATCGTTTTTAGAAGCATAAAGTCCTGAAAAACAAAATATTACTACTGTAATTACTAATAAAATCTTTTTTGTGTTCGTTTTCATACGGTTTAATATACTTTTTATTTAACATATTCATCTTTAATACTAACTAGTCTAACCGGTTGTGTTGCAGGTAAAATTCCGGATTTAAGAATTATTCTTTGTCCACGATCACTCATCACAAACGAAGTGAAACCTGTAGATAAACCACTTCTGGGATCTGACAATAAAATAAATACATCTCTTGTTAAGGGGTAATCGCCAAGAGCTATGTATGCCTGATAAGGCTGAAAACTATTTTCATAATCCGCTTTTTCATAAGGGCTAACAGCCATCACCTTGATTTTTTGGCTAAAACTCATATTTGTAGTATCATTTTCGTTGCTAATCCAATTTACCCCGATAATACCAAGAGAATTAGGTAATTTTGCAACCATCTCAACAACATTCATATTAGTTTTCTGGGCATAAAGCTTGTCGGATAACGGTACACCCTGACAAATCGAATCAATTGCATAGCGAACGGTACTGGAGTTAGGATTATCGAACATAACATCAATTTTACCGAGTTTGGATCCCGGATAAATCTGGCTCCATTCGGTAATTTCTCCTGTCAGGATTTTCTTAATTGCAGGAACGCCGATGATAGTATCCTGATTTTCTTTATTAACAATCAATGCAATTGCATCTACCGCAATTTTCCGTGCACGTACCTGCATTTTCTTCGCCAGAAAAACAGCTTTTTCTTTTTCGGAAAGGTCTCTTGATACTACGGCCAGACGCACACTGTCTTTCATCAACAGGTCGATTGCCTCGACTTCGTTGGTATATATAGGCAAAATATTAGCCGAATTATAAATTGATTCAAAGACATCTATTTCGGCACGAATAATCGGCAGAAAACACTCATCACATGTAATAGGAACAATTCCGGTAGTAGTAGTATCCGACCATTTTTCATCTTTTTTCTTCTTTCTACAGGATGAAAAGGATATCACAATAAGAATACATGTCAATATAAGAAAAATCTTCTTCATGATAGTAATTTTTTAAAATACAACACCGGTTATACTTCCTGTCTTGTTTTTACTCTCACAAAGATATAACAAAATAATTTGTTATACCATTAATTTAAGTAAAAACTATAACATTTCCGTATAACCGGTGTTATATTTCCGAGGGATTGAACGAATTATTCCTCTTTTGCAAATAATTTTTTCAAAGCCCGATAGACTCTAAAAA
>BNXB01000224.1 GCA_025999255.1 Bacteroidia bacterium | reverse complement strand
TCAGACGGGTTAAATAGAAATCTTCCAATACCACTCCGTCTTCTTTACACAACAAAGTAACCGGAATGTTGATCCTTGATATCGCCTCCATGGTTGGACGCTGAGGATTACTCCCGTCTCCGGGATGAAAATCGAACCGGCAAACGACGGTTCCTGTTTCGTTAGCGGCTGTACCCTGGCAAGTTCCGGATTTTAAATTCAGAATCAGGTATTCATGCCCTGATGATATGGCATTGAACTGAAACGAATACAAACCACTTCCCTTGTCAGTTGTAGCGATAGGAGTAACAAAAGAGGTTTCCGCTACATTACAAATCTTTATCGCATCGGTAATACCGCCTCCGTCAAGTGTCATGAAATCAGGCAACTGTACAAAAAGTTCAAATGAATTCTTCTCGGCGGGAGATACTCCGTCATATCCCGGACGAATGTATATTTTTTTAGTCACAGACTGGTTGGCTCTGATGGATATTGAAGGTGGAAGTTCCCTGAAATAAGTATGGTTCTTGAAACTTTCGTAAGTATGGTTTACTCCTCCGCCTGCTTCTCCACATTGGTTGTTGGCTGTGGCGCCTCTACCGTATCCATAGATACGGTCACAACAATTGGCAATATATCTGTTACCGTTATCTGTCGTATTATCGAAAATTGCTCCCTGGATAAGGCCATTGCGCATATATAGCGTATCTCCCGGAGCCAGAACTTCCGGAATTGGAATATTCACATCCGTAGGCTTGCCTACCAGACCCGGCTTTATCTTAAAGGTTAAAACAGTAGTAGCCAAGGTATTAATGGTTCTTATCAGGTTAGCAGGAACCTGATACTCCGTCCCGTTTTTACCTATCTTGTAATAGATATTATTGACATCAACATAAGCCCAAACGTTTGTCTCATTGCTAAATCTGATTGTCAGATCATAAGCGTCGGCGCTACCGATGTTCGTATAAATCTGCCGGAGAAAAGACGGAGTCGTTCCGTCCAGGGGAATATCCCAGACAGTACCGTCTGTCAGGTCAGGTTTCAGATACGTAGTTGAAATATATTTGATGGTCGGTAACCCCGCAGCTCCCGGAATATTCATCGTCAAGGTAGTTCCTGCCTGGGTAACACAGTTGCTTGCTGCAGGATATTGTACCGAAGTCGTGATAGGTCGTGAACCACAACGACTAGTTCCAGCCTTGAATTTCAATATCTTAGGAGTACTACCCAGTTTCCCTGACATATTCGTAGCCGTGTTCAGCGTTATCTTTGCTACCTTTGATGTCCCGCTGATAGCATTAGAGGTCGGAGTTATCGGAGCTCCGTCCAGTGTAAAATCACTGAATGTCGCATACTGGCTTGCAGTCAACGTCACAATAAAGGACGAGGCTTCTCCGTTCTGGGCATCCAGCTTCAATTCAAAGTACTTTTCATCATTCTGGTCTGTATAATTCTGTACCGGTGCATCGCTCTGTACCCGAATATTCGGTACCTGAACCCCGATTGTAACATTTTTTTCTCCACCGGTTACCAGAGTCGTATTCGACAGGACTTTTACCGTCGCCGTTGAACCGCTCACTGCCGAA
>BNXB01000223.1 GCA_025999255.1 Bacteroidia bacterium | reverse complement strand
AACCAAAGGAGGCGCTTATGCTCTGCGCGGTAAAGTGTATATGCAGCAGGGAAAATGGGCGGAAGCAGCCGGCGATTTTGAGAAAGTCGGACAATGTGGATACGGATTGTTTGAAGGCGACTACAAAGCCCTGTTTACCGAAGCCAACGAGCGCAGCAAGGAAATGATATTCAGCCTGCAAAACACATCGCTAAGCGGTTACGGAAGTATTTCGCAAAAATACCTCGGTACACGCTCCGCCCAGGGCAGTTGCTGGGGCGACCACAAGATAACGCCTTATGCAGTGGATCTGTACGAAAATACCGATGGTACACCGTTCAATTGGGATAGCTACCTCCCCGGTTATTCTTCTTTGTCGATTGCCGAAAGAGAAATATACTTTTTACGCGATACGCTGAAAACGAATGACAACAGCAACTACCATCCTAATATAACGAATGCTGTAAGAAATAGACTAAATGCAGCTACATTGGCAAGCGTTAAGGACAAGTATTTACCGTCCGGCAACGAAGCGCGTATTCGTGCAGCCTACGAAAATCGCGATCCCCGGCTGGGGAAAAACGTGGTCACGCCTTACTCGCAATTCTTTGGCGTAGGTCTCAACAGCACGGAATATACTTACACTTATCGCTGGCCTTACGTGATGAATGCTACTCCAATAGCAAATCCGAGCTATGTAGTGGGCGATTTTCAACCGGATTATACGGCAAATTTCTGCTACCACCAACGCAAATTTGTCTATGAGGGTTATAATACGATCTTTGTCCGTGAATACGGCCCTACCGACGATCCTATCATCCGTTATGCCGATGTATTGCTGATGTGGGCGGAAGCGCTGGTTGAACAGAATAAGTTATCCGAAGCGATGGCCAAAGTAAAGGAAGTACGCGACAGGGTAGGAATGCCCACACTGACAACAAACTTTGCCAACCAAAATGCAGCCCGCAACTATGTGCGCGATGAACGCCGCCGCGAGTTTCTGGGTGAAGGAGGAGCCTATTTCGACGAATTACGCTGGGGCACGCTCAAAACGAGCAAGTATCAAGCCGACGCAATGGAAAGGCAAATCTGGGGTATCCCCGGACGTGGAGCCGCTTTCCGTTGGCCGGACGTATATAGCGGAGACAAACTGGTATGGCCTGTTCCGCGCGGCGAAGTACAAATGAATCCTAACCTAAAACCAACTCCCGGTTGGACCTATTGATATAATTATGATTCTCAAAAGGCTGTTCCGGAAAGGATATCAATCCGTACCGGACAGCCTTTTTTATAGTTTATCCCAAAATATATGAAGAAAAATCTCATTCCTTCGGTCAAAAAAAAACGCCCTCTCGGGCGCTCTTTTCCATTTATACAACAATGTATAAACTTATTTTTTGGATTGTTCCAAAGAAACTTTTCTAAATTCTTTCAACATTTTTTCCAATTCCAAAGATGCTTTACGAGCGCGAGCGCCTGCAGCTTTGTTAGATTTTTCGATTTGAAGGCTGGCATCTGTTGAGAAAGCAGCATAAGTTTCTTTGATTTTGTTTACTAAATTTTCCATTGTAATTAAAATTAATTATATA
>BNXB01000222.1 GCA_025999255.1 Bacteroidia bacterium | reverse complement strand
ATTTAACTTTCGCAAGCTTCTTTACCCCGCTTGCCTAAAGGAATTAAAATTTAACATTTTACTAAGTTTCTCATTTTCAGAGATTAAATTTTGCATTAACAATTCGGCATCTGTTTCTAAAAGTTCGGCAATTTGCGTTACTATCTGTACTATAATCAGCCAAATGCGTTCATTTAGCGTGAGTTCCAATGTGTCGGCTTGTGCCTGCCGGAACAGTTCGCCCGTGGTTTCGTAACCGGTAAATCGTTTGGCTACCGACAGTAAATTGTATTGGAGCATGCACAATGTAGTGGATGCAATTTGTGCATCAAAATCCTGTGACTGGCACTTTCCCAAACCTAAATGTTGCTTGGCTTCTTTGAAGAAAACCTCAATCGTCCAACGGGTTGAATAGATTTTATAGGCTTCTTCAAACGAAAGTCGGGTATTGGTTGTCATCAATCCGTGCCATTTGCCTTTATGCGAGGTCTTGCAGAAAAACAACTTTACCTGCATCCCCTTGAAATCAACCATCGCTTCTCCATAGAAACAGGAAAGCAGTTTGGAACGTTTCGTCTTCCGTTTTCTGCGCAATTCATCTACAATTTGGCTGCTTGTCAATTGTTTGCCGCCCCATCCGTATAATGTCTTCCCTGCCTTTATCATCCCCAAGAAATGACAACCCATGCGACGGGTAACAATAAAATGTACCAACTCATAGCACGTAAACCAACTGTCAACCAACAGATAATCGAAGCGAATACCTTGGGTGATTGCCAAGCGTATCATATCCATCATCCGGCTTATCTTGCTCCGGGCATATTCCGACACCCGAACTTGACCCGGATGCTCTGCCGAGCGTTTCTTATGATAGCGTTCCCTACTTTCTTTGGAAGTCATTCCGTAGGGTTTCTTTTGATTTTTACCTTTTTCTCCATGCAGCGAAAAATCAACTGCAAAGAAACTTTTTCCGTCATGATAACCCACAAACAATCCTTTGAATGCCAAGATGCTTTTATGGGTCACATGGCTAAAAACCCTGCCTATCAACTCGATCCGGAGACCTGTCTTGGGGAGGTCGGTGTCGTCAACTATCAAACAGCGATAGCCTTGCTGGGCGGTGTCACTCCTTTCTGCCGTCTTTTTTATCAACTGTAGCGTCAACCGGTAATGTATGTTACGCCATGCTAAATAACAATCATTCAACATCCGGTAAAATACATCTTTCCCACAACCCACAAATTTATACAAAACCGAGCTGGAATAATGCCACGAATCTTTTACCTCAAAAAACGGGAAGAACAATAACAACAGCAATTTGGTTGTATTCGAATAACAAGTATTGTTCTTGTCCTGTGTTTGAAACAGATTTTTCCGTATTGTCAAAGAACGCGCGATTTGAATAATCGTCTCTACTGCTTTTTCACTTGTTGTAAAAAAGTCTTTTATCTCTGAAATAATTCTCGTATCTTTGCTCGGCAGCATGGGATTTTGTTTTTTGTTTTGCAACACAAAGTTACTGAAATTCAGTAACTTATCAAAATCTTTTGCTGCTATTTTATCTCATTTTTAATAACTTAACGCACTTGCGAAAGTTCAGTAA
>BNXB01000221.1 GCA_025999255.1 Bacteroidia bacterium | reverse complement strand
AATTTGCACCCTGTTCCTTATAAGCCTTTTTAACAGAGACGTCATTGATATTCCCGCCGGAGAAATAACCCGGATGGCTCCAGTCTATAATTGAGAAATAAAGATAGACGTCAATACCTTCAGCGGTATAGGCATCCACTAAAGCCTTGACAATATCCTTTTTATAAGGCGTATTGGCAATAGTATATTCTGTATATTTACTGGGCCACATACAAAATCCATCGTGATGTTTCGTTGTAAAAATCATGTATTTTGCACCCATTTGCTTTGCCTGTTTCGCCCATTTCACAGCGTCAAAATCCACGGGATTGAATTGTTTGTATAGGTTGTCATACTCTTCGTGTGTAATCAATCCGGAAGAACGGAACCATTCTGCGGCTCCGGAACTTGTTTTTCCTTTCCATTGTCCTCCCGGGATAGCATATACTCCCCAATGTATGAACTGCCCCAAACCGTATTCGCGCCAACGCTGCATATCGGTGTCGGTGCGTTTGCCAATCCGGTGAGCGCCATGTTGTAAAACCGATGAAGACTGTTGAGGTTGTTGCGCTTCAAGAGTCATGGATAGAAAAAACATCACGCCGGCGGCAATAATAAATCTCCGTAACAAACAATTACATGAATAATTTATATACTTCATTTCTAAATAAAATTTTGAAACAAATTTAAGAATAAATAGATTAAAAATTAATTTTAGTTATAAAAATGAAGAAGGACAAGACACCCTTGCCCTTCTTTCATTACAGGAAATTATTATTCAATTATACTTTTCCCTAATCCGAATTCAGCGACTTGTATATTATAGTTACCGGTTTCACCTGTAACCTGGTCTCTATATTGCAGAGCCACTTTAACATACCTGTATGTGTATTCCGTATGTTTCGGATCGGTTGCAGAACCTTTTGTCGCATCGGTTCCGTCGTCGATATAGAACCGGTGAACATTGTTGTCTATTGCAGCCAGGCTACGGTTCGGCACTTCGATATTTGTACCGCCTATTTGTGTCCAGGTATTATTGTCATTACTTCCATAGACCGTGATACCCCACGCCCTCATTCCCGGAGCATTGTTATTCCTGTGTTGCCAGAGGACATAGCCGAATGTCTGAGACGACTTCATATCCACTACAAAGAACGCCGGATCGGTACTGGTATAATTAAACCCATCCTGGGAATAAGCATCGCCCCGCGGCTTTCTTATATTCACGTACGTAGTATTCAGATTGTCGAACATGTGTTCCGGTTTTCCTGTGGTCCGGGCTCCTGTAGTTCCACCGTCCGGGACATAATTGTTTCCGTCCGCATAAAGATGCGAGGTGGTTACCGTCCAGTTTGTACGGGCGAGATCCTGTTCTTTCTTCACTGCTTCCTGTACGGTTACGTTACAATCCCTGGCAATATTACTGCCGTCAGCTGTCGTTATTGTTATTGTTGTAATCCCGACGCCTACCGGAGAAACCTGTCCGCTTGCCGTTACCGTAGCTACCTTTTCATCATTGGATTTGTATGTAACCATCTTGTCCCAGGTATCTTCCGGGGAAATCGTCACACACGATGCAAGATCGAACGGTTGTCCGTTCAACTT
>BNXB01000220.1 GCA_025999255.1 Bacteroidia bacterium | reverse complement strand
TTTTAGCGTTCCTTTGTTTATGGGAGACTTTCTGTATTGTTTCTGATTCTGTTTTACATAATCAGTTCCTATACTGTCACGCAGTATTTTTTCTACTTGTACAATATCTTCTTTACTTGGTGTATAGCGGTTCTTTTCAGGTGGAAACCCCCAAATTGAGTGCTCCTTTGGAAAGATATAACCTTCGTAACCCTTTCCTTTTACATACACAACTTCCTGTGAATATGAGTAGCTTCCCATAAATAAGAATATCGTAATTACTAATAATACATTTCTCATCTTTAACGGTAATTAATTGGCAGATTTGCCGGTGTTAATAATCTGGGGCCAATGCCTACTGGGATTCCTGTCGACATATTAATCCCGTAGTGGGTTCTTAATGGAATACCAGCTTGCCCCCTAATTAAATTTTCCCGGTAAACAGCTCGCCATTCGGATTTAAGCAAGCCATTGGATTCATAATTATAGGTAGCACCAGTAACTATATTCGTGTAACTCTTAACACTACTATTCATACTTCCATGATGCAATAATCCTTGATTTGCATCACTTGCATGTCCCATTTCGTGCCCTAAACCAATGTATGCAGGCCGGGAAGTACCTCCTGTAAGGTCTAACCCCCCATTTGTGGAATTTGCATTCCAATAAATTGTACCACCAGAACCATTAGAACCTAATGCATTACCTGTTACAGCTTGTACTTCTGCTAAATTTGCTCCTGCTCTCGAAGCACTATTGGCTTCAACGCGATTAGATCCACTTTTGATAGTAAACATGTTAGTTGAGTTTTGTAATTCAGAAACTAATGCTGCACCTTCTGCGGTATTATTAAGGCTAGCTAAAGCATTTACAGTTTTCCCTAAAAAGCCTTTAACCTTTCCTGTGTAAGCAGAACCATCTGCATTGTATAGGTTTCCATTATCATAGGTCAACGTTTGTTTACCTCCTAATCCTAAAAATCCAGTTCGATGCACAATTGTTATGCTATCTCCGTTAAAGTCAACTGCATTCACCGGATTATTTCCACAGTACGCATAGGGACTTATCGAATAATATTTCTCAGCTAACGGATCCATTGTCGTAAACCTGCCGATTGTCGGGTCATACATTCTCGCTCCGTAATCATACAGATTTATCCCGTACATCCTGTCCAATTCCTTACCCGTGTATTTGTACGGCTGAATATTCATGTAAGACAACGAACTCGTCTGTTCGGCAAACGAAACCCCAAAAGGATAATGATTCGTAAACTCTTCAACACTTCCCGATTCCCCGTTAAGAACGACCCGGTTGCTCCCCTGATGGTCTTGAAGGTAATAGTAACGATCCGAACCTACATAAATAAAACCTTCCTCTGTCAATGCTTTCACCGGAATCCCGTTTTCATAGATAACATTCCCTCCGTACACCGTGTTGATACTGTTGTATGGTGAAGTGCCCGTCTCATGAATCACCTGAACTTTATTCCCATGAAAATCATGAATGTAGTAAATAACGCTCCCGTTTACATTCATGCGTTTCGGCAAATTTATAGAATTATATTGTATTAAAGAAATATTTTTATATAAATCTTTCGTCAGGTTACCAT
>BNXB01000219.1 GCA_025999255.1 Bacteroidia bacterium | reverse complement strand
TCTATGCTTATCTTTTAGACGTTTAAAAGACAGAATAGCCAATAAGATTTTACCGATATTATCGATTAAACCTCCTTTATCCAATTCAGCCATAATTCCGATAATTCCTCCTGCACGATTCACATCCTGGATATAATATTTTTTTGTATTGGGAGCTACCTTACAAAGGCAAGGCGTTCTACGGGAAAGAATATCAATATCATTCATGGAAAAATCGACACCGGCCTCCTGCGCCACAGCCAGCAAATGCAATACCGTATTAGTGGAGCCACCCATAGCGATATCCAAAGTCATGGCATTTAAAAATGCAGCTTTCGTGGCAATATTTCTTGGAAGGACAGACTCATTTCCTTCTCCATAGTATTTATACGCATTTTCAACAATCAACCGGGCTGCGTCGGCAAACAATTGCTTCCGATTGATATGTGTTGCCACAATCGTGCCATTTCCCGGCAAAGCCAGTCCAATCGCTTCATTGAGACAATTCATAGAATTTGCGGTAAACATTCCTGAACAGGAACCGCAAGTCGGGCAAGCATTCAGTTCAACTTTCCGGACTTGTTCGTCGGTAACCGACTCGTCGGCGCTTTGTACCATCGCATCAATCAAGTCAAGGCCATGACCGTCGAGCCGTCCGGCTTCCATAGGGCCTCCGGATACAAATACTGCCGGAATATTAAGCCTCATCGCCGCCATCAACATTCCCGGAATTATTTTATCACAATTACCGATACAAACCATGGCATCGGCTTTATGAGCATTTACCATGTACTCTACACTGTCGGCGATTAAATCGCGGGACGGAAGGGAATACAACATCCCATCGTGCCCCATAGCAATTCCATCATCAATAGCTATCGTATTGAATTCAGCTGCAAAACAGCCCATTTTTTCGATTTCAGATTTAACAAATTGTCCGATCTCATGCAAATGGGCATGTCCCGGTACAAATTGTGTAAACGAATTGACAATTGCAATCAACGGTTTTCCCATTTGCCCGTCTTTCATCCCATTAGCCCTCCACAAAGCGCGGGCTCCGGCCATTTTACGCCCTTGAGTACTCGTATGACTTCGCAATTGTATTTTCATTTTTTCTTCCATTAAGCCTGCAAAATTAATCTTTTATAATAAAAAAGCCTTTCCCGATTTAGAGAAAGGCTTAAAATATTTATTCAGTACATCAGACAACCTTCCCCACTATTCTTCTGTGACGAGTAGAATAATGCCGACGACCACCAAATTAATTGTACTGTTACAACTCATGATAATGTTTTTCTAAAATCAGCTGCAAAGGTATAATGTTTTTCTTATTTCCGCAAAGAAATTAATCGATTTTTTTGAAAAATATTCTTTTTTACTACAGAAATAAAAAATACAGGGAGAAAAAGCGATAAACTAATAGAGAATGGGTGGAAGTTATCAAAAATTGAACAAAATTGTAAAAAACCATTGTATTTTATAGTAAATTTGCATCCGGTTTTAAATAAGATAACAGACATAATCATGAAAAAATATAATTTTGATGAAATAATCGATCGTCATGGTAGCGGTTCGGTCAAATACGATAAACTGAAGACCCTTTTCGGAAATGAAA
>BNXB01000218.1 GCA_025999255.1 Bacteroidia bacterium | reverse complement strand
GTATAAATTTTATATTGTTTTGAATTAAAATTGTGAATGGAATGAGTTCTGCAATATTGTGTTTCTCAAAAATATGTCGTATCTTTACCCTATTAAGAGTGAACAGAATGAATAGAAGTAGTAAAGTTGTATATGTATGAAAGCAAATCTTCAAAAATTTTTGATTATAATAGTCTGTCTGGGTTTCTCCATGAATATTTTTTCCCAGAAAGCCAAACCGGAACAAAAACAGCTTAGCGACAGAACTTATTGGGTGAACCTGCTTTACCGGATTTCCGAACCGATACTCAGTAACATGAGTAAAGGCGAGTTGAAGAAAAATATGGTAATGGAGTATAGTCCTACATGGGATGGCCGGAACAAGAATGTGGCCTATATGGAGGCTTTCGGTCGTTTGATGGCCGGAGTTGCACCCTGGCTCAATCTTCCGGACGACGATACGCCCGAAGGTAAGCAACGTAAACAAATACGCGAATGGGCGTTATCAAGTTATGCAAATGCTGTGAATCCCGATAATCCCGATTATCTTTTGTGGGATGGTTCCGGTCAGGTTCTGGTCGATGCCGCCTATATAGCAAATAGTTTTATCCGTGCGTCGAAAGCATTGTGGGAGCCTTTGGATCCGGTAACCAAAGAACGTTATATAAAGGAGTTCAAAACCCTTCGGAAAATCAGACCGGCATACAATAACTGGTTGCTTTTCAGAGCGATGGTCGAAGTATTCCTGGCTTCGATAGGAGAGGAGTACGATGGTTATGTCCTCGACGTTTCTATCCGGAAGATGGACGAGTGGTACCTGGGAGACGGTTGGTATTCCGACGGGCAGGAATATTCCCTCGATTATTATAATGGATATGTGATGCATCCTATGTTTGTGGAAATCATAGAGGTGATGGAAAATAAAAAAATATACAGTCCTGTTAAGTTCGATCTGGCTCTCAGACGGATGCAACGTTATAACCAATTGATAGAGCGTCTGATTTCTCCTGAAGCTTCCTTTCCCGCTGTGGGACGTTCCATGACTTATCGTATGGGAGCATTTCAGGCCTTAGCGTTGTCGGCATGGAAATACGGTTTACCTTCGACTATGACTGATGGACAAGTGAGGAACGAGCTTACGTGCGTAATGAAAAGGATGTTCTCGGCAGACGAAAATTTCAATAAAGAAGGTTATTTGCAACTCGGATTTGTTGGTCACCAGCCGCAATTGGCCGATTATTATACCAATAATGGTAGTTTGTACATAACGTCCTTAGTGTTTTTGCCTTTGGGATTACCGGCCGATCATGCTTTCTGGACAGCTTCGGCCGAAGAGTGGACTTCACAAAAAGCCTGGAGTGGAAAACCATTTCTTAAAGATTATCATGAGTCTGTAAAACGATAATTCATATGGATTAATTTTCAAAAATTCCTCATAAGGAATCCCCCGATTCACCCATCTTCCACAAATTAAGCGGCTTTGAATCAGCTATTATTATATGCAAGTCTTCATAAAAACTGATTACTACAGCTATTAGTACTTTCGCTTGCAGCGTGGAACTGTCAATTGTGTAATGTCACACAAGGCTGAACAACCCTTCTTGTTTTATTGTCTTTTAAATTATTTCTCAC
>BNXB01000217.1 GCA_025999255.1 Bacteroidia bacterium | reverse complement strand
GTTATCTTTTGCAAAATATTTTTTTGCCACATTCATCAGATCTTCTCGTGTAATATCACTATAGAAATCAAGTTCACGATTAATTCTGCCTGTATCCTTAAAATAAGTGTAATTATTAGCCAGATACTCCGTCACTCTTCTCATGTTACTCAAATCGGAAGCAATACCGTATTCTTTAGCAGCCATGACCATCTGGAACTCATCTTCCGAAACCAGTTCATTCCGAACCTTTTCTATTTCCGCATTGAGAGCCTCCTCTACAGTTTCAGCCTTTACTCCTCCGTTAGCAATGCCGAATACATAAGTCAATCCCGGATTTTCCTGTTGGAGAGGATAAACAAATGCCTGAAGAGCAATTCCTTTATCCGTAATATTTGTTTTCATTCTCGAACTGGCTCCTCCATACAAAATCTGACACAGGATCTGGAGGGCGTATGCATCTTTAGTCCCCATCGCAGGAGAATGATATCCTATAAACACACCCGGTAATTGGATTTTATCATATACAATATCGCGAATTTCCGCTTTTTGTTCCGGTTCTACTATTGTCGGACGATTGACAGGTTTCGTTCCTTTAGGAATTCCGGAGAAATACTTTCCCACCCATTCCTTCGTCTGTTTTTCGTCAAAATCCCCTGAAATAACCAGTACCGCATTATCAGGAACATAATAAGTTTTGTAGAAATTATAGATATCTTCATCTGTCGCCGAACGAATATGGTCAGGATATCCGATTACCTGCCATTTATAAGGATGAACCGTAAATGCTTTTTCTCCCATCTTTTCAGTAGCAAGACCATACGGCTGGCTTTCCATCCCTTGTTTACGTTCTTCGATTACAACTCCTTTCTGGGTAGCAATACCTATCGAATCAATTTTAGCGTGAAGCATGCGTTCCGATTCCATCCATAAGGCCAATTCCAATTGATTGGAAGGCATTAATTCGAAATAATAAGTACGGTCGGGTGAGGTGTTGGCATTCAGTGCGCCTCCATTTTCTTCCACTATTTTCATATATTCGCCACGCCCGATATTTTGAGAACCTTCAAACATCAAATGTTCAAAAAAGTGGGCAAATCCCGTTTTATCGGGAGTTTCATTCTTTGAACCGACATGATACATGATGGAAACGATTACATTAGGAGTGGATGCATCCTTGTGTAATACCACATGTAACCCATTATTCAGATCATATTCGGAAAACTCAATGTTTACCTTTTGATCGTCAGCATTTTCCTTTGCACCGACCGAAAAGCCACACCAGGCCGCCAAGATCAGTATCATAATTAACTTTTTCATATTTATTTCAAATTTATTTTATGAAGCCACAAAGATAATTCTTTATTTTCTGATTTTTCAGGAAAGAAGTCGTAACTTTGTGTCGTTTTTAGGCAAAATTTATTTAGTTATGGCAGAAATTAAATGTGTAGGCATCTTGACTTCCGGTGGAGATGCTCCCGGAATGAATGCTGCTATCCGTGCGGTGACCCGTAGTGCGATATATAATGGTTTTGACGTGAAAGGCATCTACAGAGGTTACAGAGGGCTTATTACCGGAGAAATCGTACAATTCAGATCCAACAATGTCAGTAACATCATCCAACAGGGAGGAACGATTCTGAA
>BNXB01000216.1 GCA_025999255.1 Bacteroidia bacterium | reverse complement strand
AATCATTGCTTCCGGATCCATTCTCCATTATCTGGATCTGACCCAGCATACTCAAACCAGTCATATAACTTCTCTTTCACGTATCGAAGAAGATCGTTATGTGCGTTTGGATCGTTTTACCATACGTAGTCTGGAGCTTTTGGACACCATGAATGAAGGAGGAAAATCCTTGCTGGATATTTTGGATCGTACGATTACGGCTATGGGTGCGCGTATGCTGAAACGTTGGATTGCATTTCCATTGAAAGAAGCTAAACTTATAGAAGATCGTCAGTCGGTTATCGCGTATTTTTTTCGTCATCCGGTATTTAAGGATTTATTGGATCAACAGTTCAGCCTGATAGGCGATTTGGAGCGGATTATTTCCAAAGTATCGGTTGGCCGGGTTTCTCCCCGTGAGGTTGTTCAGTTGAAAGTAGCGCTCAATGCGATACAACCGGTAAAAGAAGCTTGTCTTGCTTCCGATGATTCCAGTTTGCGCCAGATTGGAGATCAACTCAATTTGTGCCGTATTATTTGTGAAAAGATAGAAAAAGAAGTGGAAGCCGATCCTCCGGTATTGATTAATAAGGGTAATGTTATCCGTAAAGGAGTCAATGAAGAGTTGGATCAATTACGGAAAATTGCTTTTTCAGGGAAGGATTATTTACTGCAAATCCAGCAAAAAGAAAGTGAACGTACCGGTATCCCGTCATTGAAAGTGAGTTATAATAATGTTTTCGGTTATTATATTGAGGTTCGGAATACTCATAAAGACAAGGTTCCTTCCGATTGGATCCGGAAACAAACCCTGGTCAGCGCGGAACGTTATATAACGGAAGAATTGAAAATTTATGAAGAAAAAATATTAGGGGCAGAAGATAAGATACTGGTATTAGAGACGAAACTTTTTAATGATTTGGTATTGGAGTTGATGAATTACATTGCTCCGATACAGTCGAATGCCACTCTGATTGCCCGTTTGGACTGTCTGCTTTCCTTGTTTAAAGTGGCTGAAAGGAACAGGTATATATGTCCCCAGGTTGTGGACAATGATATCATTGATATCAAAGCCGGTCGTCATCCGGTGATAGAAACTCAATTGCCTGCAGGAGAGCCATATATTTCGAATGATGTTTATCTTGATAATGAAAAGCAGCAGATTATCGTTATTACGGGGCCTAATATGGCAGGGAAATCGGCTTTATTACGTCAGACGGCTTTAATCACCCTGATGGCCCAGATAGGTTCGTTTGTTCCAGTACCGGAACACAATCTTCCTCCGTACAACCGGGATAAACCGTAGATTCGTAAATAACAATATCCCCCTTTTTCAACAGCCTGCTTATCATAAAACTAGCCCGCATCAGAGGTTCAAGATCCGGAGTTTTGAATTCGGTAACCGGCGTAGGAACGGTAACTATAAAAATATTACATTCCGGCAACTGTGTAAGTCCGGTCAGGAAAAGTCCGGATCCGGAAGTATCTTCCGGCAATCGTAAAACATTCACCAGATCCTTTGACTCGACACTCCTGGTAAAATCTTTTCCTTCTTTCAGGAATTCCATTCTTTCATCATCAATATCATATCCTACAACAGGATATTTTTTAGCAAATTCCACTGCCAAAGGTAATCCGACATACCCCAAGCC
>BNXB01000215.1 GCA_025999255.1 Bacteroidia bacterium | reverse complement strand
CGTTTGACCATAGCGCCTGCGATTTGGCGGAGAAGAATTTGTTCCCCGTTTTCCCGTTCAATGACTACTGTTGAACGTTCGTTTTCCCGGCTCGATTTAGGCAGATAAGCGGCCATAAACCGTCCATTCTGATGAGAACTGTGTATTATTTTTCCGTTGGCAGGAATCCAGTTGACATGAGCGTCAAATAAGCTCATAAAAATAGACACCTGCATTCGTTTTTCCCGGAACCATTCATTTTCGAGCATTTCTTCTATCACCACAATAGTTCCGTCGGCGGGAGCTACCAGTAGATTTCCGGTGTCCGAAGTAATAATTCTTTTGGGAGACCTGAAAAAATTAATTAAAACGGAAGCCAGTACGATAGAAGTTATGAGAATTGTATATAATAACAAAGAGCGACCCGCCCAACTAAAGAGTATAAAGTTAAGTAGAGTCAAAGTTAAAAGTGAGACTGATAGTATTTTATATCCCTCCGGATGGATTTTCATAAAGAAATAATCGTGTTTCTAAGGTTACAAAGATAGATAATATATATGAGTTCTCAAAACCTGTCATGATTAAATCATCCGGGCTTTGGCGTATCCTTCTTTTTGTAAAAGTTCCAGTATTTTTTTTCTGAAATCGCCCTGGACAATGATTTCTCCATCTTTAGCAGAGCCTCCTACGCCGCATTTTACTTTCAGCATTTTCCCGAGAGTTTGAAGATCCTTTTCGTTACCGGCAAATCCGGTGATCAATGTTACCATCTTGCCTCCACGGTTCCGTTTATCCAGGCTGATACGCAATTGTTGCTTTTCGTTCGGAAGTGTTTTTTCTTCCTCTTCTTTATTTATTTCGTATTTGAAATCCGGATTTGTGGAATAAACCACATTTAAACGGTCTTTCCAGTTATTATTTTGCATATTCAAGAATTTTCGCCAAAGTTAGTACGTTTTACGTTATACGTTGTATATTTTACGTTTTAAGTTTTACGTTTTTATCGTACGTAAGCCAAACGTATAACGCAAAACGTACAACGTATAAATTTTTTATATTACCTTTGTATTTTTAACATTAACAAATGATATCGCGTTCAAACAAATCGCAATGGAAAGTCCCTGAGCCTGCTTTACGCAGACTTCCCTGGTATCTGGCTTATGCTAAACTCTTGAAATCAAAGGGAGAAACTTTGGTCTCTTCCACTCAGATCTCGAAAGAGATCAGTGTGGATTCCTCACAAGTTGCAAAAGATTTGTCGTATGTCAATGTGGCAGGAAAGACCAGGGTAGGGTATGATATCGATTCTTTGATTGTAGTACTGGAAGATTTTCTGGGATTTACAATATCGCATAAAGCGTTCTTATTTGGGGCAGGAAGTTTGGGAGGGGCGTTGTTACACGATTCGGGGCTTAATCAGTATGGCTTGGATGTTGTTGCCGCTTTTGATGTGAAGCCGGAGTTGTGTGGCACTACTATTGGTGGAATTCCGGTTTATTCTATTGACCGGTTCCGGGAGGTACAGAAGAAAAATAAAGTAAACATCGGTATTCTTACGGTTCCTGTAAATCAAGCGCAGGAAACAGCCGATTTGATGATTGAAGGAGGAATCAAAGCCATTTGGAATTTTACGCCTTACCGGATACGTGTTC
>BNXB01000214.1 GCA_025999255.1 Bacteroidia bacterium | reverse complement strand
TGAAGAAGAAATTACGGCCTATAGTAATGAATATAAACCCCTGATGATTATCATGGGTACGAGAGGAAAAAATCAAAAAGATGCCGATTTGATAGGAAGCATTACTGCGGAAGTCATTGAAATGGCGAAATATCCGGTTTTTGCAATACCGGAAAATACTCCTTTTCACAATTTTTCGGAAATAAAACAGGTCGCTTTCGGCACCAGTTTCGAACAGAAAGATCTGATTGCTGCCGATACTTTGTTCAAGATGTTCTCCGGATATAAAATCGAATATCATCTTTTCCATATCAGTAACAGGCAGGATGCCTGGCATGAAATCAAATTAGCCGGAATCAAGGAATATTTTGAAAAACAATATCCGAAGATTATTATCCGGTATGAAGTAATTGATTCGAATGATTTTGTACTGAACCTTGAAAAATTTATCCGCAAAAATTCAATAGATATCATATCCTTAGCCACTCACCGACGGAACCTGTTGGCAAGAATCATCAATCCGAGTATGGCCAGAAAGATGCTATTCCATACCGATACTCCTATATTAGTGCTCAGATCATAAATCTTTTGATTATTTTTCTTTTCCAAATAAACAAAATGTTGTACTTTTGCGCAGCAGAACAGCAAAGACCAATCTGTTTTGTAACAATTTATTAAAACACCAAATAATTTTATAATCAGTAAATCTATGAGTAATTCGAAAGAAAAACTTTTCTCTGAATTTCCTCCCATTTCGACAGATGTATGGATGGATAAGATCGTTGCCGATCTTAAAGGCGCCGATTTCGAGAAAAAGCTCGTTTGGAAAACGAATGAAGGCTTCAGTGTAAAGCCATTTTACCGTGAAGAAGATCTTGCCGGACTGAAAACAGATTCATTACCCGGACAATTCCCATATGTACGCGGTACAAAAAACAACAACGATTGGCATGTTCGCCAGGATATTGTTGTAGAGGATTTTGTGAAAGCCAACAAAAAAGCGCTGGATATCCTGAACAAGGGAATCACTTCGTTAGGATTTGTCATTCCCCGGGAGGAAGTAAAACCGGAAAATATCACTATCCTCCTGGAAGGAATCCATGCCGAATGTGTGGAATTGAACTTCAAAACCTGCAGCCGTAAATCGGTCGAATTGGTTAAAATTATCGCCGCTTATCTGAAATCCAAAGCTTACGACCTGACCAAATGCGCCGGTTCCGTAAATATGGACTTCGTAGGACCTATCCTTCGTAAAGGACATATCATCGAAGATGCGGTGACCCAAATGGCGGAAGCTGTGAACGCATCCAAGGAACTCCGTATGTTCCGGGTAATCGGTATCAATGCCTATCTTTTCAATAACGCAGGTTCTTATATCACCCAGGAGTTAGGTTATGCACTGGCCTGGGGAAATGCCGTACTGGCCAAATTAATCGAAGCCGGTGTAGATCCGGCTTTAGCTGCCAAAAGAATTAAATTCAATTTCGGCATCGGATCCAACTATTTTATGGAAATTGCCAAGTTCAGGGCTGCCCGGTGGTTGTGGTCCGAAATTGTTCATGCTTATGCACCAAAATGTTCTAGTCCCGATTGTACGAATAAAACAGAGGACGGCGTTTGCCTTTGCGCTTCAAAAATGAATATTTTCGCACAA
>BNXB01000213.1 GCA_025999255.1 Bacteroidia bacterium | reverse complement strand
GTGCAGGGCAATATTCCAATGGTATTACTACCATTCGGAGTATGTATGCACCGGAGTTTGTTTCGAATACGGAGGGAATGAAAGTTATAGTGAAAGATTGAATTATTAAAATTTTTATCTTATTATTAGGCTTATATCATTTTAAATTATAAATTTGAGATCCAAATTTAATTCTTTTTGCCTATGAAATAAATTGTGTATTTGGTACATGTTTAATAAAACTGAATCAGATTGCCTTTCAGCAAATGAAAGTGTTACAGGAAATTGAGAACCGGAAGTTATTAAAATAAAAAAGACAATACGAACAAGATCACTGTACGACTTTTTTATCCTTCCAATGCGGTTAAATCGTTTTTATCTTGTAAATTTGCATAATAATATTGTCTAATTAACAGAAAATACAAATCTAATGCAGTTAACAGCGAAATTAGTGCAGGTACTACCCCTACAGACAGGACAAGGCCGAAACGGAGAATGGAGAAAACAGGATATTATCCTTGAAACCGACGGTCAATATCCCCGTAAAATATGTGTTGCCATTTGGGGCGACCGGATTGATAATTCTCAATTGATGATTGGGAACAATTTAACAATTGATTTTGATATTGAAAGTCGTGAATTTAACGGCCGTTGGTACACCGACGTAAAAGCATGGAAAGTAGAAGTTGCGGGAGCAACTCCTGTGGGCGCACCCAATTATCCGATGGAAGCGCCTCCTATGCCTGCTCCTTCAGCCATGCCTCCGTTGCCGGAAAACCCATCCGATGATTTACCGTTTTAATAATTGACAATTGACAATTGATAATTGATAATTATTTTCGTGCGTCAGTCCATTTTAATTATCAATTGTCAATTATCAATTGTCAATTGTCAATTTTATGACTTCTTCCGTCCAATCATTTTTAGCTCTTGTCGCCGAGGATTTGTTTTCGAGATTCGGAACAGATATGTCGAATGTCGCTGTGGTATTTCCAAGCCGCAGGGCCAGATTGTTTTTCAATAATCATCTTTACAAGTATGTTCAGACTCCCGTTTGGGCTCCGCAATATTATACCATTGACGAGTTGTTCGAGGAGATGTCGGATTTGCATGCCGCAGATCCGATCAAATTGGTTTGTGAGTTATATAAAACCTATACGGAAGTTTATAATGCCCATTCGGAGAAACCTACCGAAGAGACTTTAGATGAATTCTTTTCATTTGGAGAGACCTTGTTGAGCGATTTCGACGATGTGGACAAACACTTGGTTAATGCCCGTTCTCTATTCGGCAATCTGCAGGATTTGGATGTGTTGAAAGATGATTTCAAGCATTTGAGTGAAACGCAAAAAGAAGCATTATCCCGTTATTTTCGTCAGACTTTCCTGGGTGAATCGAATTTGCAACAGGCATTCCAGTCTATCTGGAGTATTCTCGGAGAAATTTATACTACCTATAAATTGAGCCTGAGTGAGCAAAAGTTATCTTATCCCGGAATGTTGATGCGCGATGTTATCGAAAAGGCTAAGGAAAACGAAAATCATATTTCCAGATATCATATTTATGTGTTTGCCGGATTCAATGTTTTGAATAAATGTGAAGAAAAACTTTTTAAGCTGCTTAAAGGTAAGTCTTTGTTTTACTGGGATGTTGATTCGTACTATATTG
>BNXB01000212.1 GCA_025999255.1 Bacteroidia bacterium | reverse complement strand
GCGTAATATTGATTTTTATAAGAAAGCGTTGGCTTTTCAGCAAAAATATGCACAGGGACGAAGAATTGATAATTGCATACAGACAAATGGGACATTACTGACCGATGATTGGTGTAAGTTCTTCAAAGATAATAATTTCCTGGTGGGAATTTCTATCGACGGACCGCAGCATTGTCATGATAAATATCGGCGGACTGCCGATGGAAGACCCTCTTTCGTACAGGTAATGAAAGGTCTGAATTTATTGAAGAAACATGGGGTCGAATACAATATCATGGGTGTTGTAAACGATTATAATGTGGATTATCCGCTTGAATTTTATCATTTTTTCAAGGAAACAGACAGTCGTTTTATTCAGTTTGCTCCGGTCGTTGAAGTGATGCCGGACGGCAAACATGCATCCTGGAATGTTCCTTCGGAAAAATGGGGTGATTTTCTTATTGCTGTTTTTAATGAATGGGTACGCAATGATGTCGGACAGTTTTATGTCCAGTATTTTGATGCGACTTTGGCGAACTGGGTCGGGGAACAGCCAGGAACTTGTATTTGGGCTAAAACCTGCGGACATGCAGGGGTTATGGAATTCAACGGAGACGTGTATAGTTGCGATCATTTTGTTTTTCCCGGATATAAACTGGGGAATATCCGTACAAAAACTCTTACGGAAATGATGTATTCGGACAAACAATTGCAATTTAGTCAGGATAAGCAGGAAAAATTACCTCGACAATGTAAAGAGTGTGATTTCATGTTTGCCTGTAACGGTGAGTGTCCTAAAAACCGGATTATCAAAACTTCTTCCGGAGAGGATGGGCTGAATTACCTGTGTAAAGGTTATTATAAGTACTTCAGACATGTCGCTCCGTATATGGATTTTATGAAGAAGGAACTACTCGCCGGTTGTCCGCCTGCAAATATTATGGAAGAGATAAAGAAAAAATCGTAATGGCCTTTAAAAAATAATATATATGAAACGACTCATAACGGTCATATTTCTGTTTTTCTTATTTGTTGCCGTATTTCCGGATTTTGTGATATCTCAGGAATTTGTTCCCGAACCGGGAATCCCGAATGTTGAAACGGAGGCTACAGATATGAGTTTTCATCAGATCCTGAAACGGAACTTCATAGAAGGTTCCGCCTTTTTTATGAGTTTTATTGCATTGGCTCTGGTAGTCGGTCTGGCATTTTCCCTAAAAAAGGAATCTCTTTTTCCTGTCTTTCAGGCAGGGAATCATTATTATCAGGATTAGATATAAAGTTAACAGCTACATCTTTCAATTCACCTATATTCATTAAGGAATCATTACAAAATAAACGGTTTTCCGAGTCCATCTTAAGAACCAGTAAATTTCGTTTCTGAATTTCCTGTTTCACTTTTGGGGCATCCTTGGACACTCCGGGTAAAAGACGTCTGAAAATTCCTTTTTCCGTACCCATTGAACTGGCTATCAGAAAGAAAACCAAAAGTAAAAACGCAATATCGGCCGAAGCGCTCGAATTTACCTGTGGAATTTCATGTCGTTTCCTGTTTATGAACATCTTACTTTATTTTCTTGATGTAACTCCAGATAATTCCGAAAAAAACGGAAAGAGTGGTTATTCCTACCAAAAAATAAATGGAATAAAGCCACATATCCGCTAACTTGAGCCAT
>BNXB01000211.1 GCA_025999255.1 Bacteroidia bacterium | reverse complement strand
ATGTCAAAGATCGCTTTCTCTTTCCGTAAAAAAATAATCTATAATACTACAAATCCAATTCACGGACGCTTATGGAAAACAATATCCTTCTAACCGGAAATCCCCAAAAGCGGATGCAAAGGTAAACCCTTTTCTATTAATTCCAAAATTTCAAACAGAAAAATTCCTATATATAATATCAACTGCCTGATAAACAAGGAAATATTTTTGTAAAAAATATAATTGAATTTTGTTGAAACAATTAATTGCTTTGTGAAGATGAATGTCTCAAAAACTTAAATTAAAGGATTAATCTCCTCTTTTACCTAATGCTTTATCAAAAAGATACAATGCTGCAGAATCTTTTTCGATTTTTTCAAGTGCAGACAAGTATTTTCTTGCAGTATCTTCCTCTTCTACCTGTTCGTCCACAAACCATTTAAGCAGATTCTGAGAAGCATAATCTTTCAACTCAACAGCCAAATCCATCAGGCCGTGAATCATGACAGTTACTTCCTTCTCGTGGAGAAGCGTATCTGCAAAAGCATCTTTGGGAGAATTCCATTCCTGACGTACTTCATCGATAGGCTTCAATTTTACTTTTCCATCCATCGATCCGATAAATTCCATGAATTTAGTGGCGTGTTCAAACTCTTCCTTAGCCTGGATTGCAAACCAGGATGCCATTCCGCAAAAACCTTTATCATCCATATCATACGACATGGAAAGGTATATATAAGCCGACCACAATTCCGCATTGACTTGCTTATTCAATGCTGCTTCCATTCTAGCATTTAACATAATCTTCTATATTTTAAAATTAAACGTTAATATCTTAAATTATATAACCATTTTACCTGATTTTAGTTCAAAGTCACATAAGAAGTCTTGCTCCGGCTTACTTCAAATTAATTACAGGCACATTGAACAGCAACCAGGTTACGATCGCCAAATGCATTATCCACCCGGGACACATTAACCCAGAATTTATTTTCCCGGATCCATTCAAGCGGGTAAGCAGCTTTACTACGCGGATAACTATGTTTCCACTCATCGGCTGCTACTTCATATTCCGGATGAGGCGCATTAATCAAAACATTATCCTCTTTAGAAGCAATACCTTCGACAACTTCCTCTATTTCTTCACGAATCGCAAGCATCGATTCCACAAAACGGTTCAACTCCCGTAAACTTTCACTTTCGGTAGGTTCAATCATTAGAGTTCCATGAACAGGGAAAGAAAGAGTCGGAGCATGGAATCCATAGTCAATCAACCGTTTAGCGATATCGGTTTCCGTAATTCCGGAATAATTTTTCAAAGTCCTACACTCAAGGATTAATTCATGCCCTACACGTCCTTGCGCTCCTTTATAAACGATACCATAGGCTTTTTCGAGACAGGCTGCCAGGTAATTCGCATTCAGAATAGCAACTTTTGTGGCCAAGGTCAGGCCATCAGCCCCCATCATACGGATATAACCGTAAGTAATCGGTAAAATTCCGGCGCTTCCGCAAGGAGAAGCGGCAACAGTATTTGAATTCGAACCCATCGTTTCCGGATGAGAAGGTAAGAAAGGCGTCAAATGCCTAGCCACACAAATAGGGCCTTCTCCAGGGCCTCCACCGCCATGAGGAATAGCAAATGTTTTATGCAGATTGAGGTGACAGACGTCAGCTCCTATAAAACCGGGATTGGTT
>BNXB01000210.1 GCA_025999255.1 Bacteroidia bacterium | reverse complement strand
GCTTTTATAGGGATAGTTGGAGCCATGTCAAGTACCCCGGCCTATACTCTGACGGATAAAACTGTTGTGCAGATAGATTTGAAAGGTTTGGTCAGTGAGCGTTCCATTTCCAATCCATTGGCTTTTTCAAGATTTTCTTTATTTCCGAATATGAGAGAAGCAAATAAACTTTTATTCAGGGCATCTCCGGTAAATATTTTTTCTCCGAAACAAGAGATCAATTTTTCCCTGATAACAGGAGACAAGGAAGTAATCCTTTTCGACTCATCGTCCGCAATGTAAACCGGAATTCCCATTGCACTGAGAAAAGAAACCACAACCGATTTGCCACTCCCAATCCCGCCGGTTACGCCTAATTTGATCATAACCCGGATTTTTTTTCAATCAGGAATTCCACATTCTCCGGCGACAACCTGTAATACCTGAACCATTGAGGTTTTACAAAAACTTCTACAGGAATTGATAATTCCGTATTACCTATCAGATTATTGTAATCGACATACAACTTAAAATCGGTTTCGGAAAGCGAAGTATAACGACTCAATGTAACCTGACAAATAAGATCGACAGTAGGAGGAAATAATTTCACCACGTATTCACCGGGAACATTTTCACAGACCACCGGTAATTTAAAGGTTTTTTCGGTGTAACCCTCTATATTTCCGGAAAGGAGAACCGATTTCGTATCAGAAACAATACCTTCGGGAAATACCAATTCAACTTTTTTCTCAAAATAAGCATGTAAATCTTTGAGTTCAACAGATTTGGTAAAAACAGCCGGAATGGTATCCAAAGTCACTCCGCTACCATAAACGGTTATTTCTTTAGGATCCAAATGAATACTATCTTCAAGCATAAATCCGGTCTTGGTGGTTATAGAACCCGTAATACGAACGGGAATCGTTTTCTTTTTTAAAGCGCTGTATTTAACTTCTATTCTTTCCGGAGTATAGCCTACCAAAGAAGTGGAAGACTGTAATCCTTTTATAATCTCCTTTTCCAATGAAATTCCGGAAATTGAGTAGAATAATTTTTTAGGATCGATTTTTTTCAAATCAATACTGACTGCATCAATTTCTCCGGATAAAGTATAATTCAGAAGAGTAGTACCCTTATCAGCTATCCTAAGGTTCATTTCCTGAGGCAAACCGGGGTCAAGGGCAATTTCTTCAGGTATATTTTTATAACTTATAGGGACAACAACCCCGATTTCGAACCTTTGTTGCAAATATTGCAATATCCAAAATCCGAAAGCTATCAGCAAAAAAAATGAAAAAGTCAAAATTTTCTTCCAGGAATTACCCCGGAAAAAAGTTTTGACCTTTTCGTTGCCGTCTTTTTTATTTCGCTGGTTGCTTGTCATCGGTTGCAGCAAAAACAGAAGCTTTATCAACCTTAACTCTTACATTATCAGCAATTTCAATATTGAAAGAAGTATCATTAACATCTTTAATTTTTCCGTAAATACCACCGGAAGTAATGACACGATCCCCAACCTGAAGATTCTCACGCATTTTCTGAATTTCTTTCTGTTTCTTTTGTTGTGGACGGATCATCAGGAAATACATGACTGCAAACAAAAGAACAATCATAATTATACCGCTGTATCCACCCATTCCTCCTCCTGCAGGAGCTTCCAATAAAATGTGCAATAATATCATTACACCGCTTAATCAGTTGATACATA
>BNXB01000209.1 GCA_025999255.1 Bacteroidia bacterium | reverse complement strand
TTCGAGCCGGGTGGCCGGGGACTGGCTGCCAGGGTGCCTGAATTGAAAAAGGAATTATCCGGCCGAAATATTAAGGTAAGTGCAATTTGCGCCGGTTTTGAAGGCTTTATCCTTTCTACGGATCCTGCGATTCGTCAGAAATGTGTGGATACAATGCATGAAATCATTACTGCAGCTGGAGAATTAGGCTCTACAGGAGTAATTATAGTTCCGGCTTTTAATAGTCAGGTTCCGGTAATGCCTCATACACAACAGACTCGTGATTTTTTATGCGAACAATTTAATGCCTTGGGTGATTTTGCCGTAAAAAATAATACAACGGTCATTCTTGAACCTCTCAACAGGAAAGAAGCCTTTTACTTGCGCCAAGTGGCGGATGCCGCTTCGATTTGTCGTGATATCAATAATAAAGGAGTAACCTGTTTGGGTGATTTTTGGCATATGACTTCTGAGGAAACCAGTGATTATGCTGCATTTATTGCTGCCGGGAAATATTTACAACACGTACATATTGCCAGCCGTAAACGCAGGAGTATGCCTGGAGAAGATGGTGACGCCGATAATTACATATCTGGATTTAAGGCTTTGAAAGAACTTAATTACCAGAATTATGTAACATTCGAATGTGGATGTCAAGGCGATCGGAACGTTGTTGTTCCGGCTGCCGTGAAATTGTTGCGCGAACAATGGGCTAAAGCCTGATTAGACTAGGCTAGTTTCAGATCTTTCAGGAAGTCCGGGATACTTTGTTCGAAATTCACGCCGAAACGAATGTCCGTTTTAGCATCAGCCGTACGTTGAATGCTTTCTGTTGTAAAGCGGACTGCGATTTCAGTTGACTGATGCAGGTCGAAGCCGTTCATTAACGCCGAAACCAAAGCGCTTCCAAATACATCACCCGTCCCATGATAATACCCTGGGATGCGTTTGGAAAAAGCATAGGATATTTCATCGGTAGAATTATCATAAGAAGCTGCTCCGAGGTATGTATCGTCAAAAAAGACTCCGGTCAATACAATACGATCAGGCCCCAGGGCAGCTAATTTTTTTAGCATTCCTTCAATATATTCTTCGGTGTACGGCCCCGGATTATAATCTTCTCCAATCAATAAAGATGCTTCTGTCAGGTTTGGAATGATGATGTCGGCTTTTTCGCAGATTTTTCTCATTCCTGCGGCAAATTCAGGAGTGAAAATCTTGTATAGTTCACCATTATCGGCCATCACCGGATCAACAACAATCAGATTATCCTCTTTTTTGAATGTATCAAAAAATTCGACAACAATGTCCAATTGCTCGAATGATCCTAAAAAGCCGGTGTAGATAGCATCAAAATGGAGATCTAGTGATTTCCAGTGTTTTGTGATGGGTCTCATATCATCTGTCAGATCGTGATATGTGAAACCTGAAATACCGCCGGTATGTGTGGACAGTACGGCTGTAGGCATTACCACTGTTTCTACCCCTGATGCGGAAATGATTGGTAAAGCTACTGTTAATGAACATCTTCCGAAACCGGAAATATCATGGATTGCCGCTACTCTTTTTTGTTTGTTTACCATAATATTTTATATTTTACTGAACTTTCGCAAGTGCGTTAAGTTATTAAAAATGAGATAAAATAGCAGCAAAAGATTTTGATAAGTTACTGAATTTCAGTAACTTTGTGATGCAAAACAAAAAACAAAATCCCATGCTGCC
>BNXB01000208.1 GCA_025999255.1 Bacteroidia bacterium | reverse complement strand
AGCAGGAATATCTTCTGGGAATCGGAGGAATCCTATTACTCAATAAATTAGGCATAAAAAAGCAAGTATATCATTGTAATGAAGGCCATGCAGCCCTGATTAATGTACAACGGCTGGCTGATTACATCAGCAACGATGGCTTGAATTTCAACCAGGCTCTCGAAATCGTCAAATCTTCCGCCCTTTATACTTGCCATACTCCTGTACCGGCAGGCCATGACTATTTCGAGGAAGGACTTTTCAATAAATATATGAATAAGTACCCTGAAAAATTGGGCATTTCATGGCAGGAACTCATGGATATGGGACGGGAAAACCCGGGTACAAACGAAAAGTTTTCCATGAGTGTTTTTGCATTGAACACCTGCCAGGAAGCCAACGGCGTAAGTTTGTTGCACGGACAGGTATCCCAAAGAATGTTCGCCCCTTTATGGAAAGGTTATTTTCCGGAGGAATTACATGTAGGATATGTTACAAATGGGGTACACATGCCTACCTGGGCAGCATCGGAATGGCGTAAATTTTACGAAAAACATTTCGATAAAAATTTCTATCAGGATCAATCTAACCCCAATATTTGGGAAAAAATTTACAATGTTCCGGATGAAGAAATCTGGAGTATCAGACAAAACCTGAAAAATCGTTTGGTAAACTACATCCGTGAACAATTCAAAGATAGTTGGTTGAAAAATCAGGGCGACCCTTCCAAAGTCGTGTCCGTAATGGAAAAAATCGATCCTAATGCATTGTTAATAGGATTCGGACGCCGTTTTGCCACTTATAAACGGGCTCATCTACTGTTTACAGATCTCGACAGATTATCCAAAATAGTCAATAATCCTAAATTCCCGGTACAATTTATCTATACGGGAAAAGCTCACCCTGCCGACGGAGGAGGACAAGGATTAATCAAGCACATTGTTGAGATTTCCCGCCGTCCTGAGTTTTCGGGAAAAATCATTTTCCTTGAAAATTACGATATGCGTTTGGCTAAACGACTTATCTCCGGAGTCGATATCTGGCTGAATACCCCTACCCGTCCGCTCGAAGCCTCAGGAACTTCCGGCGAAAAAGCAGAAATGAACGGAGTATTGAACTTCTCCGTATTGGATGGCTGGTGGTATGAAGGTTATCGCCAAGGGGCAGGCTGGGCATTGACCGAAAAACGGACTTATGACAACCAGGAATATCAGGATCAACTCGACGCAGCAACGATCTATTCGATGCTGGAAAACGAAATTATCCCGTTGTATTATGCAAAAAATAGTAAAGGATATTCTCCGGAATGGATACAGTATGTCAAAAATTCCATCGCTCAGATTGCTCCACACTATACCACCAAACGGATGATCGACGACTACATCGAACGTTTTTATTCCAAATTGGCAAATCGTTCCAAAGCCTTATCGGCAAATAATTTTTCAAAAGCAAAAGAAATTACAGCCTGGAAAGAAGACGTCGTGACCAACTGGGATCAAATAGAAGTTTTGTCTGTCATCCAAGATGAAAATATGACTAACAAAGGAATTCAGGTCGGCGATAATTATCATATCCGGATAGTTATCGATAAAAAAGCGATGAAAGGTGATGTGGGAGTAGAAGCCGTTATCTGGGGAATAGATCCCATTACAAACAAAGAGCAGATTCGAATAGAATCCATAAAACTAGTAAAACAGGAAGGAGCCAGATTAATCTTTGAAACGGATATAAAG
>BNXB01000207.1 GCA_025999255.1 Bacteroidia bacterium | reverse complement strand
GGACGCTGGAGATGTGTAATATCCGCATAACCAGTTTTGTGAGTAACATTTCGGGCAAAAGCATATCCAAGGTGATAAACGCTGTTATTGAGGGTGAGACCTCTGCGGTAAAGCTGGAGGAACTGGTGCACAGGCGTATTAGAAACAAGCATCAGGAGAAAATACGAGAATCCCTCGAAGGGTTTATTACCCCTCATCACCGTTTTACCCTTGAACTCTTAAAGGAAGAATACGAATTATTACTTGAGCAGGCAGACAGGGTAAAGTCTAAGATGCAAGCCATTTGCTATGCCCATTACAGCAGGGAAATGGATTTGCTGGTTACTTTGCCGGGAGTGGATACCTTGGCTGCCATGTTATTGATAGCTGAAACGGGGGCAGACATGAAAGCCTTTGAAAGCAGTGGAAAGTTTGCCGGATGGACAGGATTACGTCCAAGAAATGATGAAAGCGCCGGCAAATATAAAAGTACTGCCACTACCAAGGGAAACAAGTATCTGCGTTCAGTTTTAGTACAGATAGCATGGGGGGCATCCCGAACCAAGGGTTCCTTCTTTATGGAAAGATATACCCGCTTAGCCATGAGAAAGTCCCGGAAAAAAGCTCTGGTTGCTATTGCCAGAAAGATAACGGTTGTCATTTGGAACCTCTTAAGCCGGAATGAAGCATATAATCCGGGATTAGTTCCTGTTTATGACCCCGCTAAACTATCTTCTAAAATTAGTTACCACCAAAAGGAAATAGAACGGTTGGAAAATTTGAAAAAGAAATAGAAAAAGAAATGATTATTGCGTAAAGGCCGGGTATCTTTGTGGTGGCTATGACCCCGTTTACAAATTGGCCAAGGTTACTTGCCTTGAAAAAGGCTTTAAGAACACAGACATAAGTTAATACCATCCCAAAGATGGTCAAACTTGCAGGAGAAACTCGCTTCTCAAGCGTACGAACATAGAGATGCAGGGCTGCTTACATATAGCGGCATTGCTTTTTATTGCCTGCTTTGTCGATAATACACGACTACAGGACTGCTTTAGAATACATTTATAGGAGAAAGATACAAATTTTTCTCATTACAATTAGAAAATCGCTTTAATATAAAATCTAAGCAATTGTGTTTTTCCTTTATCGCCTGTTAATAACACTCTGATTTCTTTGTTTTTAAGGTCAAATACATAATAGTATTTATTTCCAACATCACTGGTTACGAAATAAGTATAAACATCATTTTTCTTGTCATACTCTCTTGACTGAACATAATAAGTTGAACTTATTGTTTCTGTTGTATGTTTAAATAATGTTTCATTCTCATTCATAACGAATAATGAACTTTCATTGTATCCTGAACAATTAGTAAATGTTTCAGAATACTCATTCCAATCGCAATATTCTCTATATGTACAACTAAAAGAAATTTGAGCTGACACAGATAAAGAAATTAATGCCAAAACACCTAAAAATAACATTTTCTTCATATTTTTTTTATTTTTCTCCTGCTCTTACGGCTTCACAGGTTTTGCCTTTCATTGTTGAATGTGTTTTGTATGAACAGTTTTGCACCGTACCATCCGCCACTTGCACCTAACGCTTCGCAGGCTTTGCGAAGGGTTTTGCTTTCGCAAAACCTGCAGATGTACGAAGTCCCGTAGGGCTTCGTACATTCGCAAAGCCTGCGAAGCGATGTAACGAAAGCCCGAAGGGATTTCGTTACATCGT
>BNXB01000206.1 GCA_025999255.1 Bacteroidia bacterium | reverse complement strand
CATAAGCGCCATCCGCATGGTCTTTACGCCATTTTTCCAGCTTCCACGCATTACTGGTCTTCATATATTCCTGCGCATTCATCAGGTACAGGACGACGGTCTGGATTATCTGATTAACTTTACCGCTAACTACGTAAAAACAGTTGGAAACCATAGCATAACAGCCCTGGCCGGTTATGAATTCCAAAGGATTACGTCGGAATGGGTTCGTGCCGGTAATACGAATTTTCCCATAGATGCATTTGAATACAATAATCTGGGCGCCGGTTCCGGCGACAAAGACGTGGCGTCTTCTGCGACGGAGAGGGCGATCGCTTCGGTTTTTGGACGTATTAACTATTCTTATGCAAGCAAGTATCTGCTTACGGCTACATTGCGTACCGACGGAGCATCTAATTTTAATCCTGATCACAGGTGGGGTTATTTCCCTTCGGTATCGTTAGCCTGGCGTTTTATTGAGGAATCTTTCATGAACGGTACACGGGAAATTTTATCGAACGGAAAATTACGTGGCGGCTATGGACAAACAGGTAACTCCAATATAGGTAACCGTACGTTGAACTATTTCGGAACAGGAGAACAATATGCATTCGGCAATACCGGCAGTACAGGTATGAAACTTACCGAACTGGGTAATGAAAATATAACGTGGGAAACGACCAGCGAATGGAATATTGGTCTGGATTTGGGTTTTCTGAATAACCGCATCAATCTTTCGGCCGAATACTATGACCGTATCGTTTCAGATCTCCTGGTTACAAATAAAAAGCTGGCTTCTTACAACGAAATCACAACCATGGCGGCTAATATAGGAAAGACCCGTGGACGCGGATTGGAACTTACATTGAACACGGTGAATGTACAGCGGAAAAATTTCCTCTGGACAAGCGATTTTACTTTCTTTACTTACGAAGACCGTTGGGAAGAACGGGATCCGGATTGGGTTCCTGCGCCGTATCAAAGCGCAAAGGATCCTATCAGGGCGGTGTTCAACTATCGTTCTGATGGCTTGTTGCAACCGGGCGAAACCGTACCGGCTTGGCAAAAAGGTTTATTACCCGGTCAAATCAAGTTGAAAAAGCTGGATAAAGATTCTGAGATACTCGGCCAGAAAGATATGGAGATGATCGGCACCAATGATCCCAAGTTTACTTTTGGTTTTAATAACACCTTACGCTATAAGGATTTTGACCTCAATATATATCTTTACGGAGAAATAGGACGTTTGCACGGCCCCAGCTACTACGATGACTGGATTCCGTATAACTACTATGCGCCACAGGATAAAGGGTTGTACAACGGATCGAAAAACGCACTCAACAGTTGGACTATGGACAAGAAGAATGCCACCATTCCAAATATTCTTACTTCCAACGTAGGAGGAGGAGCCGGTGATTACTTCATCAAGGAAATATCGTTTTTGCGTTGCCGCAATATCACGTTGGGTTACATCATTCCTATATCCAAGAAGATTGTAAATAGTCTCAGGATAACTGCTACGGTAAATAATCCGTTCCTTATCTCCAATTACAACGGACTGGATCCCGAAACGGATTATGACACAAGGAGAGGTAACGACAACAGTATCGGTAATTATTCCTATCCTAATGTGCGTACTTATAGTTTAGGTATAGATATTAAGTTTTGACCATAAACATAAAAATTAATAACAAATGAAAAGGATTTATTTATATTCGATAATATTACTTTGTATAGTAT
>BNXB01000205.1 GCA_025999255.1 Bacteroidia bacterium | reverse complement strand
ATTGAAACGTTGGCTGAGAAAGGCGTTAATCATTCGGATCCTATTCTGTTAATCGCATGAATTGTCGGATTGAAACTCGCTGTAAGCCTCTTTGTTTTCTCCTTGTACGGACTGTTAATCGCATGAATTGTCGGATTGAAACATTATCCGGCGTTCCTGTTCCGCCCGTTGCCGGGCAACTGTTAATCGCATGAATTGTCGGATTGAAATTATTTGATTGTATACTCAAATATGAGTATATTTGTAGCTGTTAATCGTACAAATTATTGAATTTAAAACCAAGTGATAAGGAAGAATGATTGACTTAACGACAATTTGTGCAATTTCAACTCCTCCTGGGCAAGGAGGGATTGCTGTTATCAGGGTTTCCGGTAAGGATGCTTTAGGTATTTGTGATACTGTTTTTATTCCAGAAAAAAACAAGCAGAAAATAGTTGATCAATTTCCCAATACTATCCGTTTTGGAAAGATATATAAAGGGGAAGAGGTACTAGATGAAGTTTTGGTCTCAGTTTTTCATGCACCTCATTCGTTCACTGGAGAGGATACTGTGGAAATTTCCTGTCATGGTTCGATTTATATCCAACATGAGATTATAAAATTACTTTTAGCAAATGGTTGTCGTTTGGCTACTTCCGGAGAGTTCACTCAACGGGCATTCCTTAATGGTAAAATGGATTTATCTCAGGCGGAGGCTGTCGTTGATGTCATTGTATCATCGTCGGCTGCTTCTCACCGTTTGGCATTCAATCAGATGCGTGGTGGTTTCAGTAAAGAATTGCAAAAGTTGCGGGAACAGTTACTCGATTTTGTATCTTTAGTTGAACTGGAATTGGATTTCAGCGAAGAAGACGTGGAATTTGCCAATCGTACAAAGTTGATGGATTTGGTTAGTAATATTCAGGCTATTATTTCCCATTTGATACAATCGTTTGATGTGGGGAATGCTATTAAGAATGGGATTTCTGTGGCTATTGTAGGTGAAACCAATGCCGGAAAATCGACCCTGCTTAATCTTTTGTTGAATGAAGAAAAAGCAATAGTTTCGGATGTTCATGGCACAACACGGGATATTATCGAAGATGTAATTAATATTAATGGAATTAATTTCCGTTTTATAGATACTGCCGGGATACGTGATACGGAAGATGAAATCGAAACGATGGGAATTGAACGCACATTCAGGAAGATTGAACAGGCTTCGGTTATCGTCTGGATGATTGATTCCACACAATTTAGTGAAAAAATAGATAAGATTGCAGACCGGATAGTTCCTCGTACGGAAAGTAAAAATTTGATTATTGTTTTTAATAAAGTGGATAAAATTGATGAGGAAGAACAAGCTGTGCTGGAAGAAGAATTTCTTCCTGAAGTCAAAGCCAAACGGATTTATCTTTCTGCTAAATTTAAAAAGAATACGGAAGAATTGGAGAAAGCTTTACTGGATGCTGCTCAATTGCCACAGATTGGTGAAAATGATGTAGTAGTTACAAATCTCAGGCATTATGAGGCCCTGAAAAAAGCATTGGAATCGATTGAGAGAGTAAAACAAGGACTCCAGGATGGAATTTCAGGAGATTTTCTGAGCCAGGATATCAGAGAGTGTATGCATTTCCTTGGAGAGATTACAGGAGGAGAAATTACAGGAGATGAGGTCTTGGGGAATATTTTCAGTAAGTTTTGTATCGGTAAATAGAAACTAATTTTAATATGTTACGATATTTTCTGTGCTG
>BNXB01000204.1 GCA_025999255.1 Bacteroidia bacterium | reverse complement strand
AAGATTTTGAAAAAATTTAACCGGAATATGTGCCTCTCGTTTTTTAAACGGCATTATAGAGCGGATAATATGGTTTTCTTTTTTTATGGACAAACAGGTTTTTCAAAAGTACTCAGATTGGTGGAGAAATATTGGAATGAAAGAAATGAAGGACATGAAAGAATTGTCAAATCGATGGAGTCAAATGAAAGGGTTGTTCCTCCTGTAATTGAGACACGGCAAATTGAAACAGATAAAAAATTACATCAGACTCATGTGATGATTGGTTCCAGAGCTTATGCTTTTCATAATGAAAAACGTATCGGACTTTATCTGCTGAATAACATATTGGGAGGACATGGGATGAATAGCCGGTTGAATCTCAGTTTACGGGAGAAATACGGATTGGTTTATACTGTGGAGTCCGGGATAACTACTTATTCCGATTCCGGATTGATCAGTATTTATTTCGGCACGGATCCCAAATCGAAAGATAAGTGTATCGGGATTGTTATGCAGGAAATCAGTCGTTTACGTGATGAGAAATTGAAACCTTTACAATTGACTGCAGCAAAAAAACAACTTAAAGGGCAGTTGGGGATAGCATCCGATAATGGTGAAAATCTTGCTCTGGGACTGGGAAAAAGTTTTTTACATCTCAATAGGTACGATAATCTGCAACAGATTTATGAAAAAATAGATAATATCACTTCCGAAGAATTAATGGAGGCTGCTAATGAAATATTGGATGAGAAAAATTTATTCAGGCTGGTGTATGTCTGAAAATTTTGTCTTACCTTTGAAATTCAAAAAAATTGTATTATGAAGAAAAATATTATTATTTGTTTATTTACTTTATTATTTACCGCACCCGTTTTTGCCTGTACTAACCTGCTTGTTGCCAGAGGAGCTTCTGTAGATGGTTCTACAATGGTTACCTATTCGGCGGATTCCTATTCTCTTTTCGGAGAATTGTATCACTGGCCTGCTGCAACTTATCCGGAAAATACTTTGTTGGATGTTTATGAATGGGATACCGGAAAATATCTGGGAAAAATTCCGCAGGTAAGGCAAACTTACAATGTTATCGGAAATATGAACGAACACCAGCTTTGTATCGGGGAAACTACGTTTACCGGACGGAAAGAGTTGATTGATACTACCGGGATTATAGATTACGGTAGTCTGATTTATATTACTCTTCAACGTGCAAAGACAGCTCGTGAAGCTATCAGGATAATGACAGGGCTGGTAAAGGAACATGGATACTATAGTGGCGGAGAGTCGTTCTCGATTGTGGATAAGAACGAAGTCTGGATTATGGAAATAATTGGGAAAGGAGTTGGTAATAAAGGCGCCGTATGGGTGGCTGTACGTATCCCTGATGATTGTATTGCAGCACATGCCAATCAATCGCGTATCCATCAGTTTCCATTGAATGATAAAGAAAATTGTATTTATTCTCCGGATGTTGTTTCTTTCGCTCGTGAAAAAGGCTACTTTAAAGGAAAAGATGCAGACTTCAGTTTTTCCAAAGCGTATAATCCTCTGGATTTCGGAGGCCTGCGTTATTGTGAAGCCCGTGTCTGGAGTTTTTATAATGCTTATAATAAGGAAGCTGCAAAATGGATTGATTATGTTTTGTTGAAAGACCCGAAACCGATGCCTTTGTATGTGAAACCGGATCGGAAGCTTAGCGCTAAAGATTTGATGGACATGATGCGTGATCATTACGAAGGAACAGTATTGGATCCAACCAAGGA
>BNXB01000203.1 GCA_025999255.1 Bacteroidia bacterium | reverse complement strand
TCGCAGGCTTTGCGAAGGGTTTTGCTTTCGCAAAACCTGCAGATGTACGAAGTCCCGTAGGGCTTCGTACATTCGCAAAGCCTGCGAAGCGATGTAACGAAAGCCCGAAGGGATTTCGTTACATCGTTTTGGCGGCTTGGCGCAGTGGCGGGCTTACTGAGGCTCGCGCGGGAACGAAACTTTCAAAATCGCACTGTCGTTTCTGCAGGCTACACCCGCCATTGTGCCAAACCGCCCGTTAGGCGGTCGCCCGATTATTTTTTTTAGTTTAATAACCATTTCCACGCTGGAATTATTTTGATTGTTTTGCCATTTTCTGTAAATTCTTCTTCCATATCATCTGTAATTATCAGTCCTGAGTGCAGATTATAAGCATTCATAGCGCCAAGAAGTCCGTCAATTTCACGCTTGCGAGTTTTATCGTTTTGCATTGTGTATATTACCTGTATCGCCGTAGTTATAGATTTTCCTTCTTTGATTACAAAATCACATTCCTGCCCCTTGTTGTGATAATAAACTTCTTTACCTCGCCGTTTCAGTTCAATAAAAATGAGATTTTCGAGCAAATGACCAAAATTATCCGAAAAACTAAACCCAACCCTGCGAACTAATCCATTATCTATAAAATAGGATTTTTTGGGATTTAACAGTTGTGCAGAAATGGAATAATCGAACTTATTTGTTTGAAAAACAAGATAACTGTCAGCAAGAAAACCAATGTATTTTTTTACCGTTGAAGGATTTTTCACCCCGATATAATCAGCCAAATCACTGTTGGTGGAAAGGCGCGCGTAATTTCCTGCCATATATGAAACTAATTCCTTAATTTCCTTCTCGTTAGTAATATTATTCCGCACCATAATATCGCGATACAATATATTTTCAAATAGCGTTTTTAATCCAAGTTCATCTTTTGTTTTTAAGAAATTAGGGAAACCGCCGTCATTGAAATATTCGTGAAAAAGTGCTATTATTTCTACTTTTACGCTTGTTTTGAAATAGTTTTTGTCAAGCAGTTCAGGTTTTTTGAAAGCAATAAATTCTTTGAACGAAAATGGATATAATTCACACGAAATATAACGACCTGTAAGGTGTGTGCCAAGTTCGCGGCTCAACATCCGCGCATTTGACCCTGTAATAAACACTTTATTTCCCGTATCGTGCAGGCGGCGGACAAAGCGTTCCCATTGTTCAACATTTTGAATTTCATCAAAATAAAATGTTTTCTGTTCGCCAAAAAGTTCATAAAAGACCTCTAAAAGCATTTGAAAATCATTAACCGTAAAACTTACCAAACGCTCATCGTCAAAGTTTATATAATAATCTTTTTCGCTTTGTTTGGCTCTAATTTGTTGCAGTAAAGTTGATTTTCCGCAACGCCGAATACCGGTAATTATCACTATTTCAGGTGAGTTATAGCGGTTGTCGTCAAACTTTCGTTCAACACTGTCTTTTGCCTGCTCAAAATAATAATCTTGGTCGGCAATAACTGTTTTTAGCAAATCTTTGTTCATACAATAAAAGTTTTTGCAAAGATACAACTTCTTTTTAAAATAGAGATATATTTATTTAAATTTCTATTATAAATAGAGCATTTTGTTTTTATATTGTATGCTTTCTCATATCTTTTTCGTAACCATCCGGTAAACTGCGTTTAATACATTTCGGGCTATCATTCTCCAACTATTCTCCAAAACATTCAGAGACCTATTAGAGACTCTCAAAGAAATTTATTGTACTTTGGGATTTGCCTCAAT
>BNXB01000202.1 GCA_025999255.1 Bacteroidia bacterium | reverse complement strand
GGGTACAGCGCCGATAACAGGGATAAAACAACGCATTTACATTTACGGCGAAAGTGAAAATTATCCTTTTTCTTCATATATGGACGTTAGTACCCTGGAATACAGTATGGATGAAGGACTAAACTGGACGCCGCTTGGGAATTCCGATTATACTGTTACTTCCCAGGTTCCGGCCAGTACCGGAAATTATACGATAAACGTTCAATACCGAAACAAACCATTGAATGTTGACGTTTCGATTCCGGAAATACTCCCGGTTGGAGGAAAACTCTGGATACGTTACGGCGCAATTATTCCTCCGGACTTTTATATTTCCGAAACCGGAAAGAATAGGCCTTATCGTTGTTTGCTGAGGATAGATGAAACCACTTTAAGCTACACGGATTTATGCAGGAGCAATTCTGCCGCGATTCCGACTCTTGTGGAAACAAATATGGATTATCTGGTCAGGTTGACGCCTAAGAATTCTTTTATTATTCTCAAAAGCGGAGACGTTAAACAGGTACAAACAACGGATATATCTTTTCCTGCTTTCCTTGATTATCTGAAGCCGACCTCCAATGGGAATGACGGTTATTGCCTTGTAAGGGTTGTAGTGCCCGAAGGTGTTGTCCTGTCTAATTCAGGGATGAATTATGCGGAATTGAAAAATCCTTCCGGAACGTTCTGGCCTTATACGGGAGCGGTGACGGCTTCTACTGCCGGTGGTTTTACGACTTACGAATTGAAATATAAGTTCTCCGACTGTCCTGCCGGGACTAACGCAAACTATACATTGACCCTGAATTATGCAACCGATTGCGGAAGTATAACCGGTAATGTTTCCGGATTTTCGAACATCAGTTTTGACCTTTGCCCTACGGGTCAGGTAACTCCCGGCAGTCAGACCGACATTATTTTTGAACGGGCAGTCGAGTTATATAATCCGGTTTCCCTGGTCTGTACTCCTACCGGCTTCACGTACGATTTCTCAATCGAACGACTCACAGTCGGTATAAATGACAGCAATAACGATGGAGTACCGGATGCGGGCGCTCTGGATTTGACAAAAATTGATCATTCACAATTGGTAACCAACGATTTATTTAACCTGGATATTTCGGGAGAGATAGTATCTGCCCAAAAAGAGCTCTATGCAATCATCTATTCCGAGAGTAATCATACCTTTTTTAAGTTACAGAGCTTACCTCTTGTTTCAGGGACGTATGATATTAATGCTCTGGATTTAAGTCTGGATACCCGTAATTCGGGTTATGTGGCAATAGACCGGGGTACATCCGTCCCTGCAACTGAACGTTATGCCTATATTATTAAAATGTCTAAAAAAGACAAAAGCTCTTTTAGTATAGGAGATAACATCAATCTGGGCTTCCCATTTAAGGTTGTTTCAACTTCCAACAATACTGCTCCTATGAGTTCCGGTTTTTCTTCGTTTGCTTATGTTTCGGACGATATCGGCGGAAGCAACGAACCTTTAGCTCCTGTTTCCTTTCTGGGAGACGAAAAATATGCCTTGAGTATTGTCTTTTATCCTATATCATTTGACGGATGGCAATCTGCCGGCGATGCCGCATTTAACGCTTTTCAAGGAATTGAGACTAAGCAACCACGGAATTTGGTTTCAATAAATGCAGTTTGTCTGGATTATGCCTTTATGGATTTTTCTCCCTACGAAGTACGTAATCTCTCGGTTCCGGCCACACTGACAGTTACAGTTCCGAATGGGTATTCCTTTGCGGATAATATAAGAGTGGAATAT
>BNXB01000201.1 GCA_025999255.1 Bacteroidia bacterium | reverse complement strand
TCACGACGCTCGACAACGGATGAAGTTATTTCTTCCGGAATTTCCTTTGAAATCAGAGGCTCATTTTTCACATCAAACCCTTCAATTTCAACTTCCAGAGGCTTATTTTCAATGACTTCTTCGGGTTCAACTCCTACTGTCCCTGGCAATTGCTGTTCTTCGGGAAGTTCAAACTTCATATCAAAAGCCTCTTCCACAAAAAGATTTGAAAGTGCAGCCGGATCAGGATAATCTTCCTGTTGCTCATATCTCCACTCGAAAGCTACAAACAACAAAGATAGAACGACGACAAAACCCATCAGTAAAAAGATGGACTTTTCGTTTTCCAAATCAGCCCCAGGTGTTTTTTTTTCTTCCATCCGACGTATTCAGATGCAAAGTAACACAAAAAATCCCACGATTCATATACCTTTTTACCATTTCTTCCGTTTGTATAATTAGCGGTTTTATCCGTATATTTGTCCATTCATTAAAAAAACATGAAGAAAGCGCTGTTATCTTGCATTATTATATTTTTCTCTTTTCTATCAATAAATGCCCAGGAGGGGAATACCGTTTTTAATTTCCTGAGTTATCCGGCATCTGCCCGTGCGAGTGCTTTGGGGAGGACAAACGTCTCAATCATAGAAAACGATGTTTCCCTGATTTACCATAATCCGGCATTCCTTGGCCCGGAAATGAATATGAATGTCAACCTCAACTATTTATTCTACATTGCCGATATCGGTATGGGAAGCGCTACTTTTGCCAAAGCCATGGGAGAAAGAAGCGCCTGGGGAATAGGATTCAACTATGTCGATTACGGAAAAATGATCGGGGCGGATAAAGATGGAAATATATCCGGCGATTTACCGGCAAAAGATATTTGCGGAAACCTGTTTTTTTCACATGACATTACCGACAAACTCCGGGGAGGGATTACCGCTAAATTTGTATATTCCCCGTACGACCAATATACATCCATCGGATTGGGTGTCGATTTGGGATTGAGTTATTACAATAAAGATCACCGGTTTTCGGTAGGATTGGTCGGGAAAAACCTGGGAAGACAGATAAAAGCCTATAATGAAGAACTGACTGAAATGCCCTGGGAAATTCAATTCGGGATATCCAAGAGACTGGAACATGCCCCGATACGATTCTCTCTGACTACGGTCAACCTGAATCGTTGGAATTACAAAAACATCAATGGTGATGACCAGAAATTTTTCGCGACTTTATTAGACCATTTTATCCTGGGTCTGGATTTTCTTCCTTCGGATAATTTATGGATCGCATTGGGTTATAATACCAGATTAGGATCGGATATGAAACTGCAACAAGGTAACCGGATGGCCGGATTCTCCATAGGAGCCGGATTAAATATCAAAGCTTTCAAAATCGGTTGTTCCCTTGCACAATATCATCCGTCTGCAACATCTTTTATGGTAAGTCTTACAACTTCTTTATCAGAAGTGAAGTTATAACATATGAAAAAAATAATCATAGCTATCGATGGTCATTCTTCCTGTGGAAAGAGTACCATGGCAAAGGATTTAGCTACCAAAATCGGTTACAAATACATTGACAGTGGAGCGATGTACCGCGCCGTCACGCTTTATAGTATCGAAAACGGTATATTCAAAGGAGAACAATTGGATTCGGATGCTCTTGAAAAAGCAATGGACAATATCAGGATTGACTTCCGCCCAAACCCGGAAACGGGAAAATCCGATACTTATCTGAATGGGGAAAATGTAGAAAAGGATATCCGAAGCATGGAAG
>BNXB01000200.1 GCA_025999255.1 Bacteroidia bacterium | reverse complement strand
TACCGGAAATCTTCAGTCCTACACGGGCATAGAGTTTTACTTGTTTACTCAGATCGTTGGCGATATCCAGTTGTAGCGTAACATGTCCGGGGGTAACGCTTGTGTTGCGTATCCAATTGACGTGAGTCCCGTCGCCGAAGTCAACGAATTTGGTTTTATTAACCATCAGGGCTACATACTCGATGTTTCTGCCTGCGGTGACCTGCGCAACGTCGAACGATGCCGTCAATATATTGCCGCTCAGGCTGTAATCGATATTCTTGAGTGTATAATAAGGCGTTACCGGATAATCTTTTGTAGTTTTGCCTTTTACATTCACAATAACCGTGTCGGGACTATTGACCCAGGGGCCTCGATTATTGTTCATCACCAATTTATAGGTGCCGTCGAATAGCATGGCGGAGAAACTGCCGTCTTGCGCTACATATACGTTGAAAGAAGTTTGCAATTCATAACCATCTTGCCAGAATTGGAGATATACATCGCCATTGGAACCTCTCACTCCCAACGCTTCGCCGTTGTGAACCACCTTACCGGTAAACAGAGAGTTAGGTTCGTCATAATTATCTTTCCCGCAAGATACGGCAGTAACCGTCAAGGTTACGAGCAGGAATATTTTCAATAAATTCTTCATGTTTTTATATGATATAAAAGTTTTTACTGATACGGATTTTTAACCATTTTCGGATTTCTGTTGATCCAATCCTGATTGATAAAATTGTAATAATGCCGGAGTTGGAAACGGTGAGGATAGACGGCTGTCCACGTGGAACGCAATTTATCGAATACCCATTTCCCATTTTGCGGATGAGCCGGATCCTTGATCCTGAAAGGGAATAAGGAGTAATGGACAGAACTGTAAGTATCGGCCATACCATCGTAAACCACATGAGCTTTGCGCCAACGTTTCAAATCCCACCAGCGGTGGTTTTCGAAAGCGAATTCTACTTGTCGTTCTTTTTCAATATCTGCCAGGGTAACATTACTCAATGGCTGAATTCCTGCCCGTTCACGTATCTGGTTGATATAACTACAAACTTCAGATTGGGCTTTACCCAGTTCGAGTGAAGCTTCGGAGGCGATCATCAACGCTTCGGCGTAGCGCATACGGACAAACCACATATCGCTACCGCGTCCTCGTGTAGAGGCGTCTTTATTATAGTCGATAAATTTACGAAGGTTAAAACCCGAATTGTTGATATACTGGTCATCCGATTTGTTCGGGCCGTTTTCGGAAGTGAGGATATTTCCGTCCTCATCGAACGAATTGATGTTTCCTGTACGTTCTTTCCATTCTCCGTTTTCGAAATATTTTTGACCGGCCTGATAGGTCATGGGAATCCCATTAAAATCGGAACCCGGATAGATAATAGTGCCATACAGTCGTGAGTCCTTGTCTTTAAACAAGTCTTCAGGTCTGTCGTAATAAATATAATCCTTATCGTCGGCTGTCCGCGTGTGAAGCGAACCGTCGCGGTCGTTGACATATTCGAACGCTTCCACGATGTTCAATGTCGGCGTCATGATATTGGCGTCGATATCGCCTCTCACGGAAGAAGCAATATTTCCGTTGGTAAAGCCGGTCGTATTGCCCGGGTAGTAGTAATCGCGCGCCCAGATCACTTCGCTGCTGCTTTTGTTACAAATAGCTTCATAGAAATTCGCTCCTTTATTCGGGTTGTTTTTGTACAAATTGTAAACGTTCCCTTTGATGATTTCCTGGCAGGCGTCATAAGCGATCTGGTAGTATCCGCCGGCTTTATCG
>BNXB01000199.1 GCA_025999255.1 Bacteroidia bacterium | reverse complement strand
TATAGTTACCGATGGGAAATATCTCCAATTCGTTTCCAAAAAAAACAGCATTTAATGTAGGAATCAGAGCTCCCCAAAAAAGGGCGTTGGCAGGAACCGGTAATCCGAGGAATGAGTTTGTCTGTCTGGTATCGATATTGAATTTAGCTAGTCTGATAGCTGCAAAAATAGGGATAAGAAATCCTAAAAAATGAATACCGACTCCAATCGATGAAGATTCTACGATCTTTTGAAGGAAAGAGAAAGCCAATAAACCTGGGGCTAAGCCGAAACTGATAACATCAGCCAAAGAATCCAGTTCTTTTCCCAATGGGGAATAAGCCTTTAACAAACGGGCTGCAAATCCATCCAGGAAGTCGAATATGGCTGCAAAAACAATAAAAATAAAAGCCCCGGTATAATTCCTTTCCATGACTAAAACGCACGCCAGAGAACCTGAAAACAAGTTGAGACAGGTAATTGTATTGGGGAGCTCTGATTCCTACATTAAATGCTGTTTTTTTTGGAAACGAATTGGAGATATTTCCCATCGGTAACTATATTCAAAAAATGGAAGGGATATACGGCAACGACCTATTTCTGAGTATTATTATCATCTCTTTCATTATCATTTTTTGCTTACTGATGGTCTCCGAACTCCCGATGTTTTCATTAAAATTTAAAAACTACAACTGGAAAGGAAACGAACTGCAATATTCCTTGATAATCATAACAATCCTGCTCATCATCTTTTTCCGTATATTCGGAGTCAGTTTAAGTATTCTTGCTTACATCCTGATGTCCACGCTCAATAACGCACGAAAAAGAAACTAAAGTTCGGGATTGACTGATTATAAGAATTTACATTGAATTATCTTGATTTTTAAACACGGAATCACACGGAGTTAATTTCACGGAGTTTCACAGAGCAATAAATAAAAAACTTCGTGGTTAAAAACTCCGTGTAACTCCGTGAAATTAACTCCGTGTGATTCCGTGTTTAAAAATTGATACGAGTCTTTTACTTTACAACAATAAATCTTAACTTTGTGAAAATTTTAATTCCATTACATTTATGAAGGCTTTTTATTCTATTTTTCTATTGTTATTATTTCCAATATGCAGTTTCTCTGCAACTCCTTTATGGATGCGATATCCTGTGATTTCCCCCGATGGAAAAGAAATCGCCTTTTCTTACAAAGGAGATATTTATAAAGTAGCTTCGTCCGGCGGAGAAGCAAAACAAATTACCATGCATGAGGCGCACGACTACATGCCGGTGTGGTCGCCCGATGGAAAAAGTATTGCTTTTGCCAGCGATCGTAACGGTAATTTCGATATTTATATTACTTCTTCCGAAGGAGGAGAAGCAAAAAGAGTGACTACCTTTTCCGGAAGTGAATACCCGTATTCCTTCACTCCTGATGGAAAACACATTATTTTCGCAGCAAAAATACAAGTGCCTGCAAGTAGCGCGGCATTCCCGTCTGCTGTAATGAGTGAATTATACAAAGTTCCTGTAAACGGAGAACGACCGGAACAAATACTGGCAACTCCGGCTGAAAATATATGTTTCTCAAAAGATGGAAAGAAGTTTATTTACCAGGATCGTAAAGGAGGAGAAGACAGATTCAGAAAACATCACAAGTCGTCTGTCACCCGCGACATCTGGATTTATGACACGGAAACCGGCAAATACCGGCAACTAATTTCGGATCCGGGCGAAGACACCAATCCTGTTTTCAGTCCCGATAATTCCCAGGTTTATTTCCTGAGCGAACGATCCG
>BNXB01000198.1 GCA_025999255.1 Bacteroidia bacterium | reverse complement strand
TAATAAACGTATAGCTTTCTTAAATTCCAGGAATTTAGGGAAGCTTTTTTTATTGACAATGAATTTTCATACGAAGTTCATTGTCAATTGTCAATTATCAATTGTCAATTATAAAGTCTGCCGTTTTCCCTGGCGTCATTTCCCTTGTTTCATTAGAAGAATCTTATTTGAAGTCCGTCTTCCCGTTTGTGAAAACAGGACGTACTATGTTTATTCAAATCGGAAAAAGTATGTATGTGTTTGTGAATGTTTGTGGGAAAGGATGTCCGGGGATTGGCAGAGTTTTGGAATTAAGAGCATAACACTAATTATTCAATATTTGTAAAATGAAACAAACACTAACAACACAACACAACACAACCTGGTGGCAACACATACGGCTATCCGGGTGTATTTTTCTGTTCCTGTTGACCGGGGTCATTCACATCCATGCACAGAGCGTTATATGGAATGATAACACTCCAACAGCAACAGATCTCCAATTGACCGGAGAACAAACCGGGACTGTCATTCATTTTGCCGTTTCCGGCAGTGATTTGTCGTCTCCTGTAATAGAAATTAAATTGCCTAAGTACATTGAATACAAAGGGTGGATAGACTATAAAACCACCGAAAGCCTGGGCAATAATTATGTCACACTCTCTGCCCCTACCATTACAGGTACTGTTACGGGAACCGGACAAACGGTTACCTTTACACTGTCTTCTCCTATTCCCATCGGAAAATCGGTTAAAGTCGGTATCCTCAGAGCTGCAACTGATTGCGACACTCCCACAAGTAGTTTGTCGGATGTGGTGAAAATCCTTTCGGGAACGACGGAGATTGCCGGAAAAGATGCTGCATATTCGGTATTCAGGCCTTATGTAGTCATGGCCTATGAACCGGCAACCAAATCCATTTCTTTTGCCGATGGGGAATCCGGAACCCCCAAATATCAAAATATCAAAATCAACAACACAGACCCGAAAGGAAGAGTCAAGACCATGACTGTTACCTTGAAATATACAAACGGACAAATGCTGCCGAGTGATTTCCGGGCAAACGGAATCGCTATTCCGGCAGGGAACATCAACACGGCAACTGCCGGAACGGTTATCCTGACTTTGGATAAAAATGTCTTCAATTCCCTGGGAAATAATGATGACTACTACATTACGAACGAAGATGGAGAATTGATTCTATCTTATGGAGTAATTCCAATGGAATGTGGTACAAAAAATATTTCTGCAGAATTGAAATCCACATGCCAGACTCTGACCGACAACGGTTCGGTACTCATGGAGACTCCTACGGGAATGCCATATATGACAAGGACCAATACTTTTTCTCCTGCTACAGGACTGAATTTTCCCGTAGATGGAAGATATACGCTAACCATTGTATTGAGAAATACCGGCACAGCCAATGCTACAAAATATAATTTCCCAATTACTGCTAACTATATCCAATATATCGATGAATCTTCTTTAGATGTATCATTTGATGCCGGACCTAATATTATCTGGAGCTCGAATGTCGGAATAAGACATGGTATGAGTAACTTGCTTAATCCACGAGATAAATTCAACGGCAAATGTTCCAGTCTAAATATGAGTTTTCCTGTGATACCTGCAGGAAGGACGATTACAATCAAAGTAGATTATGTCCGTTCTCCATACGATACCTATACGGTAGATGGGAATGTCGAATACACAGGAGCTTGTTCTATGGGAGAAAATCTTCTTCAAAATACCTGGTATAGCGATGCTTGTGGTAATGGGATAAATAGTACTTATAACAC
>BNXB01000197.1 GCA_025999255.1 Bacteroidia bacterium | reverse complement strand
CAAAAAGTTCTTCTTTAGGGTAACCATTTGTCAGTTTATAAACCAGCAATATAAATTTGTGAGCCTCCTGCCACACTATAAGTTCTTCAAACGTCTTTGTTTTCATAATCCTAAAAGTCTTGATCATTGCCTGTAACTCCCTGTAACTCCCTGTAACTTCTTTTAACTCCCTTTTCTCAAATTAATTTGCAAAAATACAGCAAATAAATTACTTTTGCCTTAAATTAACTTACGGATTTTCAATTAATGCGTAACATTTTTTATCGTTACAATTCTCAAACACTCAGTTTTGAGCGTGTTTTTCCATCATGGAAAAGGCGTTTGATATCGATTTTCAGGCATTTATTCATCGGGATAGTCATTGGAGTTGGGTTATTCGCCTTTGCTATGTATGCCTTGAATTCACCGCGTGAACAACAATTGAAAAAAGACAACAAATTATTAAAAACTCAATATGAAGTTCTTTCACGCAGGCTGAATGAAACACAGAAAGTGTTGGATGATCTGCAACAACGGGACGACCAATTATACAGGGCTATTTTCCAGACAGATCCTATTCCCGAATTGATCCGGAAACCGGGATATGGAGGTACAAACCGTTATGAACACCTCCTGGATATGCCTAATTCGGATTTGGTAATCTCCGTTACTCAAAAAATGGACATGATTTCCAAACAATTGTATGTCCAATCCAACTCGTTCGACGAGATTGCCGACCTGATCAGAACCCAGGAAGATCGATTAAAATGCATCCCGGCTATACAGCCTGTAGCGAATAAGGATCTCCGCCGGATGGCATCGGGATACGGCATGCGTATGGACCCTATATACCGCACTCCCCGTTTCCATTCCGGAATGGATTTCAGCGCCAAAGTGGGAACTGAGATTTATACTACAGGAGATGGCGTGGTGGAAATGGCTGAAAAATATGCCGGGTACGGTAATTGTGTCGTCATCAACCATGGATACGGATACAAAACGCTCTATGGACATTGCGACAGATTCAAGGTCAAACCCGGACAAAAAGTAACCCGTGGAGAAGTGATTGCAACCGTAGGAAATACCGGAAAATCGACGGCGCCTCATTTGCATTATGAAGTCATAGTAAAAGGCCAACACGATAATCCTGCAAAGTATTACTTTATGGATCTCACTCCGGAAGAATATACCCGGATGATAGAAATGGCTGAAAACCATGGACAGGTGATGGACTAATTATATTATATCTATGAAATCTTTCAAGCAAGAGAAAATGTTTCATTCAATCAGTGAAGTGGCGAAGATGTTCGACGTCAACGAATCACTGTTGCGTTATTGGGAGAAGGAATTCCCGTCCATCAATCCCGCTAAAACGGCAAAAGGTACGCGACAATACCGGAAAGAAGACATCGAAGCCGTACGGCTGGTTTATCATCTGGTGAAAGATAAAGGACTTACCTTGGCCGGAGCCAAACAAAAACTGAAAGAAAATAAAGAAAGCGTTGTCAATAATGAAGAAATTATTTTCCGGCTCAAAGGAGTCAGGGACGAACTGATTGCTTTGCGTGATGAGTTTGACGAAATGGAAAAACAAATGCCGGAAGAGTATCAATAAGTACATTATAGTAAATTGAGATTTTCCTCACTCCACCCTATTTACATTCTTTACCCCCTTAATTTTTTCCTGACTTTGACAATGCGACCCCTAAACGGATTTCCAAAAAAATTCGTCAAAAAGTTTGGCGATAGACTTGTGTCTTGTGGTTAGCAACATCGTCTTTGTTATCGTTTCATTACTAATTGGC
>BNXB01000196.1 GCA_025999255.1 Bacteroidia bacterium | reverse complement strand
CTATACGACGTATTGATGTGGAATCCACCAATCAGATGTACAAAAAAGCTACCGGTATTTTTCAGGATATTGATGTAGCTATTCTTTGCGCTGCCGTTGCCGATTACAAACCGGCTGTATTCTCTGAAAATAAAATAAAGAGAAAAGCGGGAGAATCGTTGTTAATTGAATTGGCTCCCAATCCGGATATCGCAGCGACACTAGGAAAAATGAAGAAAAAAGGTCAGATTATTGTTGGATTTGCCTTGGAGACTAATAACGAAGAGGAAAATGCTTTTGACAAATTAAAAAAGAAAAATCTGGATTTCATTGTTCTTAATTCTACGAACGACAGCGGAGCAGGATTCAAAACAGACACCAATAAAATAACAATCCTATTCCCGGACAATAGTAAAAAAGTTTTTCCGTTAAAAACAAAGACAGAAGTTGCAAACGATATTGTTGATGAAATCGGACAACTGTTAATATAATATATGATACAGCTATGAGGAAGTCTATTTTCATTTTTGTTACTTTGTTTTATTTTTCCCTGGTCTCCGCCGGAGCTCAGGAGTTGAATGCCAAGGTTACGGTCAACAGCGACCGGATACAAGGAACCAATAAATCCATTTTTAATGCTTTGCAGGTTGCCTTGAATAATTTTGTAAATAACCAGAAATGGAGTCACACGACTTTGGCCCAGAATGAAAAGATTGATTGTTCATTTATGCTCACTATTGTGACTCAAAAAGATAATAATTATTTCACTGCCGAATTACTGGTACAAGCACAAAGACCGGTTTACAATTCAACATATACCACGAATCTGATTCGATTCAGGGATGCGGATATCAATTTCGAATACCTGGAAAATACTCCTTTTCAACTGGTAGCTAATACAATAGACAATAATTTGGTGGCCACTGTCGTCTTTTATGCAAACTTGATTCTGGCCCTCGACTTCGACAGTTTTTCTCCCAAAGGAGGTTCTGTTTTTTATCGTCAGGCACAAAATATTGCAGCACAAGCTCAAGGAGCTTCGGGTTGGAACGGCTGGGCCGCTTTTGATAAGCCAAACAACCGTCACGGGATTATTACCTCATTTACAGACGAATCGATGAGCGCTTACCGTGACTTATGGTACACTTATCATAGAAAAGGATTGGACGAAATGACCGTCAATCCGGATCGGGCAAGAACCACCATATTGAATGCTTTACCGGTATTGGAAGAGCTGAAGGGTTCATCAAGGGTTTCTAATGTATTGTTGCAAATGTTTGCAGACAGCAAGCTGGACGAAATAGTATCCATGGCAAATAAAGCCAGCCCGGAAGAAAAAAAATCGACTTATGATTTACTTAAAAAAGTCTATCCGACAATGTCAACACAACTGGATCCTTTGAAAAAATAAATCACAACCAATGCTTTCATCTTTATTCATTCAAAACTACGCTCTCATCTCAAATCTGGAAATTAATTTTTCCGGAGGATTGTCCGTATTGACAGGAGAAACCGGAGCAGGAAAATCCATTATACTCGGAGCTTTGTCTCTTATACTGGGACAAAGAGCCGACAGTAAATCGATTGGTCAGGGTGCGGATAAATGCCTGATCGAAGGAATATTCGATATTTCTTCATACGATTTGCAAATCTTTTTTGGACAAAAAGATCTGGAATATGATACCAAACAATGTATTATCCGCCGGGAAATCTGGTCGTCCGGAAAATCACGGGCATTCATCAACGATACTCCGGTAGGACTTAACGAGCTGAAAGAACTGGGAAACCGTCTTATCGACATCCAGTCACAACACCAG
>BNXB01000195.1 GCA_025999255.1 Bacteroidia bacterium | reverse complement strand
ATATCATTGGCATAAGTAAACGAGATCAAATTTTTCGGATACTCCCAAATATATTGGTTACGCGGGTAAAGCGAGTAAATAACATCTGCCCGCTATTTTCCTTTTTGTAAAAGCGATCAATAGTATGCGTAAGAAAGAAGTTGAAACTCCGGTAGCGCCTCCTGCACCGACAAAGGAAGAGGAATTGCTGACGGAGATTAGAGATTTACTTAGGGATATTCGCTAAATAGCAAAAAAAAGATTCTCTTCATTTTTTAATGATCTTGAACGTTTTACCATTATAATTTAAAAGATAAACTCCGTAAGGGTATCCCGACAAATCGATTTCAGTCTTCCCTTCGCCGGAAAGATAAACTCCTTTCAGTTTTCCGGTCATATCATATATTTTGATACCGTTCACAGTCTGTTTTGTTTTATACACTGTGCACCGGTTGGTAACCGGATTAGGAGCAATCACAACAGATTCAGTAATAACAGGTTCAAAACCTGTACCCGGACTCCTCAGATGAGAACGGATAAACCGTATAACTTCTTCGTTATAATCCATACAATCACCTTTATCCTTATTCAGGTAATAATCATGTGTAGCTCCGTTAATCTGATAATGAATCACTTCGCTCCTGCTTGCTAACGGACTATAAGTGTATTTTTTTACGGTAATATTATTCGTTGATGGATAATAATTTATATTTTCTTCTTTAGGATTAGGATTCGTAAAATTCTTGTTTACCCAAAAACGAATCACCTCATCTTTGGGCCGGCAAATCGAAACGGAGGCGTTAAATAACCCCAGATCATAATTCAATGTTCCTCCGTATGGAACAACCTCGTCGGTTATACTATGGAAATCGCATACAGGAACGTTAATGGTATTTCCCGTATTCCGAATCGCAGTCCCCATCGAACCGCAAACGGAAATCAATCCGGCCAAACCCGTACCGTGGTACATGGAATACTGGTAGGACATGAATCCTCCCATAGAAGTGCCGAATATAAAACAATTTGCAGGGTTAATTGCATATTTACCTGTTGTCTCGGATATTATCCGGTTAATAAACCCTACATCGTCAACTCCTTTATTCAGTTCCTCATCGAGAAGAGTCGCTCCAAGCAACGTGGCTTTAACCCTGAGCCCGCAACCCCATGCGGCATCCAACGGTATTTTAATTCCCCAGGTGTCCAACTTTTTGGACTCGTTAATAACTCCCGGATCCTGTTCCGGAAGCGCCTGAGGAGCTAATACGACTAAATTGAGCAGGTCCGCAACAGGAGCAATAGGATAAGTATTGAAAAAATCCTCCATAGTCCGGTTAAAACCGTGCAGGCACACAATAAGCCCGGACGTTTTTCCGGATGAATAAGAAGACGGCAGGTACAATAAATACTCTCTGTCGTATCCTCCCGATTCGATAGTTATTTTTTGAGGATTTTGAGCCTGTAAAAAAAACAGACACACAAACAACAATGTGGAGGTAAATACCGTTTTCATATGAGTTAAGTTCTTAAATGCAAATTAACTGTTTTTATGCGAATGGCCGGGTATCCGAATAAGATTTTAACATTTCAGTTCCTTCTTTTTATGTGTATTACACACGGGATGGCTCAAAGCCAGCCTTCCGATATCAGATACGGAGTTATCGGAATGAGGGCGTTACGTTTTCATCCCGATGCTACCGACGCTTCGGAAATCATGCAAAAAGTATTCCGGAATAAGTTTAATAATTCTCTTTCGGGAGAAGAATTTGTGAAATACGAACTTTATCAGAAGACTTCAATTGATATTGTCATCAATAAAGAGT
>BNXB01000194.1 GCA_025999255.1 Bacteroidia bacterium | reverse complement strand
AACGGAAATACCGACATTGATAGCCGGACGGATACCGGCATTGAATAATCCCGTTTCGAGGAAGATTTGTCCGTCGGTAATAGAAATCACATTGGTGGGAATATAGGCAGAAACGTCTCCCGCCTGTGTTTCGATAATAGGTAATGCCGTTAAAGATCCGCCACCCTTGATTTTCGGTCTGAGGTTTTCCGGAACATCATTCATCTGACGCGCCACATCGTCATTATTAATAATCTTGGCAGCACGTTCCAATAAACGGGAATGCAGGTAGAAAATATCACCGGGATAAGCTTCACGCCCCGAAGGACGCCGGAGAATCAACGAAACCTCACGATACGAAACCGCCTGTTTCGACAAATCATCATAAACCACCAACGCATGACGGCCGGTATCACGGAAATACTCGCCGATAGCAGCACCCGCAAACGGAGCATAGAACTGTAATGCAGCCGGATCAGAAGCTGTAGCGGAAACAATAATCGTATATTCCAAAGCTCCTTTTTCCCTCAGGGTATTCACAATATTAGCAACGGTAGAACCTTTTTGTCCTATAGCTACATAGATACAATATACAGGATTTCCCAAAAGGAAATTATCCCGTTGATTAATAATCGTATCAATGGCAATTGCTGTCTTTCCGGTCTGACGGTCTCCAATAATCAACTCTCGTTGACCGCGACCAATCGGAATCATTGCATCAATAGACTTGATTCCGGTCTGTAACGGCTCGTTCACCGGTTGACGGAAGATTACCCCAGGAGCTTTACGTTCGAGCGGCATATCGAGCAATTCACCCTGAATAGAACCTTTTGCATCAATAGGCTCACCCAAAGGATTGATAACACGACCCAGTAAACCTTCTCCCGCAGGGATAGAGGCAATACGGCCGGTACGTTTCACAGTATCTCCTTCTTCAACCAAATAGGTACTCCCAAGTAACACTGCTCCGACATTATCTTCTTCCAGGTTCATGACAATAGCCATGACTCCATTTTCAAATTGAAGCAACTCCCCCGATTCGGCATTACTCAAGCCAAAGATACGAACTACCCCATCACTTACTTGGAGCACTTTACCCACTTCTTCGAACTGTACACGGGTATCTATACCTTCGAGCTGCATTTTCAGCACTTCCGAAACTTCGCTTGCTTTTATTTCAGGCATAATTTTAAGTTTAAGTTGTACGTTATACGTTATACGTTTTACGTTCAGCTTACGCACGAAACAAACGTAAAAACGTTAAACTTTTAATTGTTGTTTCAACTGATTCAATTGGTACTTAACACTGGCGTCCAATCGTTCATCTTCCAACTCCAATATAAACCCTCCAATAATATCCGGATCTTTAATGGTTTCCAAATCCACATTTTCCTTCGTTTCTTCAGCAACCATCCGGATGACTTTTTGTTTAATTTCTTCCGAAACGCCTCCGGTAGTAATCAGCTTTGTAATAACCACTCCTTTTCGTTTCCGATACCAGGTCTGATACATCAAAGCAATGAATAATCCATATTTTTCACGCTTGTTTTCAATGATCAGCCTTATCAATTTCTTGTAGGATTCACTTACAGAAGCGCCTCCGGCCGTAATCAGGATCTTTTCTTTCTCCTTCGAAGAGACAGTCGGATCCTCCATCACCCTGGACATCGAAGCAAAAGAGAAAAAGTGATTACTCAACCTCTTCATATCTTCATAAAGACGGGTTTCTTCTCCTCTCTCCAAAGCAAACTCATAAGCAGCTTTGGCATACCTGACTGATATCCTACTCGAATCCATAAATATTAATTCTTCTGCGCTTCATCAATAATTTTATTCACCATTTCCATCTTTGTTTCTTT
>BNXB01000193.1 GCA_025999255.1 Bacteroidia bacterium | reverse complement strand
CCTACCCTCAATAAAGATTTTAGATCCTTTGCGCACATACTTTTCTGCGATTTCGGCTAAACCTCTCCACAATACGACATTGTGCCACTCGGTACGGTCAGGAACCTGTGTTACGTTTGCAGCCGTGTAACCTCTTTCTGTTGTGGCCAGAGAAAAATTGGCAACAGCACCTCCGTTGTCGAAATACCTCACTTCGGGATCTTTACCCACATTTCCAATTAAAAATACTTTGTTGACTGACATAATAAAAAATAAAATTAAAGTTAAGATTCGGTTCAAAGTTAGAGAAAAATCTTGAGATTTCAAACGAATTTACATTCTAATTTCAAAATCTTTCCCATTATGATAATTTTCCAGATAAATCTCCATCAACCGATGAACGGGATAAGCATCGATTGTATCCTCCTCAATCCGGATGAAAGAACCGGAAGAGTCGGAAACAGTCCGGGTACCAAACTCGTTCCCGACAATAACTTCATAAAAACTTGCAAATAATTTCCGGTGCGACAGAACATGTTTTTTATTCTCCAACACCAGACGGAACTTCATGCCTTTCATATCCCGGAAAATACTTTGAAATGCCGGATTAGCCTGTAATTCCGAAAATCCCAGAGGAACACCGGATTCTAACATGGGAAATTCATACAGATTGTGCCAGACACCTTTTCCCTGCCTCTTACTCAGATACGTATTTTTTCCTTGTATGATATGGAAATAATACAGGTAACGTTCTTCTACTTTCGTTTTATTTTGTTTTACCGGAAGCAAATTAACCATTTTTGCCGAGTATGCCATACACTGAGATATAAACGGGCATTCGAAACAAACCGGAGCGGCAGGAACACATTGTAAGGCCCCGAATTCCATCATAGCCTGGTTAAATAATCCCGAGCGTTGTTTATCCATCAGCATGTGAGCAGTTTCCGTAAACAATTTTTTCCCTTTTCCTGTATCAATCGGTTCTTTAATTGCAAATAACCGTGACAAAAACCGAAACACATTCCCATCCACTGTCGGATAGGGCTTGTTCCATGCAAACGACACGATTGCCGAAGCCGTATATTCTCCTATCCCCTTCAACCGGAGGACTTCCGAATATTCCCCGGGAAATTTACCGGAATACTCATCAACAATTATTCCAGCCGAAGCATGAAGATTTCTTGCCCGGGAATAATAGCCTAAACCTTGCCAGTACTTGAGAACCTCGTTTTCTTCGGCAGCCGCCAATGAAAAAACATCAGGAAACCGTTCTACAAAACGCAGATAGTAATTCAATCCCTGATCAACACGTGTCTGTTGTAAAATGATCTCCGAAATCCATATCTTATAAGGATCCGTTGTATTACGCCACGGTAAATCCCGTTTATTAAGCAAATACCAATCAATCAACCGATTGGCTATTTGCTTTGAATATTCCTCTTCTTCCATAACGAGTACAAATATACGCCATTTTGTCTTACGTTTTACATTTTACGTTGGCTTACGCAAGATAAATGAGTCTCTCGGTAACCCAATGCAAAACGCAAAACGTAAAACGTAGAACAGATAACGTAAAACTTTTTTCGAAAAATCACAGGTAAAACTTTTTTAATCAGGAATAAATGTCTTATATTTGCAGTCCGAAAATTTTAAAAATTAACATATTAATTTATTTATAATCATGACAAAAGCAGATATCGTTAGCGAAATTGCCAAGAATACCGGCATTGACAGAGCTTCAGTTTTAGCTTCAGTTGAAGGATTTATGGATACCGTTATGAACTCCATGAACAACGGAGAAAATGTTTACCTCCGCGGATTCGGATCTTTCGTTGTAAAGAAAAGAGCGGCAAAAGCTGCA
>BNXB01000192.1 GCA_025999255.1 Bacteroidia bacterium | reverse complement strand
TGTACTCTTTTTTTTCCCCTTTATATGGTACGGTTTTTATAATTTCCGGAGTCTGAATTTCAGGACATTTTTTGCGACGATAATAGGTATAATGACTGTCTTCCTGTTTGTTTTTGCATGGAGTATTTACCATGGTGAAGTCCGGAATTTTGTCGAAATATTACCTCAATGGCAGGAGTTTTTAGTAATACAGCCTTTTTCCCTGGATTTCCCGGATATATTGGTGTTTGTCCTGTTGGCAATATTACTTGTCTTATCCGGTTTTGTTATTTTTGTTTCAGGACTTTCGGAAAAAATACGAACCGGAACTTATCTGAAATATCTTTATTTAACAGCTATTTGTATTATGGTTATCATGAGTCTTCAGAGTGAATGGAAGGCTAACTGGATATTGATTTTATATCTTCCGGTGACATTTATCATGTCTCATTATTTTACACTTTCGAATAAAAAAATATCTTCCTGGCTCTTGGTTTTCACTATTTTATTCTTTATTGGGATGTATATTTGGAAGGTTTTTGTGCTCTGAGCATTTGCCTTTTTCCCGGAGGCCCTGGGATACGTTCTACTTTAAAACCCGACTGTATCATCATCCTGCGAACACTCCCCTTAGCGCAATACGTAGTTAGTATCCCGCCGGAATTCATACAGGAAAACAGATTGTCGAATATTTCCTGCGTCCATACATTGGTTTGTTTATCGGGAGCAAAAGCATCGTAATAAACTACGTCGTATGTTCCCCGGAAATCAAATTCCGAGAAATCGACGCTAATTTTTTCGAGAATAAAATCCGTGGTAATCTGTACGGGAATATTCCAGGCACACCGGTGCATTTCCAGGTATATTTCATTTCCATGCGGATTTAATTCCCCATAATTCAGCTTTTCAACCAAACCGGTTGGTAAAGGGTATTTTTCGAGACCGGTATAATAAATCCGGATACCTGTATTTTTTGATTCGATATATGATAAGAAAGCATTTAAACCGGTTCCGAAACCAAGTTCCAGAATCCGGATTATTTTTTTTTGACATTGCCTTAAACCGGCATCAATAAACACATGCGTCGATTCCTGAATCGCTCCGTTAATGGAATGATAATGTTCGTCCATTTCCGGGATAAAAAGCGTATGAGAACCGTCGGCCGTGAGTTGAATTTCCGGTTGAAGCATTTATTTATTTAGTTTCCATTCAAAACCATCCTTGGTGTCCTTGATTTCAAAGCCGAGAGCAGTCAGTTCATTCCTGATTTTGTCTGAAGTAGCCCAATCCTTGTTCTGCTTTGCCTGCAGACGCATGTCGAGTAACATGTCGATTGCTTTGGCAAACGATTCGTACGAGGCATTCCCATCCTTCAGTTCGTCTTTTATTCCCATCAGGTCGAAAAGGAAAGTTTCGAATAACTTTTTCAGGTTATCAATGTCTTCCTGAGATACCGGAATTTGACCGGAAATAGCCGAGTTGATGATACGGGTAGCTTCGAAAAGATGTGAAATTGCTATAGGTGTATTCAGGTCGTCATTCATTGCTTCATAACATTTTGTTTCCAACGACTTGATTTCTTCTTTTGTCTGACCGGATTTTGGTTCCAATCTGTCAATATTTCCGTATGCTTCCATCAATCTGGCTAATCCTTTCTCGGATGCCAGGAGCGCTTCATTGCTGAAATCCACAGTGCTGCGATAATGAGCCTGGAGAATAAAAAAGCGGATAGTCATCGGAGCATAAGTCTGGGTCAGCATGTTATGATTTCCTGTGAAAAATTCTTCCAGGGTGATGAAATTTCCAAGTGATTTACCCATTTTCTGCCCATTGATGGTGATCATATTGTTGTGCATCCAGTACC
>BNXB01000191.1 GCA_025999255.1 Bacteroidia bacterium | reverse complement strand
GATGGTATATAAATTTGTTTTTCACGTATATTTACGACGAAAATAATATCAGAAATGGGATCAATATTTTTTGAGGATAAAAAGGTAGTAAATCTATTTCATTAATATAATGAACAACAGAAATTTACGAATTTCAAAAGGAATAAAAAAGTAGCAAATATAAAATCAGGGAATCAGTAAATCTTCATCACCGTTTCTTCAAATTGCTCACGGGAAATGACAGCATTATTCCGGGCTTTTACACGATAATTATAAATAGTACTAATGGAATAACGTAAAAAACCTGCAATTTTTACACTATCCGTTATTCCCAGGCGAATCAGGGCAAAAATGCGTAACTCAGTATTCAGCAATTCTCCGGGTTTGAGCGAAATCTGTCCTTCTTTTGCCTGCAATGCATTAAACTTATCCACAAACGAAGGATAGAGCGTCAGGAATATCATATCGAATTTTTTATACAATTCTTCCAATTCCGTTTCAACCAAAGTAGTTGAGCGCAACAGATTCATTAACTCGTCCCAATGTTTGTTAGAAGCATGTTTGTGTAATGTCTTACGGTAATTCTCCAATTTATCGATATAAGTGGAACAAAGGTCAAAAAAATGCGCAATATATTCCTCTTTAATATGGTTTGACTCATTCAATTGATTATTGGCCTGCAGTAAATCATTATTCAAATCCCTTAGTTTCAGATTGATACTATAAAGTTGTTTACGGACTTGCGACAGACGCCGTATCTGAATATAGATATAGATCATCCCGGCAATTAAAATGAGCGACAAAAAACTGATTATCAATGAAAAAGATTGCAGACGACTTTTCTGAATCTGTTCCTTCCGGTGATAATTCTCGTTGATAACAGGATAAAATACAGATGCTTCGGATGACCGGTAACGAACATTACAGAAAACGGCGTCGTCGATAGCCGCCTGGAAAAACCGGTATGCTTTATCCACGTCGCCTTCCAGATAATAGGTTATCGCCAAACCATTCAAGGATGCATTGTCTTTGATGCAATTTACAATATCGGTAATCGCCGAAACGGCATAATATTTTTCCTGAAGTTCAATATTACCCCGCAGTTGATACATATATGCCAACAAAAAGGCAATGACAGCCCGTTCCTTATCCTCATCCGTAGTCTGTTCCAATAAATCCGATAAAGGTTCTTCGACATCCTCATTTATGTAAAGCCTCCGGGTGATTTCTTCTATTCTGTAATGCAATGATTGAGGGTCGAGCGTCAACAACAAAGAATCGCGGTATTGCCCGCTTTTCCGGTAATATACAGAATTGTCGTTACTTTGTCCGTAATGACTGAAAAATTCATTGCAGGTTTCGTAATAAGCGTAAAGAAGCCGTTGGGGCAATACACTCTTGTCAACATTATCTAACAACGACTTCGACTCGATATACATCCCTTTAGTCGAATACAACCCGGCCAACCGGATCTCACATTCATATTTCAACTCGTCTTGTCCCAACAAACGGGCAATTTCAAGATTCTTAAGCACATAAGAAACAGCAGAATCCGACTGGTATTTCAGGTACTCTTCATACAGTTTGAGATTAATGTCATACTCCTGTCTCGGAGATAGAGAACTGATAACAAACATCTGCTTCAAATTCCGGATATTCTGTTCCTTGTTAATAACATAGTATTCCTTGTTATCCAACACTTTATCAAGCCGGATAAGTATAGAATCTTTTTCGCCGGCAAAAACTCCCGACGAATTCAGAAAAAATAACAAAACAAAAATATAGATCATTATCTTTCTGAAAATCAAAATATTGACAAAGACATAATTTATCATATACTCTGAAAATTTTATACTGATTTGTATTATA
>BNXB01000190.1 GCA_025999255.1 Bacteroidia bacterium | reverse complement strand
TGCAGAAATAGCTGCCGGCGCTCCTGCGGTACCGCCTCCCATAATGACCACGTCGTAAGAGCCTAAAACCGGTAGAGCTGAAGATGAAGATAATACATTACCTTTCAAGTTGGCCGGTCGGAAAGGCAATAACAATTCACGGATATCTCCTTTATTATCACCTTTTAAAGCCGGATTATAGACGCTAACGGTGCCGGATAGTGTTTTGTTTTTTATTTCGGAAACAATCTTTTCTCCAACGATTTCACCCAAAGAAATTCCATATACGGGACGCATAATTTTAGCTGCCGTTTCACGGGATACCCCGGCGGCAGGTCCTAATATCCAAAGGTTTTTAATCCCTTTAGGCTTTAGTACGTCCGGATGTATTTCCCTCATCAGGGAAACAGGTTGTGTAAATTCCCGTTCGGGAACAATAGATACAAAAGGAACAAATTCCAGCACATCGGAACTGTCGCTTTGATCCGGAGTCCATGTTTTATCCCGGATAACCTGTTCTATTTTCTGCAAAGTTGCGTAAGAATCATCTTTTACGCTCATCGGGAAGGTATAACGTATTACCGGCAATGTTTTGTTTTTGTATTTGAGAATATAAGGGATTTCCTCTGTTGTGACTCCGGATATTGTTTGAGGCTTACTGCCTATTGTAACAAAACCGAAATTGTATTCACCGGGTTTGAACGGGGTAAAAGCCGCTTTTGCCAAACGAGCGACAGAGGCGATGTTGGTGGCGTCGATTATAGCTTTGCAACGGACGGCCTGACGACCGGATCGGTTCGTAAGGACGACACCTGCCGGATCTCCTGATGAATCTGTCAGAATATTAGTGACATAACTACTGTAAAGAAAGTCCACGTCATTATCAAGCAGTTCGTTTTCCAATTCTGTTTTTATATAGAGTGGCGTCGGATTTTTCGTTTGGAGGAAAAGCCGGCGGCTTAATGCATTGTCCGGAGTTTCGTCTTTCCCGCATACAATCCGGAATGAACCGCATATATCGTCTCCCAGATAGGGAAGGGGAGCTGCCAGGAAAACGCGGCTACCGGCACGGGAGGCGGCGCCCGCTGCCGAAACGGCAGCGGATGTACCTCCAATTACCACAATATCGACTTCCGTGATAACCGGTATTTGCCTCTCACTTTCTACTATATATCCGGAATCCGGCGCTGTTACCGTATGAATAGCCGTATGGGCTGCCGGGATATTTCCGAGTGCGGCCAATGCGCTTCCGGTTGCCGTCACTTTAAGGAAGTCTCTTCGTGTTACCATAATTATTATTCTATTTCAATATTTACCAAAGGTGCACTGAATTGATCAATAGCGTTGGGTCTCGGTTTATACCAGGTACGATATTGTACGGGTACGGAGAAATCAATGTCTTCGAGAACTGTTGTTGTCCCGAGTTCTGCGATAGGTATAAATATGGATTTCTCCGGCCCTGATATCTGTTTATAGATAATATCTATCCCGATCTCATCGGCGCTACTGCTACCGCCCCATGTCAGGGTCAACTTATTGCCGCTTTTTGTTTTATTTTTAAGCGAATGATTGATTAAAGTCTCCTGATAATGATCCCCGTAAACATTAATAAGCGTTTCGAAAATGATGGAACGATGCCCACGGTTGTCATGCGAATAGAAGAAAAAAGTATGATCGCCTTCGCCTATTTTTTCATTTCCTTCGCCAATCATTACTTCCAACATGTCCAACGGTTCATGTTCCGGGACAGGAACGACTATTGAATCCCTTTTCTGATTCCATAATATATGTAGTTCCTTCGCCCGGGGGTCGGTGAGCCAATATTGTATTAATACCCGTTCCCTTCCGCTTAAATGTTTGACCGAATCAACTCG
>BNXB01000189.1 GCA_025999255.1 Bacteroidia bacterium | reverse complement strand
GTGCATGTACCTTTAAGATAACCATTTACGACGTTTTACAGAACAGGAGTAATATTTCCGGAGGAAATACTACCAACGGTTATAATTATACTCGTAGTACTGTTATTCCGAGTTATTTCATGTGTTCTTTCATTTATAAATTCACTATATTCCCCAAAGGTAGTTCTGCAACAGAAGGAGATGTCAGAGGAGAACGCCGTTGGGAAGGCCCTCGCGGTGGTGAAGGCCCTCGCGGTGGCGGAGGCAGAAGCGGCGGCGGCCCCGGCGGTCTGTTTTAATTTTTTTTACCCTTTTACCGTGTACCTCTAAACAGCATTTTGTATTTCAAGATTTTCGACTTAACTTAGCCGTGTGAAAGTAATCGCATAGCTGTATGGAAACGCAGGTAATTGTCAGAAGTATCATACAGATTATTTATTTTATAACGGCCTTAGGGATTGTTTTTGTAATTATTTCGGAGAACCGGAATCCATTGAAAACAATCTCCTGGGCTTTGTTGCTTTTGTTATTTCCTGTCGGTGGAATTATTATTTATTACTTTTTCGGACAGGATGCCCGTAAATTGCGTATTATCTCCCGTAAATCATACCGGAAACTGAAAAAACGATCTTACGAAACGCTTGTACTTCCCAGCGATACGGAAGCTTACATGGAATACAGGACCTTGGTTAAACTCCTGAATAAGAATAATGATTCTGCTCTGCTTCAAGGGAGCGAAATAGAGATTTTTACGAATGGTAAGGAAAAATTTGACGCTTTAATCCGGGATTTGGAATCTGCAATGCATCATATTCACCTTCAATATTATATTTTTGAAGACGATGGAATCGGTGACAGGATAAAAGAAATACTGATTCGTAAAGTAAAGGAAGGAGTCCATGTCCGGGTACTTTACGATGATGTGGCTAACTGGAAGGTAAAAAACCGGTTTTACGATGAAATGCAGAATCAGGGAGTGGAAGTAACACCTTATCTTAAAGTATATTTTCCCATATTTACCAGTAAGGTTAATTACCGGAACCACAGGAAGATTGTAGTTATAGACGGGAGAATAGGGTATATCGGCGGGATGAATATTGCTGATCGTTATCTGGAATCCGGTTGGAGGGATACGCATTTACGTGTGACCGGACGGGGAGTCCTTGGAATGCAATCGGCTTTTTTAATTGATTGGTATTCTTCAGGAAAGGATTTTCTTACGGAAAAGGTATATTTTCCGGAAATGCCTGTTGTGACAAATAATGTAATGCAGATTGTGACGGGAGATCCGATGGGAGAGTGGAAGACCTTGTTGCAGGCAACGACCAACATTATCGTGAGGGCAAAACATTATGTCTATATACAAACTCCATATTTTCTTCCTACAGAAGGGCTTTTTCAGTCTTTACAATCGGCTGCTCTGAGCGGAATTGATGTCCGGTTGATGGTTCCGGAACATTCGGATACCCGTTTTGTCGGTACTGCGGCTCATTCTTATTTTGAGGAAATGATGAATGCGGGAGTGAAAATCTACCGGATGCAACTTGATTTTTTACATTCCAAGGTGATGATTTCCGATGATTTTATCACTGTTGTGGGATCTGCTAATATGGACTTTCGTAGTTTTGAACACAACTTTGAAGTGAATGCCTATATTTATGATGCCGATTTTGCAAAAAAAATGAAACGTATCTTTTGGGATGATATGCAACAATGTATCCAAATCAGTCTGAAAGATTGGAAAAATCGTTCCCGGATTAAAAAATTCCAGGAGTCTTTGTTAAGAATGTTTGCACCGTTATTGTGATTTTTCCGGTAACGTGAAGAAATTTTGTCGGATTTTTTTTTGTAATTCCGGGGGTTTGTTCTATCTTTGCCCTTGAACAAAATA
>BNXB01000188.1 GCA_025999255.1 Bacteroidia bacterium | reverse complement strand
TTGTGCCGAGGCATAAACCCCAATAACACAAAGTAAAGCGAAGATAAGAAAAGTAATATGAAGACTTTTCATAAAGTCGGAATGCACTTCGGGTATTATCTTTTTATCCCCGACGAACAGCGACAAAGTCATCCCGGCAATTCCCATACTGAACGCCTGACCTGTCAAACGCATAGTACCCATTGTCGCAGAAGCTTGTCCATAATATTTTTTTTCAACCGAGCTCATAATTACATTGGTATTGGGAGAAGAAAAAATCCCAAATCCGATACCCAATAAAACCAAAAATACAATTAAAACGGCAATTGGCATTTCCGGAGAAATAAAAATCAATCCTATCAGTCCCACGACAATAATAGACATTCCCAGGGTTGCCAATACCGAAGGTTGTATTTTATCCGATAAACGACCTGAAATCAAGGAAAAAACGGATTGAACACAGGCTTGCGATATCAGAATCAAACCTGCCGTATGGGCATCAAATCCACAGATATACTGCAAATACAAACTCAACATAAATGCAACTGCCGAAGTTGCGGCATAATTGATTAATGCCGAGAGAGAGGACAAAGCAAAAATACGGTTTTTACTGATCAAATTGACATTAAATACAGGGGAATAAAAAATTTTGTATTCATGTGTTATCTTTTTTTCAATTATTGAAGTGAAAATTGCGCCGTTTGAACATCGCGGCTATTACTTCCGATCATTATTACGAAATCTCCGGGTTCATAATCGTATTTTAATTCGTAATTATAGAATTTGAGTAATTCCGGAGTAATAGTAAACGTTACCGTTTTAGATTCTCCCGGTTCCAGGCTGATTTTCTCAAAACCTTTCAATTCTTTTACAGGTCGGGTGATACTACCGACCAGATCACGGATATATAGTTGCACCACCTCTTTCCCGGCTCTGTTCCCGGTATTGGCAACCTCTATGGAAGCCGTTAATTCTCCGGTTGCATTTAGATGATTGGAACTTAACCGGATGGATCCATAATTGAATGTTGTATAACTCAGTCCATAACCGAATGGATACAGCGGTTCATTACTTACGTCCAGATAATTACTTCTGAATTTCTGGAACCATTTTCCTTCTTCCAAAGGTCGTCCGGTATTTTTATGATTATAGAAGATAGGGATTTGTCCAATATTTTGAGGGAAACTGGTGGTCAGTTTCCCGCTGGGGTTGACGTCTCCGAAAAGGACGTCGGCAATGGCGTAAGCAGCCTCGCTTCCTCCAAACCAGGTATTGAGAATTGCGGGAACATTTTCATTTTCCCATACCAACGCCAAAGGCCGTCCGGTAAATAGAACCACAACAACAGGTTTACCGGTTTGTATAAGAGCTTTTAACAGTTTTTGCTGGGTTTCGGGGATTTTTACATCTGTCCGGGAACTGCTTTCTCCGGTCATTTCGGACGATTCTCCCAGGGCGGTAACAATGACATCCGCGTTCCGTGCCGTTTGTACGGCTTCGTTGATGATAAGCTGTTCCGGACGTTCATCACGTTTCAATTCCCGTCCGAACAGGGTCGATCTTTTCTCCAGTCCGGCATCTTCCGTTAAATTACTTCCTTTTGCATGAAGGATACGGGCCTTGTCCCCAACGACTTCTTTCAATCCTTCGAGTAAGCTGGGAATGTCCTGGAGCTTGGCTGCTACACTCCAGGTTCCGGCCATATTTGCCCTGGAATCGGCTAATGGGCCTATTAATGCAATTGTTCCCTGTTTTTTCAACGGAAGAGTTTGCTTATCATTTTTCAATAGGACAAAACTTTCGGCTGCAATTTTACGGGCGACCGCACGGTGTTCTTTCGTATAAATCTCCGATTCGGCTCGTTTTTTATCACAGTATTTATACGGATCGGAAAAT
>BNXB01000187.1 GCA_025999255.1 Bacteroidia bacterium | reverse complement strand
GTCCAATTAATTGGAGTCCATAGAGGAGGAGAAATCGACGATGCGGTGAAAGAACTGACGACAATGTACAATGCGGCATCCGGTCTGAAGTTCCAATTCAATACGAACAGGTTACTTAAAAATATTTCCCTGCAATTGATGGGAACCTATTACAAATGTATTCAGGGTTATGAACTTCCATACACAGAGGGTTGGGGCTTATATTCCAATCTTACGGCGGAAATATGGAACATCAAGCTCAAAGCTGCCTGGTGGCGAAGTGATAAATTTGTCAATATTTTCGGGAATCCGGTATATGAAAACCTGTCTCTATCTATCGGCGACAGACTATTCCCGAATATTAACATCCTGAACGGAGGCTTTAAATACGAACAACAATTCGGGAACGGATTTTACCTGGGAGGCGATTTCGATGTTTATTATAACCCGGAATTAATAGCATTCGATCCGGCGGCATATGGTACTCCAACACCTTCTAAAGTCAGTAAATCTTTTAACTGTCTCTTCGGTGTGTATCTGCGTATCAACCCATCAATTATCCTTAAAAAGAAAGAATTTTAACAAAATCAAGTACCCTCTTGCTTGAAATAACGATGTTTCTTTTTTTGTATTTCTACTTTTAATTTCTATTTTTGTACCGGAATCATTAATAATATTCGCAATGAAGAAGTTATTTTTATTTTTATTCATGGCGGTGTATGCTCTCGGATCCTATGCACAAAAGGGAGACCTGTATTTAGGTGCAGCCGGAGGATATATCACCAACTACAAAGGTGCCGTATATGGCCTTAACGTTTCATATCATTTAACGGATCCTCTCGAAGTAAGTTTAACGGGTTTAATGAATCCAGAAATCAAAGGAGATGTGGATACTCCGGATGAAACTACAATAAAAATGTATTCTGTAAACTTGGATTTTCGTTTTTACATGGTATTACAGCGAAATTGGGCAACGGGCCCCGTCATCGGAGGACAGTATTCATATTTAGATAAAAATTACATCAAATACCCGATAAACAACCAATATTATCTGAATGTAGCCGGATTCAATATGGGATGGCATTTGCGCGGAAATCTTACCGAAAATCTGAAACTCAACGGAGGATGGCGTTATACGACTGCAAATCAGAATGCAAGCCATCATTTGTTTTATGTAGGGTTGGGATATACTTTCAGCCTTTACTAAATTTCTTCCGCAATTTTATAACGATTTCTTTCGGGAGCATTTCTTGTCACCAATTCCCCTATAAATCCGGCAAGGAAAAGTTGGGTTCCGATGACCATGCAAGTCAGTGCAATATGAAAATAAGGAGTATCTGTTACCAAACGGTATGAACTACCAAGGTGCATGTAATACAACTTCAGTATGCCGACAATAATAATAGCGACAAATCCAACCAAGAATATCAAAGAACCCAGTACTCCAAAAAAATGCATCGGTTTCTTCCCAAACTTGGATAAAAACCACAAAGTTATCAAATCAAGATAGCCGTTAAAAAAACGACTGATTCCACCGAATTTAGTCTTTCCATATTGTCGTTTCTGGTGTTGTACCACCTTTTCCCCTATTTTTTCAAATCCTGCATTTTTGGCCAGGTAAGGAATATAACGATGCATATCATTATAAACTTCTATGTTTTTTACCACTTCAATTTTATAGGCTTTCAATCCGCAATTAAAATCATGCAATTTTATTCCGGAAACAGCACGGGCAGTAGCATTAAAAAGTCTCGTAGGAATAGTCTTACTCAACGGATCATAGCGTTTCTTTTTCCATCCTGAAACCAAATCATATCCATCTACCATAACCATCCTGTATAATTCCGGTATTTCCTCGGGACTATCCTGAAGATCCGCATCCATCGTGATAACCACATCACC
>BNXB01000186.1 GCA_025999255.1 Bacteroidia bacterium | reverse complement strand
GTAACTCCGGAACTATCCAGCCAACCGGGGGAACGGATGTGAGCAGCTATACCTGGACAGGCGGAGCCGCCGCAGGACTGGCAGATAACACAACCACCCTGAACCTGACCTCTATCCCCGGATTTACAGCCTCAGAGGTAAGCCTCCAGACAAAACCAACAGTGAGCATCATCCCGTACTATACGAATGGCTCGACGACCTGTAGCGGTTCCCCGGTGAGTTTCAATATCACTGTGAACCCGCTGCCTTCACCCACCCTCAGTGGCCTGGAAACAGCGGCTAAAGGACAGGGGAATGTCCTTTATACCACCGAAAGCGGCCAGAGCAATTATACCTGGAGCATCACGGGCGGAACCATCACTTCGGGCGGCGGGACGAACAACAACACGGCTACCGTTACCTGGGATAGCGGGACAAGCGGAACGATCAGTGTGACCTACTCTTCCCCGGAAAACTGTCCGGCAACCAAACCAACAGAAAAGACAGTCACTCTAACCGACCAGGGTGCAGCCGGTATCTCGGGGACGACGATTGTCTGTCCGACCCCTGGAAACAGCTATACCTATACCACCCAGGACAACAAGTTCGATTATGACTGGACTGTTACCGGAGGTAATATTATTTCGGGAGGCGACGGGTACGACACAGTTACCGTTGAATGGTCTCCATCGACTCCCGGCAGTGTAGCGGTTTCCTATCGTCATGCGAACGATCCCGGCTTGCCACTGGTAGATGCTACGCAAAACATCACCAAGCAGACAGTCACGAGTATTACGATCCAGCCCCAAGGCAGTACGGTTTGCTATAACAACACTGTCAACCTGAGTGTTACAGCCCTCAGTGAGGGAACCCCCACCTATGCATGGGAAAAAGACGGGACTCCGGTCGGGACTTCCAGCAATAGCTATATAGCCATCGAAAGCGGCAGTTATACGGTCGTTGTCACGGGAACCTGCGGTTCGGCCACCTCTAATGTAGCCTCAGTCACAGTGAAACCCCAGCCGGTGGCGACACTGTCAGGTTTAACGACCGCCTATGCCACCCAGGAAGTGACCTATACGGCCGAGGCCGGCAACAGCGGTTATAACTGGAACTATACGGGTGCAACCACGGTATCCGGTGGTAGCGCCAGTGACAACACAATCACTGTGCAATGGGCGACTACGGGCACAAAGACTATCAGCGTCAACTATACGAAAGACGGTTGTCCGACGACCACGGCGAGCCAGAATGTGACGGTCAATGCCCAGGGTACTCCGGTAATAATTACTCCGGTGACCACGGTTTGTTACAATACTTCCCAGTCTTACAATACCCAGGCAGGCAAGTTCAATTATACCTGGACTGTAACAGGTGGCGTTATCAGTGGGGCTTCCAATGCAGCTACAGTCAGCGTCGACTGGGGAACGGCAGGCACGGGAACAATCAAGGTTGAGTACAGCGAAACCTCCAGTTCCTCCCCGGTAGAATCCCTGGTGACGGATATTATTATCAACAATAAGCCGTCGATAGCGGCGCTTACCGCCCCGGACGGCGTGTGCGACAACAGTTCCCTCACCCTGACGCCTCCGGTAGTAACGTCTACCCCTTCAGCCATCAGCCAGGGATGGATACTGAACGGTACAAGCTTTACCTCAGGCAACACGGTCTCCTATTCCCAGGACGGGCAAGACCTGTTGTACGAAGCGACGAACGCTTGCGGAACTACCCAGAGCAGCGCTTCCGTGAAAATTAGAGTGTATCCCACTCCGGTAGCAGGTTCCGTATCCGCTATCACCCTGTGTGACAACACCCCGCAAGGAGTGATTACCCCTGCCGGCGGAAGTAATGTCACTTACTATACCTGGACAGGCGGAGCTACGGCAGGCCTGGCGGACTATGCAGGAA
>BNXB01000185.1 GCA_025999255.1 Bacteroidia bacterium | reverse complement strand
GCCGGGGTGACCGTCGTGGAACCCAGTTCTGATGCCCCCAATGCATCACTGTAGTATTTTACCGTAGAGCTGGAGGGAGTATTGCTCACTGTGGCGGCCAGGTTAACATTGGAACTTGCCGAACACTGGTCAGCCGGTGGTGTTACCGTGATCGTCGCCTCCGGGTTCATGGTCACCACGACCGGTACCATCCCATAATCCGTTGCCCCGAATATGGCCGATACGTAGAACGTTTTTCCTCCCGTTGCCTGGTCGGTCGGAGTATAAGTATAAGAACCGGTAGCTGATAAGGCCGGATTGGATTGCAACTCATCGTCATACCACGAGCCGGCAAAACCCGTACTCGTGATTTCAAGCGTCTTGCCCGTATTCAAACAGGCGGTTGTCGCGTTTTCCAAGGCGGTAACGACTGCTATATCCAGCGTCCCGGTTCCGATGGACGCCGGGGAGGGGGTACAGCTCGATGAAAACGACAGGTCGGTCGTGACGCTCGCCTCGAATTCCTGTTCCGGGTTGGAAGCCAGGGTTTGACCATTGGGCGTATAAACCAGCGGGATTTCATAGATCACATCTATCCCCTGGCCTTTACTGGCTGCACTGTTATACGCTGTTACAGGCAGGGAAAACTCGATATGACGTTCCGTACTGATTTCCGTATTGCTCTCTGTGGTGACTGTCCCGACTCCAAGACCCGAAACAATACCGGCGCTGCCCGAGAGGTTGAACTCTTTGGGTAAAACTATCAGCAGGCGATCGCTTGCAGACATGTTATCCCCCGGGCCGGAACCCGTGAGTTTGCGCAGGGTGACCCGGTAGGTACCCGTGGTGCGCTGTTCATTGAATGCTTCGTTTCCATCGGCGATGGCACCGGTAACAGAAAAAGTATAATTACTTGATACGCTTGGATACATCTGCGCGCTGTGCACGACCCGGTTGTTATTGGTTGCTGCAGCCCCGCAGCTGCTTTCACCCATCAACCGGCCGCTGTAACGGATACCGGTCAGCGGAGTCGCGCACTGGGGCGAGAAGTTGGCGGTGATCAGGATTTGACGTTGGTCATCGGCGCCCGTCCCTAAATAACCCGGCGTGGAGGATACAATGGAACTCACGTCCAGGAGTATCGTAACGGGTGAGGCCTGGTTGCCGTCGAGGGCGGAAAGGGCGCTTTCAAGCGCTGCAGGCAGGGCGAGAGTAGTCCCCACGGGATATTCTATCCGGCCGCTGCCGGTAACATATTTCTGTCCGGCAGGGATGGTGAGTTCCATCCGGGGATGTTCCAACACACCCTGGCTGCTTCGCCCGTCGATAATCGCTGTAACTGTATAGGGAGCATCATACACAAGCGTCGGGTTCGATACCGATACCGAACCGCCGATAGTGGCAGGGGCGGAAGTGATGCTCAATTCCCTGTTCGAACCTATATGGTCCTCGTCCGTCAGGTCAAGTGTGGCGGCGGTTACCCCTGAGGTAACCGGATCCCAACCTGAATCATCGAAATCGGCTACCGTATAGATTTTTATCTTGTCGGCTACCGAACAATTATTGCTGCCCCCATACGTGAAGTTCAACGTGTATGACAAAGTAGAACCGGAAGTCATCAAATCCAAGATCTTGAACCAGCGGCCTTCGAAGCCTTCGCCGGAAACGGGAGCGCCACCGCCGCTAGGGGTAATACTCAGGTTGCTCACATTGCCCGTGACATACAGCCAGACCTGCTTCAGGTCGATACTGTTCGGATTGCCGACCGTAACTACCGGTATGCTCAGGGCCGAACTGTAGGCCGGTAAACTGCTCGTGCTTAAATTCAAGGTCGTCGCTAAGCCCGTGTAATCAAAATGGTATGTTGTCGTACTGGTTACATTTTGGTTTGTAAAATTATTTTTGTACT
>BNXB01000184.1 GCA_025999255.1 Bacteroidia bacterium | reverse complement strand
ATCCTCAGGATAGTGCAATTTTAAATCATGTTCCGACAGGGAAAGACGGTCTTTTTATTTTTTCCTCTGTTATAAAACAGGATTATTTGTTGCGAGTCAATCTTATCGGTTATAATCCTGTTTATAAGTCGATTAATCCTAAATTGTATCCGGAGGCCCGGATTGATTTGGGAAAGATACGGTTGGAGGAAAATGATGTATTACTACCGGAAGTGACCATTGTCGCTGAAATTCCTGAGGTTGTTGTCAAAGAAGATACCCTGGAATACAATCCTGCGGCATTTCACATGCAGGAGAATTCGGTAGTAGAGGATTTGTTGAAACGGCTTCCCGGTGTTGAAGTGGAAGCCGACGGAAAAATTACGGCTGTCGGTAAAGAGATTAAAAGAGTATTTGTAGATGGAAAGGAATTTTTCGGGAAAGATCCTAAGATGGCTACAAAAAATATGACCCTGGATATGATAGATAAAGTTCAGGTGGTCAGTAAGAAATCGGAACAGGAACTTCTTACGGGGGTGGAAGACGGAGAAGAAGAAACAATCATTAACCTGACTATCAAAAAGGGAATGAAAAAAGGCTGGGTTACCAATGCCGCAGTAGGAACAGGCGGATTTATCGACAACCCGAAAGAAACAGGGATATCCAGACATGCGGAAAATTTATTTATCAGCAGGTTTTATGACGATAAACAAATTACATTGATTGCTAATTCCAATAATATCAATAATCAGGCATTTGCAGACGGAGGGAATCAGGTTCAGTCGAATATACGAGGCCGGAACAGTAGGGGAACAGGGGGAAATAATGGTATAACAAGCTCTGCTATGGCGGGAGTTAATATCACCGGGGCATTGAATGAGAAATGGAAGATGGGTGGGAACATCCGATATAATTATACGGATGAAATGGTTGCCCGGAAAGGATTCCGGCAAAATCTACTGAAAGATAGCGTTTCCTATAGGGAGAGTTTATCCGACGAACGGGGTTATTCCGATAATCTCGCCTTTGATTATAAAACGGAATTTACTCCTGATTCGCTGAATACATTTGTTTTAACAACAGGGATTTCTTATAATGATTCCCGTTCACAGGATTATTCTTATCAGAGTACAAGAGCCGGGGATGAAGATTCTACCCGTGTCAATCTCAGTGATGCCAGGACGAATATTAATTCACACGGATTGAATATAAATACCGAGCTTACATATTCCCGCAGGTTTTCCAAAAAAGGCCGCAGGCTCAGCTTTACCGGAAATTTTGATATAAACAGTAATTCCGGAGAAGGAACAAATATTTCTACCAGTGAATTTTTCTTTAATCCTTCCAAAAATAAATACCTGAATCAGGAATTGAACAATAGTTCTACCCGTAATTCTTACTCTTTCAGGGCCAGTTACGTCGAACCGGTTTGGAAAACGAACAATACGCTTCAGTTTTCCTACAATATCCGGTATAATCGTACTGATAACATCAGGGAAACTTACGATTATGACGAGGATACGGAAACATATTCCATCCTTAACCCGGATTATAGTAAAAGTTTATGGAATCATTTTGTGAATCAGACATTCAGTATGAACTTCAATGCGGTTCATACCAAATATGCGTATAATATCGGATTCAATATCAATCCGTCTTATACTCAAAGTACAAGTTATGTTAAAAATGGCAGTTCGGATGGAGTCGATTCTATTTTGAATAAAGTTGACGGCAGGAAAGTAATAAATTATTCTCCACAGTTGAGTTTTACCTACCGGTTTTCCAAACAGTCCAATCTGAAATTTACGTATCGTGGGAATACGAATCAACCGAGTATAACACAATTGGATCCGACGCCTAATAATACCAATCCTTTGAATATTCGGGTCGGAAATCCTGAGCTCTTACCAT
>BNXB01000183.1 GCA_025999255.1 Bacteroidia bacterium | reverse complement strand
TTTTCAATTCTCAAAGTTACCGCATTTTTGTGCGCCTCTAGTTGTTCGTTTTCCGCCATTACCTCAATAATGGGGCCTAAGTTACGAATTCCTTCCCTGGAAATTTCCTGAAAGGTGATTTTTTTTACAAAACTGTCCAGATTAACTCCGCTATGCGATTTTGCATATCCGTTTGTGGGGAGTGTATGATTTGTTCCCGAAGCATAGTCTCCGGCGCTTTCCGGAGTGTAATGTCCCAGAAATATGCATCGAATCTGCTGAACGAATATCCAAAAATCAAAAACTGGATATCAATTTTATTGAAAGAAAGAGAAATACTCGTTAAGGAACTGAATAAATTGGTTTGTGTGGAAAAAATATATCCCAGTGACGCTAATTTTTTGTTGGTGAAAACAAAAAATGCAAACTACACCTATCAATTCCTGGTAGAGCGGGGAATCATTGTGAGAAACAGAAATAACGTGTCCTTGTGCGATAATTGTATCCGTATTACCGTCGGTACAAAAGCCGAAAACCAGATGTTGATCGAAACACTGAAGATGTTAAAGTAATTATGAACATATGAAACGAGCGCTCTTCATAGACCGGGACGGAACTTTAGTAATCGAACCTCCGGTTGATTATCAACTGGATAGTCTGGAAAAACTGGAATTTTATCCCAAAGTTTTTCAGAACCTGTCTTTTATCCGGAAAAACCTGGATTACGAATTTGTAATGGTCACAAACCAGGATGGACTGGGAACCGATTCTTTTCCGGAAAATACATTCTGGCCGGCACAGAATAAAATTCTGAAAGCATTTGAAAATGAAGAAATTATATTTGAAGATATTTTGATAGACCGGTCTTTTCCGGAAGATAACGCCCATACCCGCAAACCTGGAACAGGCATGTTAGGTAAATATTTAACAGGAGAATATGATCTGAAAAAATCGTATGTTATCGGAGACAGACCTACAGATGTCGAACTGGCACGGAATATGGGATGTAAAGCTATATTATTGAACGATATCGACTTATTACCTGAAAAACTCGAGGACACCTGCGTTCTGATCACTAAAGACTGGAATAAAATTTCAGAGTTTCTCTTTGCCGGAGAACGAAAAGTAACAATATCAAGGAAGACAAAAGAAACCGATATTTTCATTCAAATCAATCTGGATGGAAACGGTAAATGCGATATCCATACCGGTTTACATTTTTTTGATCATATGCTCGACCAGATAGGAAAACATTCCGGAATAGACCTGACAATCCACGTAAAAGGCGACCTGGAAGTAGATGAACACCACACCATCGAAGACACCGGGATTGCGCTCGGAGAGGCTTTATATCAAGCTCTTGGCGACAAAAGGGGCATAGAACGTTATGGCTTTTGTCTGCCTATGGACGATTGTCTCTGTAGCGTAGCCCTCGATTTCGGCGGACGCCCCTGGTTAGTATGGAATGCCCGGTTTCATCGGGAAAAAATAGGAGACGTTCCTACCGAAATGTTTATGCATTTTTTTAAATCCGTAAGCGATTTTGCAAGAATGAACCTGAATATCAACGCAGAAGGAGAAAACGAACACCATAAAATTGAAGGAATATTCAAGGCTTTTGCACGTGCCGTTAAAATGGCGATTAAAAGGGATATTTTTCATTATAATTTACCATCTACAAAAGGAACATTATGAAACGAGCATGGCTTTTTATTTTCATACCGGCTCTCATTTTTTTCTCTGCCTGTGACAAATTATTCTTACACGGAATAGAAGGAATTGACGCCGATCTTCAGGGAAAATGGCAGGAAAAAGCCGAAAACGCTTACTATAATTTTCAGAACAATCTTTTCGAATATCAGAAATATATCCATAAAGACAGTATATTGAGCGTTTACGGTTATTATACGCTTATAGG
>BNXB01000182.1 GCA_025999255.1 Bacteroidia bacterium | reverse complement strand
AAGTTCAATTATACCTGGACGGTTACCGGAGGCACTATCACCGGTGGCCAGAACACAGCCGGCGCCACCATCCAGTGGGGTTCGGCAGGCACGGGAACAATCAAGGTTGAGTACAGCGAAACCTCCAGTTCCTCCCCGGTAGAATCCCTGGTGACGGATATTATTATCAACAATAAGCCGTCGATAGCGGCGCTTACCGCCCCGGGCGGCGTGTGCGACAACACTTCCCTCACCCTCACGGCGCCGGCAGTAACTTCTACCCCTTCAGCCATCAGCCAGGGCTGGATACTGAACGGTACAGGCTTTACCTCAGGCAACACGGTCTCCTATTCCCAGAACGGGCAAGACCTGTGGTACGAAGCGACGAACGCTTGCGGAACTACCCAGAGCAATCGCGTAAGCATCACGGTGTATGAATTACCGGCAGGCATCACAGCGACAGCCCAAACTATCTGTCCGGGTGACCCATTCGACCTGTTGAATGCGGTAACGAATAATCCAAACAGTTATGCGCTTGAGTTCTACACCCAGCCAACCGGAGGAACGGCGCTTACCGGTACCACGGTGACCCCTGTTGCTTCTACCACGTATTACGTGGCAACCGTGAACGCTAACAACTGTACAAGCGCCAGCCGTGTAGCTATCGACATCACGGTCAGACCGGTCACTTCAATTACGGTTCAACCGGTCGCCCCCCCGACGGTGGGTATCGGTAACCTCTTCTCGTTGAGTGTGACCGCTGCAGGAGACAACCTGAGCTACCAGTGGTACAAGGACGGTCTTTCTATTTTAGGGAATGTTACCGCTGCGACTTCGACGCTGACCGTTACTTCGACAACAACGGCAGACTACGGAGTGTATTCTGTACTGGTTACGGATTATTGTGGAACTTCGGTTCAGAGCGCCGGTGTCACCGTGGATATCCTGAGTTCGGATGCCACCCTCCAGGACTTGCTGGTGAACGGGACAAGCCTTCCGGACTTCGACCCGCAAATCACCGAATACACTTATACGGTACTTTGCGATGTGAATTTGGCCGATATCACCGGTATCCCGAACCACTCGTCCACCATGGTAGTCAACCTGACGAACCAAAGGCTTGAGCCGGGCGATAACGTATACAGCCTCACGGTGACAGCCGAAAACGGGTTTACCACGAAGACTTACTCAGTCAAAATCGTTCGCGACTGTTATATCCCTAAAATCACAAAAGACCTGGAAGACACCATCATCTGTATTGGGGAAAGCCATACGTTCCAAGTCCTGGCCGAAGGTCATAACCTGACGTATGAATGGTACTACGGGAATAACCGTATCCTGGGAGCGAACAGCAATACCTACACGGTGACGAATGCGAAACTGAAAGATTACGAACGTTATTATGTCATCATCCGCAGTAATTTCAATGGTTACAAAGCGAGTGTTTACAGTAAGAACGTGAGGCTTTGGGTAGCGGAATTCCTTCCCGAAACATTACTGTTCTCGGACTATCCGTCTCCGGTGGCAAGAACAGGCCGGACGTACCATATTCAGTTAGCGGGTTATTCCGATGTGACGAAATACAGTTGGAGTTACAGTAAGGAAGGCGTGATCTTCTCCCCTGAAACAGGCGGGGTTGGAGAAAACGAAACCTGGGCGACGTTCGGTACCCTCTCGGAAGGCATCGGCACCCTCACAGCGACCTTGGAACACCCCTGCGGAACAAGACAGGCAAGCCAAACAATCGAGGTGAAATACCCCCTGGGCAATGATGATGTCACAGAAACAACTGTCCGGGTATCCCCGAACCCCACATCAGGCTTAATAAATGTTTCCGGAACCCAAGCGAACCGGACAATAAGAATTACGGATGTGACCGGTTCCCTCAAGGGTTATTACCAGGCACAGGAAGGAACGACAACACTGGATCTGA
>BNXB01000181.1 GCA_025999255.1 Bacteroidia bacterium | reverse complement strand
ATTATGTTTATTGCTTCATGTAACTTGTTTTGGTATTGCTGTGTCCCAAAGTCTCTATAATGTTGTACCTCAGCCTGTTTCTCTCATTGAAAAGCAAGGGAGATTCAATGTTAATTCTCAAACGGAAATAATCGTATCCGAAGGAAACGATGAATTACAAAGAGTTGCAAAAATTCTGGCTTCACAATTGAAAACGGCAGCGGGTTTTTCCCTGCCGGTTTCAATTGCTCAGGCTGTTCTTCCTGAAGAAAAGAATGTCATTTATTTTGTCCTCCGAAATAATCTTGCCGATGAAGAATACAAGTTGAAAATAATGTCCGAAAAGGTAGTTGTTGAAAGTGCTACGCCTCAGGGCGCTTTTTATGCCGTACAGACATTGTTTCAATTGCTCCCGCCGGATATATATTCGCCTGTAAGGACTGGCCGGAGTAATTGGACAATCCCTTGTGCAGAAATAACCGACAAACCGCGTTTTTCCTACCGGGGAATGCATCTCGACGTTTGCAGCCATTTTTTTTCTGTGGATTTCATCAAGCGCTATCTTGATTTGATGGCGATTCACAAACAGAACATATTTCACTGGCATCTGACCGAAGATCAGGGTTGGAGGATAGAAATTAAACGTTATCCCGAATTGACTCTGAAAGGTTCTGTGCGTAAAGAAACGGTAGTAGGAGAATATAGTTCGGGAATTTATGACGAGATACCTCACGGTGGCTTTTACACGCAGGACGAAATCCGTGAAATTGTTCGATACGCAACGGAACGTTTCATCACAGTTATTCCCGAAATTGAGATGCCCGGTCATTCACTTGCTGCTATTTCCTGCTTTCCGCAGTTGTCATGCGGTCTTGAGGAAAAATACGAAGTCGGAACACGTTGGGGCGTTTACCGTCAGGTTTATTGCCCGAAGCCGGAAACATTCGAGTTTCTGGAGAATGTCCTGGAAGAAATAATAGAACTTTTCCCCTCAAAGTACATCCATATTGGCGGTGATGAGTGTCCGAAGACAAGTTGGAAAAAATGTCCTCATTGTCAGGATCTTATTGCTACCCTCGGATTAAAGGACGAATTTGAATTGCAAAGTTTTTTTGTACAACGCATGGAAAAATTCATCAATTCGCGCGGACGGCAAATTATCGGTTGGGACGAAATTCTGCAAGGAGGCCTTGCCCCTAATGCAACCGTTATGTCGTGGCTGGGCGAAGAAGGAGGTATTAAAAGTGCACAACAACATCATAACGCAGTGATGAGCCCGCATACAAAATATTATCTTGACTATTATCAGGCAGATCCCGAAACCGAAAAAATTTGTATGGGACATTGGGTGCCGCTGAAAGAAGTCTATCTTTACAATCCTGTTCCGGATACGTTGACCCGGGAAGAGCGTCCTTTCATCATCGGCGTGCAAGGATGTGTCTGGACGGAATATATGGTAGATCCGGCCCGGATTGAGTATATGACTTTTCCGCGTGCGCTTGCCATTAGCGAAGCTGCATGGACAAATCCCGGACGAAAGGATTGGACCGACTTTACACGGCGGGTTGAGGAACATTTCAAACGGCTTGACCGCTTGAATGTGAACTATTGTAAAACGTTTTACGATGTCGCTATCCGTTTACATAACAGTAATTCATATACAAAAGTGGTAACACTTGAAACCGATGCGCCCGGCGCCGTAATACACTATACGACCGACGGAACGAGGCCTTCAATACATTCACCGGTTTATACAACACCCTTCGTTATCAATTGGTCGGAAACAGTAAGAGCAGCCGCTTTTCGGAATAACAAGCAAATCGGTAAAGAAACGCAAAAAAGTATAAAGAAATAATACATAAAATGGAAAATCAAATCAGATTAACAGAACAACCCTCCAAATATAACAATTTGGAAACAAAAACCGTAGCGGAAC
>BNXB01000180.1 GCA_025999255.1 Bacteroidia bacterium | reverse complement strand
GCTTTACTGTATTTGATTTTTCTTTTTCTATTTTTAACAAAAATGAGTATTCACAGCTTGGAAAAAGAAAATAAGGGTGTGTCAAATTCTCGACACACCCTTATTTATCAGGTTTTTTGTTATCGCTTTAGGATTATTTGAACAAATCGTCAGACAACCCGGTATTTACTTCAATAGAACCGATAACCGCTTTCATTTCCATACCCATTACTTTTTGAATCGTCGTGTACGGGAATAAAACGCCATTTACAGGTTTATAATCGGCAAATTCTATAATCTGTTGAATTTCGCCCTGAGGGCCTGCTACTATACTCGATTTTTTCACCAATAATCCGCTTTTAACATCGAAATAATAAGTTACCACTTTTGATTTGACACATTCTACATCAACAACATAAGCATCCGAATCTCCTATTTTTTCCGTACTTTTAACAGTTATTTTACAAGCATTTTTAACAAAATTCATTTCAGGACAAACATATGCTTCCGCTTTAGCCGATTCAAAATCATCGCCTTCCGTAGTCTCTTTACCGCCTCCCATACCTGACGTAATCAATTTAGAACCGTTAAACACCTCTTTTTGTACCGACATGCCGCCTGTTTCCAAATTGGAAATAGTCATTCCCGGTTTTTTGAACATCTGGGTAAGTCCCATTTTCTGTCCCATTACAGACATTTCGGATTTGATGGTATAATCATTGATTTTTTCAATCGCGTCGCTTCCTCCGAGCGCTTTTACGTAATTATCAATGATTTCTTCCGCGGTGACATCTACTTTTTCCGTTTTGGGAGCTTCTACCGGATTGGCATTCATATCGTAGAATTGAACCGTTTTATTTGTTGCAAATTGTTTCAATCCTTCCGCATGGGATTTATCTCCCGTAACAACGATGTAAGCATTATCCGGTTTGAGGTATTTTTTTGCAGCGGCCTGAACATCGGCAGCGCTGACGGCATATAGACGTTTCAGATAGTTCCTGTAATAATCTTTCGGCAAGTTGTATTTATCAATATTGACGGCAAACTGAGCTAATGTACTTGAGTTTTCCAACATTCTTCCGAAATCTCCTGCCAAGGAAGCTTTTGCACCGGCCAGTTCTTTTTCGTCGATAGGAGTATCCAGCATTTTTCTCATTTCGTAGTCGATCTGATAAACAGCGCTATCCGTAGCAGCGCCTTTTACTTTACCGGCGCCACTTCTACCGTCGGCCAGATAAAAACGCGATACCAGTTCGCTACTATTCAAATAACTGTAAACGCCATAGGTGTAACTGTGCGTTTCCCTCAGGTTCTGGAACAATCGGCTACCCATTCCCTGCCCGAATATCTGCATCAGAATTTCAACTACTTCTTCGTCCGGAGAACCGGGAGTCAATTGAACGGGATAAGTGACATTAATTGCCGATTGAACGGAAGCAGGTTTGTCAATCATAGCAATTTGCGTTCCTTTAGGAGCTTGAGGAATTGTATATTTCGTAACCGGAACATTTTTCTTAGCCCATTTTCCGAAATATTTTTCGGCATTTGCTTTGGCCTCTTTTTCCGAAACATCTCCCACGATAACCAAACGGGCCACATTAGGAGCAAAATAAGTATTATAGTATTTTTGCAAATCCTGAATTTTTATATTGTCAAAAGTTTCCTCCGTTTCCAGTTCGCCATTAGGGAACCCTTTCCCATAAGCCAGTGCGGAAGACAACCTGTTATTCAAAGAACTAATATCATCAATTGTAGCAGTCAGGTCACTTTTATATTTCTTCAGGTTTATATCCAATTCATCCTGATTGAAAACCGGTTGTAACAAAATTTCGGAGAAAAGGGTAAGCATTTTTCCTTCATATTTTTTTAAGCTGCTGGCATATCCCCCTTTGCTATGGGAAGAAATCCGGGCTCCAATCAGGTCGATATTCCGGTTAAGTTCTTCTT
>BNXB01000179.1 GCA_025999255.1 Bacteroidia bacterium | reverse complement strand
GAGTAGAAGTGTTGAGTGCAACATTCAGTTTCTTATTCAGGAACGATTTATTCAATGATAATCCATAGAAGTAAAAAGTCGAGCCTTCACCCTGCAGAGTCACCTGAGGGCTTCCACCTCCACCATAAAGACTCAACCTGAACTCTTTGGGAAGAGTATATTGTGCATTTACAAAAGAAAATCCGGTAAAACCCGAATTCTTCATATCCAAGTCATTATTCGTGCGAATATCAATATAACCTCCCGAAGCATTGACATTAAACCTCAGGTTATTGACAGGATTCCATCCAAAATACAGATCCATCCCAACCCGCTTTTGTTTTCCTATATTTTCAAAAGTAGTATAACTGATTCCTTCTCTGATTTCCGTTACGCGTTGGATGGAATTATTGATAAAATTATAACTGATACCGGCGCTCAAATTGAATTTAGGCTTAAAAACATTATAATTCAGATTGATATTATGCGCCTTTTCAACATCCAAATCAGGATTCCCATAACTTACATATTTTGGGTCGGTATTATTCACATACGGATTCAAATAATAAATACCCGGACGTTGAATCCGCATATTGTATCCCAAACGGAAAGTATGAACCATTTTATAACGATAAGTCACGGTAGAAGAAGGAACCCAGGAAAAATAATGGTTATCAAAATTCCGGTTGACATCCAAAGGATATTCCGCTTCAATCTTTGTATCCTCCAATCGCATACCGGCTTTAAAACCATAATCCTTATAACGTAAATTATATCCCAGATATCCTGAAAGAATATCGTAACGGTATTTGAATTCATTATTTACAGACGGTATCGGATTCCATCCGTAACCCTCTGCCGTTTTATCGGGATTGAAAACATTTCTGTCCGTATTACTTTCATTCAACCGGATGATATACTTTACACCGGTTTCCAAAGTATGAAACTTTGCAAACGGAGTTGTATAATCAAGTTGGAAAGTATGTTCCTTATCCCTGGCCTCATTATCCGATTTTTGCCAATAATAGTTGTCGTAATTCACCGCATTCTCAATCTTTGAGTCCGACCATGAATCATTAGGAGATAAGTTGAAGCGGTAAGAAGCCGTCAATAACTCGTCTTTTTTCTTAAAAGTACGTTGATAATCCATGTTGAAATTTGTCGTACCATAAGTATTTTCGCTTTCTGTTTTCTGATCGTATGAATAAACTTTGTTTCTTGCCTGATCAAGAGCCTCTACCACATAATCGGATTCCGACTTTCCTGCTCCTCCATATTTATTGAATGAGGCCGTAATCAAATTAGCGGTATCCAGGTCATAACTTAACTCGGCCGTACCATATTGATAATTTCCGCTATTCTTGCTGGAACCATTTTGATACAGGTATTTTTCACCTACAGGATGATAGATCTCACGGTAAGAACCATAACTTGATCTGGGACTTTGGTAATGTCCGGAATAATAATTTCCGGTAAAACCGAATTTACCATATTTTGCAGTAGCATATACGCTGCCATCGTAGCCTCCACGGGTATCCACACCTGCTCCCAGGTTAGCCGTATATCCTCCCATCGGTTGCTTATTTGTAATGATATTGATAATTCCGGTGACACCTTCAGCATCGTATTTTGCGCCCGGATCCGTGATTATCTCTATATTCTTAACCATATTGGCAGGCATACTGCGAAGCACCTGAGTCGGATTACTGGATATCAGATTGGAAGGTTTTCCATCCATGTAAATCTTGAAACTGGAAGAACCTTTCAATTGGATCTTGTCCTCACCGTCCACAGTTACCATCGGGACTTTACGCATCATATCCAGAACATTGCTGGTTTTGGAATCCGGATCTTCCTGCATATTGTAAGTGATTTTATCCAAATCGACAGCTACAAGCGGTTTTATTGCCGTAACCACAACTTCCCCTAACTGGGTATCCGATAAATTTACTTTGGCCAGATCAATTGTCTTTT
>BNXB01000178.1 GCA_025999255.1 Bacteroidia bacterium | reverse complement strand
TACGACTCTTCGGTGTGCGAAAGAGCTAAAATCTTGAAGCCTTCGGCCCGCGGTGAATATGAAATAACGGATTTAAACCGTACTTATCTGGAAGAAGGCACATTGAAGTCGAATTATTCGGACGTTGATTTGCCTGGTTGGATACCGGAAATTGCGATAGCTTATTGGAAGCATCGAACATTGTCTGAGACTCAATATATTGCTGAATAAAAAGCTCCAGCAACTCATCAGACATAATATATCGTTTTTCTTCCGGATAATATTGTTTCTTATCCAAATAATAACAATACTTACATCTGAGATTACATACCGAACCGATGGGTTTCAGCATGACATAAAGCGGCTTAGCAAAAGGGGCAAATGTATAATTCATCTTCCGCCATACATTTCTTCGTAATACTTCTGGTAACCTCCGGAGGTTACATCATTCACCCAATCCTGGTTTTCAAGGTACCAGCGAATTGTTTTGACAATTCCGTCTTCAAACTTAGTTTCCGGATACCAGCCCAGTTCCTTCGTTATCTTCGCCGGATCGATAGCATATCGCTGATCATGTCCAAGTCGATCCGTCACGTATGTAATTAAGCTTTCGTTCATCCAACTATCAATATCGGGAGAGTCCTTCGCAGCGCTACAAGCCGGCATATATTCCGGATATTCCTTCAACAGGCGTCGAACCGTTTCGATAGTCAGCTTGACTATCAGGATATTCTGTTTTTCATTATGCCCTCCGATGTTATAAACCTCTCCTACCCTGCCTTTATGCAATACCAAATCAATCGCTTTACAATGATCTTCAACATACAACCAGTCACGGACATTCGTTCCGTCTCCATAAACCGGTAATTTTTTCCCTTCCAGTATATTCTTGATAATCAGAGGTATCAGCTTTTCCGGAAAATGATAAGGCCCGTAATTATTAGAGCACCGGGTAATATTGACCGGCATTTTATAAGTTTCGGAATAAGCCGTAACTATCAGATCGGCGCCGGTTTTGGATGCACTGTACGGACTCCGTGGATCCAAAGGTGTTTTTTCCGTAAAAAAACCTGTTTCGCCCAAACTTCCGTAAACTTCATCGGTAGATACTTGAAGGTACTTAATATCGGAAAGATAAGTAGGATACCCTTTTTCATCTTTTCCTGTTGTCCAGTTTTGCTTCGCAATATTCAATAAATTCTGGGTTCCCAGAATATTGGTTTGCAAGAACAATTGAGGATTTTCAATGCTACGATCCACATGACTTTCCGCAGCAAAATTCACCACATATTGTACCGGATAATCCGAAAAAATCTTTTGAACAATTTCCGGATCGCAAATATCTCCTTTTATAAAGGTACATCTCGAATCCTTCAGTTCATCTTTCAAGGTCCTTAAATTTCCGGCATAAGTAAGTTTGTCCAGGACAACCAAATGGGCATCCGGATACTTTTTCAACATGAATTTTACAAAATTGGAACCAATAAACCCGGCCCCTCCGGTGATCAGATAATATGACATAATAATTGATAATTGATAATTGATAATTGATAATTGATAATTGACAATTAGTAATTGATAATTAGTAATTGATAATCAAAATTATAATTGGAGTAAATCCGTCTCCCGCTAAGACAACAAGGATAAAATGTATTGGCCATAAGCTGTTTTATCCAGTTTTTCGCCAAGAGTATGTAATTGAGCATCATTAATCCAGCCTTTACGCCAGGCAATTTCTTCGATGCAGGCGATGTAAAAGCCCTGACGTTTTTGGATTGTTTCCACAAAATTCGATGCTTCCAATAAGCTATCGCAATTTCCGGTATCCAACCAGGCAAATCCACGTCCGAATAATTCGACTTTCAATGTGCCTTCTTCCAGATAAGTACGGTTTAAATCCGTTATTTCATATTCACCGCGGGCCGAAGGCTTCAAGATTTTAGCTCTTTCGCACACCGAAGAGTCGTAAAAATACAA
>BNXB01000177.1 GCA_025999255.1 Bacteroidia bacterium | reverse complement strand
ATCTGCTCCTCCGGAAGCGCAGGCTTCCGCCAGGGCAAAGCCCATTTTCCCGGAGGAATAATTGCCTATATAGCGTACAGGATCCAATTTTTCATATGTTGGGCCTGCCGTTATCAATATTTTTTTTTTTGAAAGGCTGTTTCTTTTGGAAAAGAATGTTTCCAGTTGTTTTACAATTTCATCCGGTTCTTCCATCCTGCCTTTTCCTTCCAGTTTACTTGCCAGGAAGCCGCTGGTAGGTTCGATAATATAATTTCCAAATAACTTTAAAGTATTTATATTTTGTTGAGTGGATGGATGAGCGTACATATCCAGATCCATTGCCGGAGCGATAAAAACCGGGGCTTTCATGGAAAGATAAGTTGTGATAAGCATATTATCAGCTATTCCGTTGGCCATTTTTCCTATTGTGGATGCCGTAGCAGGAGCTATGATCATAGCATCGGCCCATAACCCCAAATCCACATGGCTATGCCATGTGCCGTCGTTTGCTGTAAAGAATTCCGACACCACGGGTTTTCCGGCCAGAGCAGAAAGAGTTACGGGAGTAATGAATTCTTTTCCTGCAGGTGTTATTACCACCTGAACTTCACTCCCTTTTTTGATGAGCGCCCGCGTTAAGTAAGCTGCCTTGTAAGCTGCAATACTTCCGGTAATGCCCAGCACTATCTTTTTTCCTTTCAGCGTCATAACAAGTTTGTTATAAAAGTGGTGCAAGTTAGTTATTTTTCATTAATTATAAAAAAAAGCGGCCGAAGCCGCTTTTTTTATCGGTTGATTTGGTATCATCCGTTTACTTTAGCCATATAGGCCAACAGATCCAATACTTTATTTGAATAACCCCACTCGTTATCGTACCAGCTCACTACTTTTACGAAAGTCGGGCTCAATTGGATACCTGCTTTAGCATCAAAGATAGAAGTACGTGCATCGCCGATGAAATCGCTTGATACCACTTCGTCTTCAGTATAGCCTAAAATACCTTTCAGTTCGCCTTCGGCAGCTTCTTTCATCGTTTTGCAGATTTCCGCATAAGTAGTTTCTTTTGCCAGACGTGCAGTCAGATCAACTACTGAAACGTCCAGAGTAGGAACACGGAAAGCCATACCGGTCAATTTACCGTTCAGTTCGGGAATAACTTTACCTGCAGCTTTAGCAGCTCCTGTGGAAGAAGGAATGATGTTGCCTGCAGCGGCGCGTCCGCCTCTCCAATCTTTTGCAGAAGGAGCATCCACTGTTTTTTGAGTGTTGGTAGTAGCGTGAACGGTAGTCATCAAAGCTTCGATGATACCGAATTTGTCGTTCAATACTTTAGCGATAGGAGCCAGACAGTTGGTAGTACAGGAAGCATTGGAAACAAATTGTTCGCCTTTTACATATGTTTTTTCGTTTACGCCGCAAACGAACATTTTGGTGTCATCTTTAGAAGGACCTGTCATTACCACATATTTTGCACCGGCATCAATGTGACCTTTAGCTGTTTCTTTAGAAAGGAACAAACCTGTAGATTCTACTACATATTCAGCTCCGATGGCGCCCCATTTCAGGTCGGCCGGATTTTTTTCAGCCGTAACGCGGATTTCTTTTCCGTTAACAACCAACTTTCCGTCTTTTACTTCTACGGTTCCGTCAAATTTACCATGAACCGTATCATAGCGTAACATATAAGACATGTATTCAACGTCAATCAAGTCGTTGATACCCACAATTTGAATGTCATTTCTTGTTTGAGCAGCACGGAAAACCAAACGTCCGATACGGCCAAAGCCGTTAATACCTACTTTGATCATTTTTTATAAATTTTTGTTGTTAAAAAATAAATTGTCAGCTTGGGTGATAGAATCCTATCTTTTTGCGCCACAAAATTACAGAAATTTTTCTTCAATTCATAATTATTCGGGATAATTTTTGATTGAAGCTAACAACCGCATGGACTGGCTGTCGCACAAGCTGTTGCCAATACT
>BNXB01000176.1 GCA_025999255.1 Bacteroidia bacterium | reverse complement strand
AGGGAGTCGGCATCGATGTGGTTTATGATATTCCTGTGGTCTATACCCCTTCCGGGCAGAGCATGGCAACTTCCCCGGAACGGGTACTGGATGCGGTCGTGGTTACCAACCTCCGGTTCGATGCAAGCTGTGCCGACGCCCCGGGTGCAATCGGCGACGCAACTTTGGATATCGCCGTGCTGACCGCGGGAGAAAATGCGGCGAAGGCCTGTTTGAATACACTCAAGACGCTCGAAATTACCAGCGATAACTTCACCGGCTCGTGGTATGCCAATTCCGACCGTACAGGCACCGTCCTCTCTACGGCGTCCACTACTTACGATTATACCCCAACCGTACAACAGGATACTGTGTTTTACGTTTCTGCTATCTTGAACGGTACGGATTACGGTACGGTACCGGTGAAAGTGGCAATGCATCCCGAAGCGACGATCACGATAACGCCACCGGCTGACCAGTGTTCGGCGACCTCGAGCGTTGACCTGTCCTCGACAGTGAGCGGAACCCCTGGGGGTTCCACGGTGAGATATTACAGCGATGACCTGGGCGCTACGGAACTCACGGGCGCAGGCATAACGGTAAATCCGTCAACCACGACGACTTATTACGCCCGGGTGACTACGACAGAAGGCTGCCTGAGCGCCGTGACCCCGATAGCAGTGACGGTAAATCCTACTCCAAGTTTCGTCTGCAGTTCAGTGGATCCGAGTGTGTGTGCGAGCAGTCCGAGCCTGGATTTATCGACCCTGGTGACTTCTGTAGCAAACGGGGTGGTGCATTACTATTCCGATGCGGGTTGTAACTCGGAACTGGGTTCGAGTACGGTCACGAGTTCCGGAACTTATTACCTTCGTGCGGAAAACGCTACGACCGGTTGTAAGGGAACTGCCGAATCCGTTGTGGTTTCCTTGAAAACGGAGACGAGTATCTCTGTTGATCCGGTTGGCGGCGCAACCTGTGCGGGCGCCGACATCAACATGAGCGTGACGGCCACGGGCGAAGGCGCCTTGACTTACCAGTGGCAAAAAGACGGGACGACGAATGTCGGAACAGGCGCCGCAAGCTATTCAACTTCGGTACCGGGCAGTTATACGGTCACCGTGACGGGTGGCTGCGGCCCTGTGACCAGCGCAGCAGCCGTCATTACGAACAAGCCGGCGACGGCGATAAGTAGCCAGCCGGCAGCGACAACTACGGTGTGTGCCGGCAATACGGTGACCCTGAGTGTGACGGCCGCCGGGGAAGGAACATTGAGTTACCAGTGGTATAACCGCTCGGGCAATACCACTGTTACCGGAGAGACGAATCCGACTTATTCCCCAACAGCCGGCGGGACTTATTATGTAAAAGTATCGGCGGGCTGCGGCGAGGTAACAAGTAACGACGCGGTGGTAACCATCAACCCGTTGCCGACCCCCAGCTTTGTTTCCGGGGAGACTACGGCGGCTCAAGGCCAGGCGGGAATGGTTTACCGTACCCAGGCGGGAATGAGTGACTATACCTGGAGTATTACCGGGGGGACTATCACTTCCGGCGGAAACACCGGTGGCGGTGTTGACGAAGCGACAGTTACCTGGGGAGGCGGCACAAGCGGTTCAATCACTGTGAAATACAAATCGACTTTGGGCTGCCAGGGCGCTGAGGCTACCCGGAATGTAACACTCAATACCCAGACTAACCCGGGCATCACCGGGATGACGACGGTCTGTCCGGTTGTCGGGAACACCTATATCTATGCCACTGAATCCGGGAAGTATAATTATAACTGGAGTGTTACAGGCGGTAGTGTAGTGGGCGGAAGTACAACCAGTAATACCGTCACGGTAGAATGGGACGGAAGCTCCGGCGGTGCCCTCTCCGTGTCTTACCGTCATGCGAACGATGCCGGCTTGCCATTGGTCAATGCCAACGAGAGTATTATCAAGCAGACGGTCACGAGTATTACGACCCAGCCCCAAGACAGTACG
>BNXB01000175.1 GCA_025999255.1 Bacteroidia bacterium | reverse complement strand
GATTCACGGTTCACGGTAAATGAAAGCAATAACCGTGTACCGTGAACCTTTTTACCGTGTACTCTCAAAATGTAAAAAGATGAAACTCGTCAAAATAAAACTCGGTGAACTGGAATCATTCTGCTCCAGTGAAACATTCAGGAAATTTGAAATAAAGCCTATATCTCCACTCCGGATGAAATCATATAAGGCTAATCCACGGGCAAAGGAAGAAGACGCCGTGCTTTACATGCTGATAGAAAACGAAAAGTTGATAGCATTCCGTACAATTTTACCCGATACGGTTTATACTGAAGACAATACCCCTATCCGTTTCGGTTGGTGCAGCGGCATCTGGGTACATCCGGAATATCGCGGTAAAAAATTATGGAAGCCCTTGTTAGAAGAAGCGTTGAAAGATTGGGAAGACAAACTGATGCTTACAAACTATGCTCCAAAAACCCTTTTTCTATACATCCGGGAAGATTGGTTCCATACCCTGAGCGACCGCCAGGGATACCGCTTCTACCTTAATCCCGATTTCAAAGAAATACTGCAAGAAAGAATTTCCAATCCGGTTGTGAAGCCTTTGTTGAGTTTAGCCAATAGGATGGCAGCTTTAATATACAACATCAAAAAAATAATTTTACCGTCCTTCAACCGGATACAAATAGAAGAACTTAACCGGTTAGACAAGGAATGTATTAACTTAATACATTATTATTCCGACTTTTCATTGTTCAAAAGAGAAGAAAAAGAAATCGACTGGATTATGGAGTATCCCTGGATTACGGAAGAAAACTCTCCCGAATTCCATTATCCCTTCTCGTACAGTAATATCAAACACAAAACCAATGTAGTAAAATATTATGTAAAAAATCATTTTGCGGGCTTTTTTATCTACTCCATTTTGAACCGGAAAATGAAAATACTATATTATTATGAAAAGCCAGGTTTACTTTCATCCATATCCATCCCGATTGTAAAAATAGCTAAAGCAAATAAAATCAGCCATCTCACAATATTGTCTCCGTTATTATCCGAAACAGTTAAAATATTATCGAAACACTTCCTGTTTACAAAACATTACCAATCAGATATTTACAGTACATTTTCCGTAAACATCGACGGAAGAACCATTTTTGACGGGGATGGGGATAATAGTTTTACGTAATTATTATATTTAATTGTCATTTTTTAGTAAAAATCCGTATTGTCAGCAACTTTTTAATTAATACATTTGCGCACTGACATTTTACAGAACAAATCAAGTTGACTGATGGATTCAAAGATTACTAAAAGACTGTGTTTTATTATTAATACCTTATTATTCTCGACAAGTGGAGCTATCGCACAGGACGGAGATTTTTACAAATCCCTCCTTAAAGAAACGATGAAGGAAACGATGAAAGAAACATTAAAACCTCAGACAACAAATACGAACACTAAAGGGAATAAGTCTGAAAAAAAGATTATCAAACTGGAAATCGATCCTAAGAAAATAACTATTCCTATTCATTCCTCCTACAATTATAGTCTTGATTCTTTAAAAAAAGAAGTAATGTTCCGGATGGAAGAAGAAGATATATTAGAGGAAATGAATAAACTAACTATTTCTTCCTATTTTTTCATGCCTTATACCCCGCCAATCGACGCCCATTATAATAAAACTCCTGTCTTTATAGACGGTAAATGGATTCCGGCTTCAGCTTTACCCGGCGGCGGAATAAGTCCCGTAACTATTATTAATTTCCTGTTTAGTTCCGGCGTTATCAAATATGATCCGCTTCCTCCTACAAAATCCAAAAAGGAAAAAGCATTAGAACATTTGAGAGAAGTATATGGAACCGGAATAGAGGACAATAACTGGAATGAAAAAGCTCAAAAACTGAATGAATATATCAACAGATTGAGGGAAGAGGTTGAAAAGAATGAAAAATGAAAAAATGAAAGGAATGAAGAATAATATTTTTCATTAATTACATAAACAATTATGTTAATAT
>BNXB01000174.1 GCA_025999255.1 Bacteroidia bacterium | reverse complement strand
GGAACATTTTGCAATATGGCTTATTTATATGATATTTTGCCATATATGAATCAGCCATTACTCGGAGAGTCGTTAGGGCAAACCAATTTAGCAGGTATGACACTTGGTTTTCGTCCTTCGGCAAAAAATAATGAGTTTTCGGACGATGGATTAGGTGGCGAAAAATCCCGGTCTTTTCTTCATGTCGAAACCGTTGGTTTGGCTCTATATTCCGAATTTGGCAGTTGGATAAAAACGCCTACGGTAATGGGTGGAGTATATTCAAACATTGAAATCGGTAACGGATATTGGCTGAAACCCGAATTGTTATATTCTTCGGGTGGTAATTCTGCCTTGATTTATTGTGCTAAGTTTGAAAAATCCGTTATGTGGCAAAACTCACACCGTACTGTTTTTAGTGCTTCATATTATGGTCAAACAGCTTTCAATTCCGATAATGGAGATAGCGAAAACAAATCAAGTAATTCGTTCAGCAATATTTTGGTAGGAACAGTTTTGCGATTTGATACGCCAGATATGCCATTCTATATGTTATCGGTTAAACATACAATTCCTAAATTAAAGGCACATTTGAAAATTCAGTATGTCGGTCAGACAAGAACCGACCCTAATTCTGAATTTGATATAGAGATAGGGAAGAAGTTTTTCAATAAACTATTGATAAATGCTTCTTACGGATATGTAAACAGCCCTGAACTTCTAAGCAATCCCAATCTTTTCAGGCTCGAAATGCGATTTAATTTTTAATACACGAACGATATGAAAACAAAAATGAAATTCCTTAAAAGTATTATTTTCGCTGTAATCATTTCAGCGACTTCAATTGCCATTTTGGATTCATGCGAAGCTCTTGATGACGTTCTTTATGCGGTAAACGAACCGAAGTGCACCGGATGCAAAAAATGCCTTTCGGTTTGTCCTCAAGATGCTATTTCCATAGTAGATGGGAAAGCCGTTATCAATAAAGAGGAATGTATCGGTTGCGGAAGATGCCTAAGTGCATGTTACGAGAAAGCGATTTACGCAATACCAGAATCCGAATGAACATGCAAAAACCCATATATTCTTAGAATAATAAATTAATGATTGCACCTATTGCAAAAATGATTACCCCCATACATACAACGAGTAAAGTAGTCATTTTCTTGCCAAGAAACTTAGCCGTAATCACAATAGATGATATACATACAGAAGAAGATGTCAACGAAAAAACCATAGAAGACCCAACTGTAAGGTCGGTAAATTCCAACAAAGGTTTCATTATTAACATATCAGCGCCATTGCAAACAAAGATAGGAATCCCGACTACTAACATAATCAGCATGGATAACCATTGGTTGCTGAAATTGAAAAAATAAAGAATTTGTTTTGGATTAAACAGTTCTAACGATAAAGTGATTAAACCGCCAACAAGAATATACGGCATGATTTGTTTCATCAACAACATGGTTTTCACAAAAATATCCTGTGTAAACGCAGTACACCCCCCCGACGGATTACATGATTCGTATTTGCCATATTCTTCCTTAAAAAACTTTTTGCTAATCCATTCAACCATTATACCTGCACCCATTGCCAAGACAAATGATGCAACTACCCGTATAATAGCATATTGCACCCCTAATAAGCTAAATGACATGATGACGATAAACGGATTTAACAGTGGCGCAGCAATGATAAATGTGATAACCGTTCGCAACGAACATCTTTGTTTCATTACTTCTATCAACGGAATCGCACCGCACGAGCAGACAGGTAGAATTGCGCCGTACAAAAACGCTAACAGCTGGTTTTTAGGGAAAAAACGTTTCAGCTTGCGGCTATAGTTCTCAACAATCGTTCCGGTGAAAATACCAATCAGCACAATGAACGAGGTTTCGATAAAATTTTCCCAGCAAAGGAAGAGCCAGCGCGGTAAAGTCTTGTAAACAATGCACAAGGCTTCGCGATTCATGGAATGGATGCCGTTGATGTTGGCATAAACCATGTC
>BNXB01000173.1 GCA_025999255.1 Bacteroidia bacterium | reverse complement strand
CTTCAATGTATAACCGTAATATTTTTTCAGACGAAGTTTTCTTCCGTTCCAATTCAGCCTGCATTTCATTCTGTGTCGCATACAATGCTATCCCTGACCATTTATCGGTAAATTCTTTCAATGATTGGACACCTTTACTACCGTTTTGGGCATTATAATAATGGACGTTATCTTCAATAATATCCTTGATTACGATAAATTTTCCCTTTTTCCCTCCGGAATGAACAATTACAGGAAACCCATTTACCCTCAGGTTATTCATATCCAGACGAAGAACAATGTTTTCAATGTTCAACTCGTCTAAAGTATCTACCATTGCATAAAGTGAGTTTTGATCCGGATGTGAGGAAAGTAATTGCTTAAGTTTAGTTTTACTGAAGGGGATACCTGTTTCCTTCAAATAATAGTTGAGAATTGCGTGTGATTGTTTCATTTAGATAATATATAAAACTGTTAACCCAAGGTATTTCTCATTTTTTGAAGTAATATTTTATCAAGACAGGATTATCGTTTTCCTCAATTTGTCTTTTTTTTATAAGATCCTCTTTGTTTAAAATTATGTCTGGAACTGTTTCTTCCAACACAGAGTGACCACCAAACGGCCCGAATCCAATAACAAATGCATCATCCCAATAGAGAGGATAAAAAGCAGCATTTTCTATCGTTTTTTCAAAAACGAATGTTTTCTTTTCGGATATTTTGTGCCACAAATTTACCATTTTACCATTTCTTGCTATTTGTGCATACCGGTATGTTCGATTACCTCCAATACAAACGAAATAATAATTCACTATTTCAGAGAACCGCATCTGATTCGATAACACACGTCTCTCTTCCCAATCAAGATTTCGCTCCGGAAACTTTTTAGCTATGTCAACGCTATTATTTAACTTTCCGAAATCCCAAGTGTAAGCAATTGAATATATTCCATCGGAAGAAATTTCATAGATATTATTATCAACAACTGACGTCGTTGTTGCATAGTTACAATATGGAAAAGCTCTTACAGTAAAGTGGTCAAGCAGGCTTCTATCTTTTTTTGGAAAATATTCCTGAAAAATATGATTATCGCTTTTATCATAAAACTTCAACCGATTTTTATAGTCATATGTCCAGAATACAATTTTATCGTTATCCAAGCATTTCAGTTCGCCATAAGCACATTCAATGGTTGGCAATTTTATTTTAGAGGAAAACTTTCCTGTCAGATCATACTCAAGCAGGGTATTACTAACCGGATCCACAATAAACATTTTACTTCCTTGCTTGTCTATGTCAAAATCGGAGATGTACAGGTATTCATCCGGCCCTTGCCCCCGATCATCTATTTTGTAGAGAAATTTACCCGCCGAATCAAACGCCATAATTTTTTTTCCACTAAAATCATGAATATATAACACATCATTACAACAAACTAATCTGTCAATAAAATGCAACTGAGAAGATTGATTCGTTTCGAGTGGAATGATTTCTATCCTTTCAAATATGTCAAAAATGGATACATTGTTTCTTTTCCCATCAATATCCACTTCCATAGGGTTGCGGTTAATCTTATCGGAAAAACTGCAACCCCATAATGAAAGTAACAGGAATACATACGTTATTCTATGGCTCATTAATTACATCGGTGCGCAATAATCGCTTTGGTAACCGGTGAATTCACATCTCCCATACACAAAACCCAAAAATGTTCCCAGTTCGTTCCATTTATAACATTTCCCTGATGAAGCTCCACATGTAACTACAACTTCAGGTAAGTCATAACCGCCTACAATGTTTTTGATTTCTGAATTTGATAACTCTACACCCTCCAATTGACTGAGAACTAATTTTTTCAATTTGTTTTTCATAACTCAAATTTTATAAATTGTTAAACAATATTTACTTATGCTTCTATTTTTTTATGATATTCTAAAATCATGAAGCCTGCCAATTAAGAACATTCTCAACTCTTCAAGTTTGGATTTCATAAAAAAAAATTACATATTTTTTTGCAAAGATAATATATATA
>BNXB01000172.1 GCA_025999255.1 Bacteroidia bacterium | reverse complement strand
AATCAGGTGTTCGGGAGCATAAAAATTGGTAATCTCTATCATTTCTTTGTTGTCTCTCAAGACAATGATTTTACTGTTCTCTATCGATTTTTCAGCCAATTCTTTTCTTGGAAGATTATTTAGTTGTCTTTCCACTTCCCGGATGACTTTTTCCGCCAGTTTTTCCGATTGGGTGATTAAAATAGACTGGCTATCCGCGCCATGTTCTGCCTGTGAAAGTAAATCGGCTGCGACAAAAGCCGGATTGGCCGTTTCATCAGCGATTACTTCTACTTCCGATGGGCCGGCCGGCATGTCGATGGCGACTTCCTTCAGGCTCACCAATTGTTTGGCCGCCATTACATATTGGTTTCCGGGTCCGAATATCTTGTAAACTTTGGGAATGGATTCCGTACCGTAGGCCATAGCCGCAATTGCCTGGATACCACCTGCTTTGAATATTTTATGTACTCCCGAAATTCCGGCTGCAAATAGAATTGCCGGATGAATTTTCCCGGTTTTCCCGGGAGGAGAACAAAGGACGATTTCTTTGCAACCTGCTATCCGGGCAGGAATAGCTAACATCAATACGGTAGAGAATAGGGGAGCGGTACCTCCCGGAACATACAATCCGACTTTCTCAATACCCACGGATTTTTGCCAACAAACGACTCCCGGAGACGTTTCTATTTTTGTGGAAACGAATTGCTGTGAAGCATGGAATGTTTCGATATTTTTCATTGCAGTGCGGATTGCTGCTTTTAATTCTTCCGAAACAGATAATTCCGCTTCCTTTATTTCGTCTTCCGTAACAGCTAACCGGGATAACCTTACCTGATCGAAATGTGCTCCATATTCAATTACCGCCTTGTCTCCCAGGGATTTAACGTCGTCGAGAATAGCGCTGACGGTTTCATACAATGAAGTGTTGTCTAAAACAGGACGGGAGAGTAGCCGGGCCCAATCTTTCCTATCCGGATATTTTATTATTTGCATGAATTAAAAATTAAAATTGTTATGTAGGGGTTCAAAATTTTGAACCCCTACAATATCATTTTTTCAATGGGTATAACGAGGATTCCTTCGGCTCCTGCGGCTTTTAATTTTCCGATAATCTCCCAGAAACGTTTTTCGCTGATAACGGAGTGGATAGAACTCCATCCTTCCTGGGCAAGAGGGAGTACAGTCGGACTTCTCATTCCCGGCAGGATATTAAAAATTTCAGGAAGCTTCTCATTCGGAGCATTCAACAGGATATATTTTTTATCTTCCGCTGTTTTTACCGCATCAATACGGAAAAGCAATTCATTCAGGATTTCTTTTTTTTCCCTGGAAAGATTGGTGTTTCCGATCAATAGGGCTTCCGATTGCATGACGACTTCTACTTCATGTAGATGGTTGCTTATCAGTGTGCTTCCGGAGCTTACGATATCGAAAATGGCATCAGCCAGTCCAATACTCGGAGCAATTTCAACGGAACCGTTGATAACATGAATATCTGCTTTGATTGCATTTTTTTTTAGAAATTCCTCCAGGATAGAGGGATAGGATGTCGCAATCTTTTTGCCGCAAAACCAGTTTAAACCATGGTATTCTTCTTCTTTAGGGATTGCCAGAGATAGCCTGCATTTACTGAATCCCAGTCTTTTTATCAGATTCACGTTCTGTTTTTTTTCGGTATATTCGTTTTCTCCTACGATACCGGCATCAGCGACTCCGTCTGCTACTGCCTGCGGAATGTCATCATCCCTAAGAAATAAAACTTCGACTGGAAATGATTTGGATGGAACCAACAGGCTCCTTTTCCCAGTGGATAGTTTAATACCGGCTTCGGTCAGAAGCTCCATAGTCTCTTCAAATAACCGGCCTTTAGCCTGAACAGCAATTCGTAACATAGTTTTAATTTGTATAAAAAAGGCTTACCTTTTGCGGTAAGCCGGTTTGTTTTGTTATTATAATGTACATCCTATGCCCACCGATGTTACTCGTTGTTACGATGATGGAAATGATGTGTTAAATTGTTCATATTTTGATGCTA
>BNXB01000171.1 GCA_025999255.1 Bacteroidia bacterium | reverse complement strand
CTTAAAACATCCTCATCATGCACCGATTCTATTTTCTCCGGCCAATAATGATTATCGTAATAATGTCTGTTCAAACCGGGCATGCAGATGCCAATCGAATCCTGAGCTCCTGAGATTTCTTTTTTCCCCGGTTCATTTTCGTAACGGAATAATAATTCCGCTAACCTTTCGGTATGCATGGGAGGTAACTCATACGGCCATAACCGGGCGGCAGCGTTGCGTGTAGAAGTGGACATCCCGCAACGTTCATTGAACTCGATTACCGGTTCCAGAGAAATCGTCAAAGCCCACCCCGGATGAAATTTAGATACGTATGGTTGATCGATCCAGGTTCCGGCCAAATCCAGACGATAAGGAAGCCCGAAACTCAGAGATCCTCTTAACGAAGTCGTCGAACGGGCAGGCAATTCCCCATCCGGTATCCGTTTCAATATCTTATATTCAATAAACAATTCCTTACAGATTGCCTCTTTTGCAGGAGAATGACCGTCTTCATTCACGACAAAAATATCCGGTCGGAAACGACGCAAATCCTGTTCAAAATCCATAATCCCGGATCCGCTATTGATCCATGCATCGCTTACATAACGTACCGAACGAACCATGTAAAGCCGTTCTTGTTCACTATTCACAGTCAGGCGCCCTTTCAGGTCAAGAATCGTACTATCGGAACCAATTCCAACATACAGTTCGCCATAGGAAGAAGCTTCCTTGAAAAAGGCCACATGTCCGCTATGAAGCAAATCATAGCATCCGGAAACAAATACTTTTTTTGACATGATATTTTTACGTAAAACGTAAAACCTTATCTCTTGTACTCCTCAATCCCTTTCTTCAGGAATTGGATGTATTTATCCACACTCTTATCGTAAACATACGATGGACCAATAGGATTACCCTGATTATCCAACAACACATAGAAAGGTTGCGCATTCGCACCGAACTTACTGCGTTGCAGGTAACTCCATTTATCTCCTATCGTTTTTAGTTTACGGGTTTTACCATATTCTTCTACTTGGATAACTTCAGGCAATTTCTCTTTATTATCGACATAAAGCGAAATCAAGACATAATCGTTATCGATAATATTTTTCACGCGTGCATCCGACCAGACGGCAGCTTCCATCTCCCGACAGTTTACACAACCAAAGCCCGTAAAATCAATTATCACCGGTTTCCCACGTTTTTTAGCAGATTCCATTCCTTCCTCATAATCATGGAACTTAGGACGTACATCTCCGTCATACAAACTGAAATCCTGTGTATAAAGCGGAGGTGAAAATGCGCTGATTGCTTTCAACGGAGCGCCCCAAAGTCCGGGAATCATATAAACGGCAAATGCCAGGGAAATGATCGCCATAAACAAACGGGGAACAGAAATATATTTCAAATCACTATCGTGTGCAAATTTGAGTTTACCCAACAGATATATTCCCAATAACACGAAAATAATAATCCAAAGTACAAGGAATACCTCGCGATCCAGGATTCCCCATCCGTAGGCCAGGTCTGCAACCGATAAAAATTTCAAAGCCAATGCCAATTCAAGGAATCCAAGCACTACTTTCACGGAATTCAGCCATCCTCCCGATTTCGGCATACTCTCAAGCCAGGAAGGGAAAACCGCAAACAAAGCAAAAGGAATCGACAAAGCCAAAGCAAAACCAAACATACCGATCGCAGGCCCCATCAAGCTTCCCTGAGATGCCGCTTCAACCAGCAATGTCCCGATTATCGGACCTGTACATGAAAACGAAACAAGCGCCAATGTAAATGCCATGAAAAAAATACTCAGCAATCCACTGGTAGAATCTGCCTTCCGATCGAGCTTGGTAGTCCAGGAGGCAGGCAATGTCAACTCAAATGCGCCAAAGAACGAGATAGCAAAGACCACCAACAAAGCAAAAAATATCAGGTTAAAAATAGCGCTGGTAGATAGTTCATTCAAAGCGCTCGCTCCAAAAATAATTGTTATCAATAATCCGAGAATCAGATAAATAACAATGATAGACGCACCATAAGTAAAGGC
>BNXB01000170.1 GCA_025999255.1 Bacteroidia bacterium | reverse complement strand
AGTACCATGCTATTGTTTGCGATGGCGAATGTGGAATTATATAAGTAAGGTGTTACGTTGTCATTTCCCGACTCTCCGTAACTGGCGCGGATTTTAAAATAGTCTATTTTGGGAAATGCATTTGAAAAGAAATCTTCCTGCGATACTACCCAACCCAATGACGCTTAGGGGAAAAACCCCCAGCGGTTTTCTGGAGCAAATACATACGAGCCATCGCGACGGAAAGCAACTTCCGCCAGGTATTTCTGGTTGTAAACATAGTTGAGACGTCCTGCATACGAAGCTTGTCCTTTATACTCATGAGAACCGGTTACCGGTTTTTCAGGGAAGTCCGTACCCAATGTCAAATCGATAGGATCGTCGCTGTAATACCCCTTTTTTGTTCCGGTCATTGTATTCGAATAAGTCTTTTGCGCTTCGTAAAACAATGTCACACTCACAAAATTCTTATCGAATTCACGTGAATAATCGATTTGCGGACGCAACAGATAGACGTCTCCCCAGGAAGACGATTTTGAATATCCGCCGCCTTTGGAAAATCCGCTTGCATTCGTTATTCCCTCGTCAAAGTTCGTGTTGATGGAATACAATTCATAATAACGGTCATAATCGGAATTAACTGTTTGCTCATAATTATAAGCGGCAAACATAGAAGCTTTCAACCCTTTCAAGGCATTCGTCAGATCGGAGAAATCATATTCCAATTTAAAATTGGAGTCCATGTGCCAGCGGGTTGTCCGTTTGTATCCCGATTCCATCAATCCTGCATAGCCGTTTACGTTATAGGTTGCACCGTTCCATGCGGTATGCATTCCTCTGTATTCGGATTTGATAATAGGTATTGAATTGATGGCTTGCCTGACCGGGTCAAATTCCTGCTGGTTGCCGATAGCCACACCCGGCCAGTCCGTGTCGGCGCGATAGCCTGATAAATTGGTGATGAATTTTAAATTTTTAGCCACCTGAATATCCAGGTTTGTACGTATGTTGTAACGTGCAAAACCTGTATTTTTCAAAGTTCCTTCCTGGTCCATGACGCCGATGCTTGCATAGTATTTCGTCTTTTCCGTACCTCCTGAAGCCGAAATATTGTGCTGTTGTGTTTGGCCGGTACTGAAAATTTTATTCAGCCAATCCGTTTCACCCCAGATACTATTCGGGTCATTACTCAGGACTCTATTTTGAATATCTGCCGTCCAGAGTGGAGTCAGCTCGTCCATTGCACGGGCTTTGTTATGATAATACATATAGTCTCTGGCATTCAGGAACTCAGGCATTGCGGTGTTTTGCGTTATTGCCATGGAACCGTCGTATGAAATCCTGGCAGGACCTTCGCTTCCCGATTTTGTAGTAATCAGGATAACGCCGTTTGCTCCCTGTATCCCGTATATAGCGGCAGACGCATCTTTCAATACTGAAATATTTTCAATATCATTTGGGTTAATGTAATCTATTGTACGCGGTACTCCGTCAACAATGACCATCGGACTATTACTACCACTGAACGAATTCAAACCACGCACGTATAATGCAGTACCGTCGGCTCCGGGTTTACCCGAATTCTGGATGCTGGTCAATCCCGATATTTTACCGGTAAGCATATTGGAAACATTTTGCATCGGAGCTTTCATCAGTTCCTTGGAATCAATCTGCGAGACGGCGCCGGTAAGATGTATTTTCTTTTTTGTACCATAGCCGACAACGACCACTTCATCCATTTCAAAAAAGTCTTCCGTCATGGTGATGTTAATTGTCGTCCTGGAACCTACAATTACCGTTTGAGCCTTATAACCAATCCCCCGGAAAACTAAAACAGATTCACTTGAAGGAACCGAAATTGTAAAGTTACCATTAACATCCGTTGAAGTTCCCATACCGCTTTTTCCTTGTATTAAAACGGAAATCCCGGGACAAGGAGACCCTTGCGCATCGGCAACCTTACCCCGAACGTCAATAGTCGATTGAGCATACACACTCGAAATACCCGTAAAAATACATATTATAATGTATAATAATACCTTTACGTGAATCCC
>BNXB01000169.1 GCA_025999255.1 Bacteroidia bacterium | reverse complement strand
ATTTAATCCGAAAGATATGAATTCCTGGGACTTGATATTCTCTTTGATAGTGCTATTGAGATACATTTTTATGCGTCTGTGTGGAAAAATCATTTTTATCATGTACATTTGCGATGTAAAATTTAAGAGTATAATTGTAGAAATCAACATTCTACAATTTATATATATAACATAACGTTCGCTGAACGTCTCACTACGAAAACTGGTAATTTTCAAACGGAAGAGACCGATGCGCAATGTTCATGCTGTACACTGTATAGCGTGGGCTTGCCTGTCTTCTTCCAAAGGTATACCAGTACCTCGTAGTGGAGCAGCGTGAGTTCCACGCTTCTTTTTTGGGGTTGGCGAATGTTCTTAAAAGAGTGAAACAATAAAAGGAAAAGAACATGAAAAAGTTGAAATTGTACATTACGTCATCCCTTGATGGTTTTATCGCTCCACCTGACGGCGATATGGACTGGTTGATAAATACCCCAAGACCTTCAACCGAAGATTATCGGAATTTCTTTGATTCGGTCGATGCTGTTATCATGGGCGGGAACACATACAGGGAAATGTGTTGTATGGATATTCTTTGGCCATACAAAGATAAAATAGTGTATGTTGTTACCCGTCATCCCATAATGATGAAAGAGGGTGTAAATTTCATCACAGAAAATGCTGTTGAAACGATTTCCCAACTTAAAAAGGAAAATGGGAAAGATATATGGCTCGTTGGCGGCGCAGAACTGATTTCGTTATTGCTCGACAATGATTTAATTGATGAAATGATAATCACAACAATTCCTGTAACTCTTGAAAAAGGAATTTCCCTATTTCCTAATAAACTCAATGAAACGAACTGGGCATTGAATGAAAATATGACCTACAATAATAATGCAGTTAGAAAAACGTATCAATTCGTGCAATAAAAAAAGCCTATCTCGCAATGAAATAGGCTTCGTTTATTTTCGGTCAATTTATTTCGCTCTCGTTTTTCCGTAGCATTTACTACCGTCAGGGGATAGGTAAAAATCGAAAGTTTCTTCAACCGGAGAAGCACCCGGAGGCTGCACCGAATATTTGCACCTTACAATTTTCACAAGTACATCGTTCGCATTCCGGCTATCATACCCTTGCAAATTATCAGGAGCAAGGTTTTTAAGCGAATCAATACTGTTGTTCATCCGTGCAATATCATTGGCATACTTGTCAAATTCGCTTTTCAATTTTGTTTTAGCCTGTAAATCTTCGCTCATTTTTCTTGCAAGTTCGATACGGCTGACAATAAGTTGCTTATCCTTTCTAAATTCATCGGTAAGATAGGCAATACTATCGGCAACCGTAACATTGCCCTGTTCCGTCAATTCTACAACCTTAAAATTGTAATCGTTGGATTGACCTTTCAAAAGATACTCACTAATGGTTTTTTCGTAATTTGTTTTTGAAGTGTTAGAACCACAAGCAACCATAAACATTGCGATTAACACATAGACTAATTTTTTCATGACTGAATATTTATATGATTTTTAGTTTAACGATATATCGGGGAGTTTTGAAGACAAATTATATACAATCAAAACTTCCGTCCCTTTTTGGGGTTTCGTCCGGGTATATTCGGTTAATGCTTCCATAACCCATTCCCTGAATGCTCTCGCTTCGTAAGATGCAATCCGGTAGCTGACAAAAATTAACGCTTCCAAATTATATAACGTCATTTCACATTGGCGACCGTTGTTCTCGAATTTGTGTATTCGGGTAACGTTGTCCTCCTGCAATAATCCTGATTTGAATATAGACCGTAGGTTATTGCCGACGGAACTCACAAATACATTAAATAAATCAGCTATCTCGTGTTTTGTCATCCAAAGGGTGCAATTTACGAGTTTTGCTTCAACAATTAGCTGATTTTCACTATTTTCTTTGATTTTGATATATCCTCGTTCCATAATGACTGAATTTATTGATTTACAACTAATTTTTCTTCCATGCCTTTAACCTTACCTGCAAAAACATTCATATCATGACCTATCTTTGCATCTGTAATTCTTGCATAGATTTGGGT
>BNXB01000168.1 GCA_025999255.1 Bacteroidia bacterium | reverse complement strand
GTAAGTGTTGTTTTGCCGTTTTTTGATTAATGAAGACATCGCACTCACACCCGGATGTGAGTGAAATATTTCCTGTAATTCCAAAATTTCCAATGCAATAAATTTTGTGCAAAAGTAGTGATAATACCGCAAATATCCGTATCTTTGAACTGTAAAATATAAATTTGTATATGAGTGATAGTATTGTAATCATCCCTACATACAATGAAAAAGAAAATATAGAGAAGATTATCCGTGTGGTCTTTTCTCTGGAAAAGTCGTTTGATGTACTGATTATTGATGATGGTTCGCCGGATGGAACGGCAGGTATTGTTAAGAGTTTACAAACCGAATTTACGGATCGTCTTCATATCGTAGAGCGTCAGGGAAAACTTGGTTTGGGAACGGCTTATATCTGTGGATTCAAATGGGGATTGGAACACGACTACGATTATATTTTCGAGATGGATGCCGATTTTTCCCATAACCCGGACGATTTACTTCGTTTATATAAAGCCTGTTCCGAAGATGGAGCGGATTTAGCCATAGGTTCCCGTTATATCAGCGGAGTAAATGTGGTGAACTGGCCGATGTCCCGTGTGCTGATGTCTTATTTTGCTTCGAAATATGTGCGGTTGATTACCGGAATGAAAATCGCCGACACTACAGCCGGATTTAAATGTTACCGCAGAGAGGTATTGCAGACCATCGATCTGGATTCAATCCGTTTCAAAGGTTATGCTTTCCAGATTGAAATGAAATTTACCGCTTATAAATACGGATTTACTTTGAAAGAAGTTCCTATTATATTTGTCAACCGGGTAGAAGGTGTATCTAAGATGAGTGGAGGAATTTTCGGAGAAGCATTATTTGGCGTTGTCCAACTCAAATGGAGTAGTTTATTTAGAAAATACTTATGAGAAAACTTTTCATTATGCAATGGCTTGGGATCAGGATACGACGGATGTGAAAGAATAAGAACGATATTTTTACAGTAAAAAACGGCAAATCTGAAAAAAGTTTGCCGTTTTTTAAATATTTTCCCATTTTGCCATTGTTATTTTAAAATAATGTTGTACTTTTGTAGTCTAATTAAAGAGGTAACGATACGGACTTGTTCCGGCTAAAGATAACAGTACCCGTTTGCATACCGTAAGAACTGCAAGCGGGTCATTCTTTTTATAAATATGCCAGTAAATAAAGATTCAAGAACGGTTGAAGAACAAATAACCCTGCTCAAAACAAGGGGAATGATTGTGAAAAACGAATAAAAAGCGACTTTCTATCTCAATCATATTAGTTACTATCGACTGAAAGGCTATTGGTGGGATATGCAAACCGATTTTACAAATCACACTTTTGCGCCAAATTCTTACTTTGAAGATGCAATAGATCGTTACCATTTCGACCGTCAGTTGCGGTTAATCCTCTTTGATGCCATAGAATTTATCGAAATTGCTTTGCGCACCAAACTCATTTACCACCTTTCGCAAGCTTTTGGCGGTTTATGGTATTTGGATGAAACACTTTTTGAAGACAAGGAGTTGCATACCAAGCATATTACAGACTTACAAACCGAATTTGCAAGGAAGTGGTGAAATATTTGCAAAAGATTTTCGGCGGAAACACCCAACCGAAAGTGCCGACCCGCGAATTTGGACGAGCAGCGAACAACCTGATGTATGGATAATATTTGAGGCGGCAACATTCAGTACAAACGCTTTGGCTTGTAGAGCAAGTTATGGCTGTGGTGGCAGACGAAAAAGGATTGTCGAACGAGGTGTTGGAAATTGCTAAAAACAGAATAAACAAATAATTCAAGATATGGCAAAAATAACAGTAAAAGGTACGGAAGTAACTGTTTTGCAAATCGACAATGAGGATTATATGCCCACAAAGATATAGCCTTTGAGTTCGCATTATGGATTAGTCCCGAATTTAAAATCTACATTATCAAAGAGTTTCAACGCCTCAAAGAAGAAGAGCAAAAATCAATTACCACATTCACACCGATGCAATCAAACACAATCTTATTCCTGCCGAACTGACACCGCAACAAACTTCAATTGTCTATGCCAGTGAAGCTGATGTATTGAATGTTGCATTGTTTGGAATGACTGCCAAAGAATGGCGCGAAACCAATCCCGAT
>BNXB01000167.1 GCA_025999255.1 Bacteroidia bacterium | reverse complement strand
GTATTCACATCGAAGCGTGTACCATGTGCCATTACCTTAATGCCGGTGGCGGTTGCTACACAGAAAGGATGTTCCTCGTCGGAGCGGACTTCGAAATAACCTTCCCCGGACAACGTTACTTCACGCTTATCTCCTTTGAAAGTATCAGGGTAACGCAAGGTAGAGCCGGCATTGAGCCATACTTTCGACCGGTCGGGCAATTCAAAACTGACAACGGAACCGGGAGCGGCCGTCACTTCGGCATACACCGGTTTACCTGCCGGTTTCAGGAAAGCCATATACCCGAATACAGCGGAAGTTAGTAACAGCGGTAAAGTCAGCATGGCGGCCACACGCAGCAGCGTATGGCGAAAAGCGACTCGTTTTTGGCGTTTGTGCAGGGTATGGAGGACTTGCCGGAATGCTTCCTGCGTATCACACGATTCCATCTCGCGAATTTTTTTGTCAATGGACAGCGCCTGAGCAATGAGATTTTCAAAATATTGTCCGTTCATATATAAAAGACAATCTTTCTTCAAAAAAGTGCCAAAAATTCATTTATTTTTAAAAATTTCTTTAAAAACATATATCTTTGCTTTATTATACATATTATTTAGGTAATGAACCGATCTATACATACTTCGGAATCAGATCAACTATTATGGAATATTGTAGTCCTTGATGATGAGAAAGCATATGCACAGTTGTTTATGCTTTTTTACCCGCCTTTGTTGGATTATGCCAAAAAATATATTGATAACCAATTTGCGTGTGAAGACATTGTACAAGAGATATTTGTTCTCCTTTGGGAAAACAGGAAAGCTTTGCAAATTACCCGGTCCGTACGTAATTATTTACTCACGGCTGTACGTAATCATTGCCTTAATTATTTGAAAAGAGAAGGATTTGCCCGTCAATACCATGAATTTATTATCGAAAAACAATCATCCGGCAATGAAAATGAAAACAATGAGTTTTTTCTCCTGAAAGAACTCCAGGAATTGCTCGATCAGGCGCTTGCCAAACTTCCGGAGCCTTATCGCCGGGTATTTGAGATGCGCCGTATCGAAAATCAATCATACGAGTCGATTGCCGAAGAACTTCACATATCCGTCCGTACCGCCAAGCGGTATAAAAGGCATGTGATGGACAAGCTCCGGGAGGAATTGCGGGATTATCTTCCGGCGTTTTTGTTTTGAGGAGTGCGGGTTCAGTGGTAGTGTACAATTTAGTTACATGAAAAAATAAAGATTATATTTAGCTGTAAGTGAGTTTTTTCATAACTTTTCGCCGATTATAAAAGTGTAAAATCGGCGAAATCTAATAAAATTATTTACTTTCCGCTGAAAATAAATCAGAAAAATCAGCGGAATCAATATTTTTTGTATACTTACAGCCGAATATAAAAGTGCAAATTTTATGGAAATTATTGGAAGAAAAGATGAACAATACGCTATACAACAATATTTTATATCGGACAAACCGGAATTTGTCGCGGTATATGGTCGACGTAGAGTCGGAAAAACTTTTCTGATAAAAGAATTTTTTGCCGGGCGATTTTCATTTTACATTTCTGGATTGGCAAACGCTACGAAAGCAGAACAGTTAGACAACTTTGCCGCCACGCTCACTGCCTATGGCAAAAAGTCAGAGCCAGCCGCGCAGGTCGATTTGCTTATAGAGCGCAACGACAATATCATCAATCTTTGCGAAATGAAATACGCCAACAATGAGTTTGTAATTGACAAAAATTATGATAAAGCGCTACGTAACAAGCGTTCAGCTTTCAAATCCGAAACAAAAACACGCAAAGCGGTACATATCACAATGGTTACAACCTATGGAGTAAAACATAACGAGTATTGGAACAATATTCAGTCTGAGGTAATCGTAAATGATTTATTTAAATAATATACTATATCGTTTCATATACTAAATAATTTATTTTTTAAAAGGATCGCCGCCCATCCTCCGCCATCCTCCATATATTTCCGGAAGGCTTCGCGTTCTTCCGTACCGGAAGGAGAATTATTCAGCATCACTACCACATCATGTTCCTTGAGTTTTTCGTAAGAATAGCCCGCCAAAGTTTTTGTAACTTCCAATTGAATACCAATAATTGAAATACCTTTTTCATTTTTTAGTCAAAACTCCTTTCCAGATTA
>BNXB01000166.1 GCA_025999255.1 Bacteroidia bacterium | reverse complement strand
CGTCGATAAGCGCTGTAACTGTATAGGGAATATCATACACAAGCGTCGGATTCGATACCGATACCGAACCGCCGATAGTGGCAGGGGCGGAAGTGATGCTCAATTCCTTGTTCGAACCCACATGGTCGTAGTCCGTCAAGTCAAGCGCAGAACCCGTGGCCGGTGTCCAGGTGGTATTGTCAAAGTCGGCTACCGTATAGATTTTTATCTTGTCAGTAGTCGAACAGTCGTTACTGCCCCCATAAGTGAAGTTCAAAGTGTAGGATAAAGTACTGCCTGACGACATCAGATCCGATACTTTTATCCAGCGGCCTTCGAAGCCTCCGCCGGAAACGGGAGCGCCACCGCCGCTAGGGGTAATACTCAGGTTGCTCACATTGCCCGTGACATACAACCAGACCTGCTTCAGGTCGATACTGTTCGGATTACCGACCGTAACTACCGGTATGCTCATTGCCGAACTGTAGGCCGGTAAGCTACTCGTACTTAAATTCAAGGTCGTCGCTAAGCCTGTGTAATCAAAATAAAATGATCTCGTATTAGTGACATTCTCATTCGTGAAATAGTTCCAAGACAGGCCAACGTCACTTCCGGAAGAGCGACCAGGCATTGCTCCTCTTGTAGCCCTAACCGTAACAACATAACTAAAACTGTATTCGCCTTCCGGTACCATCCATTTACCGGAAGCTACAGGCTGAGAGCCATCGTAAGTTAAATCAAAATATTGTTCAAGGTCATAAACATAGGTATTCCCGGTTTGTTGTACCGAAATACTATTTTTTGTTCCGCCCATCCCACTGACAACACCGGCGCCACTTAAAGCAAGATTGGTATTTTCAATAATGTATCCATCCGGTAAGGTGATTGTCTTTTTCAAAGGAACCTGGAACGGACGATATTCCCAGGGAAAATATGGAATAGGTATGACACCATTTGAGTTAATCGAAGAAGTAAAACTAGGCATCGTCTGTGAATTATTATTTTCAAACTTAGAAATATCATTAGTTGAAGGCCCAAAAGAATAATATGTATTTGACAGATTATAAGTTCCTATATTGCTGAATGCTACATCTTCTCCGTGTCTGTCCGTAGGACTGAATGGATTCGTTTCGTCCTGGTTGCTGACATAAGCTTCAGCTGTACATACAAGTTGTGCATACTTAGGTACACTGACTTTGAAATCTACGTTGACTTCAAAGGTTTCTCCCCCGGTAATAACACTGTTCGTCTCATCGGAATAAAAGACATAGAATTTTTTGTAATCAGCCGAATACCCTAAAGTAGCAGGATATTGCGTAGGGCCGATTTTTACCGTTACGCCCGACGGTGGAATCAAGTCTCTTGTAGCTCCCATGGTATAATCTCCCATATCCAACAGGCAGTAGAAATTTTTGTAAGTATTGCTGCTTGCACCTGCTATCCGGCCTTTGTAAGTAATTCGTCCTTCATCGTTAACCATATACCGTGTATGAAGTAATCCCGGCTGATTTTCAGGGGCAATGGTACCATCATCAGGAATTCCGTCATTGAGAGCATCTTTATAACCACGGGTCAGACGGGTCAGATGAAAATCTTCCAATACCACTCCGTCTTCTTTACAAAGTAAAGTAACCGGAATGTTGATCCTCGAAATTGCCTGTAAAGTGGGTCGTTGCGGATTACTCCCATCTCCCGGATGGAAATCGAACCAGCAAGTGACGGTTCCTGTTTCGTTAGCGCTTGTACCCTGGCAAGCTCCGGATTTTAAATTCAGAATCAGGTATTCATGCCCTGATGACATGGTATTGAACTTGAATGAATACAAACCATTTGTATGGTCAGTTGTAGCGATAGGAGTAACAAAAGAGTTTTCCGCTTCATTACAAATCTTTATCGCATCCGTGATATTGGTTCCGTCAAGTGTCATAAAATCAGGTAACTGCACGAATAATTCATATGAGTTATCATAGGTTGCAGATATCGCGTCACTTCCCGTACGAAGGCGGATTTTACTGGTAACAGGCTGGTTAGCGCGTAGGGATATATTTGGAATTTCCCTAAAATATATCATTGCCCTATAAAAATCAGCATACATATATCCAACGTTTCCACCCGGCTCTCCGCAAATATTGTTAGCCGAAGCGCCATCGCCTATCATATAAGGACGAGCGT
>BNXB01000165.1 GCA_025999255.1 Bacteroidia bacterium | reverse complement strand
AATCCACTTGCCGGTATCGGAATGTAAACAAGAGAAGCATTATGATATTTTTCATACCTCTCTTTATAAACTTTACCGGAACAATAAACTGTCAGTTCCATGTCATTGTCATTGGAAAGGTGTTGCGATAAAAAGTCCGCCAGGGTTTCAAATCCTCCGTACCTGGCCGGTACACCATGGGTTCCTACAAAATGTACTTTCAGTTTGGAATTCATCAGATATTTTTGAGATAATCCGAGTAATAGTCGTTTATATATTCTCTCAGGGCGATACGCCAGTTACGCATCAGGTTTAATCCTTTTTGAGAAAGTCTTTTATTTATAAGTCTTTCGGATGCCGGCCTGTCTGCAAAATATGTTTGCTTGAAATAACCGGATGCTACCGGAATAACGGATACCTTATCGTTCAAATTTAATATTTCGATTAATTCCTTTGAAACTTCTAACCGGCTTGTCTGGCCTTCACAAACCATATTGTACAATCCCCACCAATCCGGATCGATTATCGCTTTTTCCAGTAATGTCCTGACATTTACCGCAAAGTCGTGGGTATAGGTTGGAGTTCCATCTTTATCATCTACAACATACAATTCTGTTTTTCCGTTTTTGATTTGTTTCAGGAGCTTTTGAATGAATTTTTTATCTTTTTTGGGACCGCCTCCCATCATCCAGCCTGCACGGCAAACCAGGTAACGATTTGCATACCGGCATACGAACTGTTCTCCTTCATATTTTGTTTTTGCATAAACTCCCAACGGATTTGGAGTATCCCAATCATCATATAACTCTTTTTCTCCATCAAAAATACCGGCTGTACTTATATACAACAACGGAATATTCAATTGGTTCGCAATTTGTACTGCATATTTAACGGATCGTGCATTTGTTTCGTATGTATCCTCAGGATTCAACTCACAATATTCCAGATCCGTATAAGCCCCTAAATGAAACAAAAAATCAGGTTTGAATTCTTCCACATCTTTTTTGTATTCATTAAGATTTCTAAAATCCAACTCGGAAAGCCAGGGTTCGTTTACATCAATGTCTGTACATTTTAAAAGATAATCATTCTTAAATTGCGTATAGAAGGCTTCACCGAGCATTCCTCCGCAACCTGCAATATAAATTTTTTTCATATCAAGTTCATGTAGAGGGGATTCTTTTCTTAAAATCAATGTATCAATAGGAGTAATACGTTGCAAAGGTAATTAGTTTTTTTGTTTGTTACAAATATTCTTCAAGAAAGTTTTATACTATCTGCGAATTAAGGGTTTACCCCATGACACCTTTAATCGGAATGAGTATTCCTAGGCGAAATCAAAGGTGTCAGGGGGCAAACCCTTAATTCGCATAATACATATTTTGGTCGTATTGTAATCAATTTTGAAACGCCGGTCGGTTCGTTCTCCTACAATCCAGCAAATATCGTTTCCGCTGCATAGCACCCAAGTATTTTCTTTATCGATCAGGCTGAATTTATGATCGGAAAAATAGTCGCTCAGTTTTTTAGCTCCTTCCATTCCAAAAGGCATGAAACGATCTCCATCCCGCCATTTCCGTAAAATTAACGGAAAACTCAATTTCTCTACATCAAAATAAGCATAATTTTTTTCTTTGGAAAATTTAAAATCCGGTGTATATCCGGTATGGAAGATTTCAAGTTCTATCGGTTCCTGTAATTTTTCCGTTGTACTTTTAATCAGATATTTTTCATCATTTTTGAACGGATTTATAGGCGTGAGTATCAATTTTTTCCTGTCTTTTACAATCCGGTATTTGTCGGAAAAAAATTCTTTTCCCGATTGATGGAATATTGATTCTGTAATACTAAGGATAATGTCCCTTCCGAATCCGTAATTTTTGAGTATTTCATATAAAATGGTTTCAGGAGACGGATAAGAAAGTAAAAGGGGAATATTGATTTCTGATTCTGTTTCATTGAAACAATATGAAATGGCATTTTTTATTGCATAGTCATATATTTTTCCCGCTTCGATCAGATTTTCCATTGTTTGTGTCAATCCGGATGTCAGGGATGGATTGATGGATTCCAGTAAAGGAATGACTTGTAACCGGATTTTATTCCGGGTGAAGATGTCTTCGTAATTACTTGAATCAGTGATATATTCCAGATTGTTTTCATATGCGTATTCGAGGACATCCTTCTTC
>BNXB01000164.1 GCA_025999255.1 Bacteroidia bacterium | reverse complement strand
GTGTCGGAGAAATCAAACCCGGAGCGCCCACATAGCTAACCCATTTGCCATCAATAAAATAGGAAGCTGTTCCGGAACCCAGGGTTGCCTGGTAAGGATAATAAGAACTCGGCTGACTGCCCAAACGCCCCCAAGAGCCTTTGATTTTCAGGTTATCCAGCCAATCATTCGTGAAGTCCATAAAACTTTCTTCCGAAATCCTCCATCCGGCAGAGAAAGAAGGAAACGAGACGAAACGTTCATTTTTAGTAAACCGTGAACTACCGTCATAACGGTTTTTCACTTCAAACAAGTAACGGTCATTGAAGATATAGTTCAAACTACCGAATACGGCGCGTCCGGTACGTCTCTGCGCACCGGTTTCAATCGTATGCAGCGTAATGTCCTCGGCAGCTCCCGGTTTCAGGATGTCCGGGGAAAACAAGCCTCTCAGATTTGCCGTAAGAGATGTATAATCCACCTGTTCCTGGCTATATCCCAAAATAGCGGAAACAAAATGTTTACCGGCAAATGTTTTATTAAAATCCAAATAAGCATTAATAAGATAGGTTTCCGTAGCATTTTTCGATAATTGTCCTCTGTGTTCCTGGGCTTCGCTTTGTTCCGCGACCATACTGTTCCAACTGGTAGTTACGTAATCGTGTCTCGGACTGCGGCGCTCCGAAGAGGTAGCCTGCGGAGTAAACGACAAATCAGCTTTTGCTTTCAACACATTAGGTAAAATAATAAATTCCGGAGACAATGACATTGCTGTTGTGGTTGATGTCGTCTTGGATTTCGCTCCATACGACAACCAGGAGAGGATATTATCGGTATAAGCGTTAGGTATCGGGTCGTTCGGGCCTGTCATTAGCGGCATATTAATATTCTTACTTGTCTCGCTACCTTTCATGGCCGACCACACACTGCCTTTTCCTCCGACCAGATAAGGAGAGTCATAAGTAGTCCGGTTGTAATTCAAGCGCCCTTCTACATTGAACCACTCTTTTACTTTGGCTTTGACCCTTATCATTCCATTGTAGCGGTTATAAATGTCATTCCCAATCTTATACAATCCTTCTTCATTCTGATAACCTAAAGATACATAATAAGTTACCTTATCCGAACCACCCTGAATACTCAGGTTGTGTTTTTGCGTAGGCGCCTGATCCCGGAGAAGAATATCATAAGGATTCATATTGGCTACCCACACAATGCTGCTTCCGTCCATATACCAGGCATTTTCCGGAACAGGATTATCCATGTATTTTTTAATGGCTTCCAACTTGGTTTGTTCGGAAGAACCGACGGAACCACCCGTCCATACCGTTTTATCCATAGAAGCTCTTTGTAAGGTATATGCATCCAGGATGTCGGGAATAGCCGATGGTTTGTCGAATGAAAGATCATAGCTATAACTTACTTTTCCTTTCTGTCCGAATTTTCCCGACTTTGTCTGAATCAGCATCACGCCATAAGTCGCTTTCGTACCGTAAATAGCAGCGGCGGCGGCATCCTTGATAACGCTCATACTTTCTATATCGTTCGGATTCATTTGATTAAGCATGGTAGCGCTGTACTCGACTCCATCCACCAGAATAAGGGGAGCGTCTCTCCTTACTTCCCATCTACTATCGGTCGAATTATATTCAATAGATGTGCCTCCCCTAATGTTGAATGAGGGTACGGTATTCGGAGCGCCGTTACTGATACCGATGTTCAGGTTAGGCACTACTCCCTGTAAAGCCTGACCGATATTCGAAACCGGCCGGTTTTCAAAAACTTCCGCTCCTACTGCAGTTATCGCTCCCGTCAGATTTACTTTTCGTTGCGACTGGAAACCCACCACAATGACTTCGTCCAATAGTTGCTGGTCTTCATACATAGTTACGGTAATGTCCGTTCTACCGGATACTTTTACTTCCTGGGTTTTGTAGCCAAGGTATTGAAATACCAATACGGCATCTGCATCAGGAACATTAAGGGAAAATTTCCCGTCCAAATCGGTAGGCATACCATCTTTTGTTCCTTTTACACTGACGCTTACTCCCACCAAAGATTCATTCTTTTCGTCTATTACTGTTCCGTTCACTTTCTGCGCCTGCATATTTGCAGTAACAAAAAAGCCGAAAAGCAATATGAAAAGTTTTCGTGAAAAAATGATTTTTTCAATGTAGTCTTTTCTCAATAATTGTT
>BNXB01000163.1 GCA_025999255.1 Bacteroidia bacterium | reverse complement strand
CATATAAAATATGAAAACACTGAATAAATTAAAACTGAATGAGTTACAGTTCAATGAAATGACTTCCAGAGAACTGAAAGAAATAAAAGGTGGAGACAGACAGACATTGTTCCTGTTCTTGTTACTGGGCTGGTAGTGACGGCGGTTCATCCGTTAGAGATAATTGTAGTGCAAATTTCTATGTTGGTTCTCAGGGAGGAACCTCTGAGTACGGAGACGAAAAATGTTATGCTAACTGATTCGGGTTATTGATTTCTGTTAAGTCAAGTAGGGTATTACCCTACTTGACTCTTTTGAAATAAATTATGCGAAATAAAGGCTTTTTATAAAAATATTTAAAAGTATATTTATGGACATTTTAATAATATGATCAATTTATGAAATACATCATATTCCCAAAATTCATAAAAAAGTGTATTTATAGAATAATGATAATTGTTATCCTGATATTTCCCGTATGTAAAATAATGGCACAATGTAATCCGCCGAAATTTTTTCCTATAAATAAATATCAGGTAAAAGACACTGCATTCTTAAAGATAACTTACAAGTTAGATTTTGTAAAAGATCCGAAACGTATAGATGATCGTTGTACAGATATTCAACTTTTGCAAATCGGGAAAAACAGTTCAAAATATTTTAGTTTACAAGCTGTTGAATACAATACTGAGATACAAGAGCTAATAAAAAAGGGGACAAGCGGAACGATTCCTTTCAATACCCAAAACGGTACCAATGGATATGAAATATTTAAGAATATTCAAAAGAATGAAATAAAAGTTACGGATTTAGGAACTTGTTTGTCCGGCAACTTTCTATATAGTGATAATTTCCCTTCTTTTAGCTGGGAAATTAAACCGGATACATCAACTCTATTATCATATCCTTGCCAAAAAGCGATAACATCTTTCAGGGGAAGAACATACGAAGCCTGGTTTACGATGGCTATTCCAATAAGTAACGGTCCTTGGAAATTCGGCGGTTTGCCGGGTATTATACTTAAAATTTCAGATACCAACAATGAATATCTTTTCGAATGTATCCGGATTGAAAATACACATGAACCTATAAAATTTTACGATCTGGAATATAAGAGTACAAGTCGCCAGGATTTAAATAAACTATATAAGCGATATCATGACGATCCTGTTATATTTAGATTAAATCAGGGAATTATTACTTTGAAAATGTCAGATACAGGGGAATCAAAAGAGCTAAAGAGCTCTCAAAAAATCCCTTATAACACGATTGAATTAGAATAGAATCCAGTTATGAAAATGATTAAGAAATACATTCAGGCAAAAGATATTGAATATTCATTAGTAAATACACCTCAAATTACATTTGAGGTTACAGATGCCTGCAACCTCAAATGTACGTATTGTGGATATGGAGAATTTTATTCCGATTATGATACCCGAGAAAATAAAATACTTCCTGTCAAAAAAGCAATGTTGTTGCTAAATTACTTAAATAACTTATGGAACTCAGCACAAAATACATCCTTAAAAAAGGAAGTGTATATTAGCTTTTATGGAGGTGAACCGTTAATGAATATGCAATTCATAAGACAAGTTGTAGATTTTGTAGAAAATGAACTGGAACAACAAGTCCGAAAATTTTCATTTTCAATGACAACGAATGCCATTCTACTTCATAAATATATGGATTATCTGGTAAAACATGATTTTAATTTGTTGATAAGTTTGGATGGTAATCGAGATAATACTGCTTACCGAATTGACAAGAATGGTAATCCTGCATTCGATCGGATTATAAGGAATGTAAACTTGCTAAAAGATATCTATCCCAATTATTTTTTGAAGAAAGTAAATTTCAATGCTGTTTTACATAATAAAAACTCGGTTGAAGAAATCTATACATTCTTCAAAAGTAATTATAATAAAATTCCAAGTGTTGGGGAGTTAAATAATACAGGTATAAGGCCTGAAAAGCAAGGCGAGTTTAACAGGGCATACCGTAACTCCACAGAGAGCCTCTATCAATCTGAGAATTACTCCGAAATAGAAAAAAATATGGCGTTACGATCGTAACCATCCGGTAAACTGCGTTTAATACATTTCGGGCTATCATTCTCCAACTATTCTCCAAAACATTCAGAGACCTATTAGAGACTCTCAAAGAAATTTATTGTACTTTGGGATTTGCCTCAATT
>BNXB01000162.1 GCA_025999255.1 Bacteroidia bacterium | reverse complement strand
ATTACAGTGTGTATCTGGCTGATCATGATGTCTTTGCCGAATTTTCCCCGACAGAAAGAGCATGTATCTTCCGGTTTTCTTACCCTCAGGCGGATAGCGCCTTTCTTGTGATAGATGCTTTTGACAGAGGTTCTTATATTAAACTGATCCCTGAGAAAAACCAGGTTATCGGTTATACGACCAGAAATAGCGGCGGCGTTCCTGAAAATTTTAAAAATTATTTTATCATCCAATTTGAGGAACCGTTTTTTTCTGCAGAGATTTTTGCAAATAAGGAAATTCTGAAGGAAAGCCTGGAAAAAGAAGATAAGCATGTGGGCGCTATTATTGGAATACAATGCAAACAGAAGAAACAAATCAATGTGCGGGTCGCTTCTTCTTTCATCAGTTTTGAACAGGCTGCCTTGAATTTAAAAGAATTGAAAAATGATGCGATTGAAACTGTTGCGGAATCCGGTAAAAACACCTGGAACAAAGAACTTGGGAAAATAGAAATCGATGGAGGAAGTATTGATCAATACAGGACTTTTTATTCTTGTTTATACCGGTCGTTGCTTTTCCCGCGGAAGTTCTTTGAAATTGATAAAAACGGACAGGTAGTGCATTACAGCCCGTACAACGGACAGGTTTTACCGGGTTACATGTTTACGGATAGCGGATTCTGGGATACTTTCCGTTGCCTGTTTCCATTGTTGAACCTGATGTATCCGGATGTCAACGCGCAGATTCAGGAAGGATTGATTAATACTTACAAAGAAAGTAATTTTTTCCCCGAATGGGCGAGTCCCGGACACCGTTCCTGTATGGTAGGGAATAATTCCGCATCCGTATTGGCAGATGCCTTTTTACAGGGAGTTAAAGTAAAAGATACGAATACATTGTGGGAAGGGTTGGTATATACGGCTAATCATCAGCACCCGAAAGTATATTCCACCGGAAGGGCGGGATATGAATATTATAATAAATTGGGTTATGTTCCCTGTGATGTAAAAATCAACGAAAGTGCGGCGCGTACTTTGGAATATGCTTACAACGATTGGTGTATTTACCAGGTGGGAAAAGCCATGAATCGCCCGGAAAGTGAAATCGGAGTGTATGCCGAAAGAAGCCGGAATTATCGTAATCTGTTCCGTAAAGACTATAACCTGATGTGCGGAAGAAAAGAAAACGGTAATTTTAATGATCCGTTTAGTCCTTTCAAGTGGGGCGGTGATTTTACCGAAGGAAACGCTTTGCATTATACCTGGTCTGTTTTTCACGACCCACAGGGCTTGATTGATTTGATGGGAGGAAATAGGACTTTCAACAGCATGTTGGATACCGTATTTTCTTTGCCTCCGGTTTTCGATGACAGTTATTACGGAGGTACTATCCATGAAATCAGGGAAATGCAAATCATGAATATGGGTAATTATGCTCATGGAAATCAACCGATTCAGCATATGATTTATCTTTACAATTATTCCGGAGAACCCTGGAAAGCCCAGTATCATCTTCGTGATGTGATGAATAAATTATATTCTGCAACTCCCGACGGTTATTGCGGTGACGAGGATAATGGACAGACATCGGCCTGGTATGTTTTTTCTGCCTTAGGTTTCTATCCCGTATGTCCCGGAAGCGGCCAGTATGTTATAGGTTCTCCGTTATTTTCCAAAGCGATCTTGCATTTACAAAACGGGAAAGATTTTATTATTCATTCCGAAGCGAACAGTGATAAAAATGTTTATGTACAGGATATCAATCTGAATGGTAAAGTCTATAATAAAAACTATTTTGTAATAGACGAGTTGAAAAAAGGAGGTTCGGTCCGGTTCAAAATGGGAAATCTGCCTAATAAAAAGAGAGGTATAAGTCCGGAATCGGTTCCATACTCGTTTTCTAAACATTAAGGAAATGTCAATGTCTTCAAATTAAGGCTGCAAGCCTTTCATAACCCAGCCCAAGGCAACGCTTTGGGTGTGGGAAAACATGAGATCTGATTTTTTGGCACGATTTTTTCGAGTTTCTAAAATAATGTTTACATTTGTAGAAATTATTACACATCAATGCAACTGATTTTTTCTAATCTTTCGAATTTCATTTTAACTAAATTTAACATTTTAAATTTGGTTGATTCTCTATTTATGTTAGAGAGAGAGAGAGAGAGAGAGAGAGACTCACCTAGCCTCCCTCGCGC
>BNXB01000161.1 GCA_025999255.1 Bacteroidia bacterium | reverse complement strand
GGCCTATAATGTAAGGGTAGTGGAAGTGCTGATGTTATCACCCAAGCCCGGAGGTACCAATACAACGAAAGAATACGATTTGAAATCCCTTTTTGACGTCAATGGTGATGATAATACTAAAAAGCCGTTGCCTGACGGAAATTTTACTTTTCGGGTAACACCGACAATAACGTCTTCTTTCTCCATACCTCCCGGGACGAGTAACTGGAACACCAGCATTGATTACGAGTCGGTGTATCCGGATATGAATGGGAAAAGAACCGTCTCCGGATCGCTAATCTATGTTGATATGGGGAGTATTATTCTTTCATCTGCCAACAATACAACCCAGTTATATACAGGCGAGAATCCGAGTTATGACATCAACCTCAAGAATACGAAAACGGATATTGCGAATGATGTTTGGCTGTACTTGGACGGCTCTGTCAGCAGCGCATCGCTGCAAATAGGTTCTGATACTTATACCGGAGAAGGCGCCGATTCCCGCTGGATACGTATTCCAAGTATCGCCGCTTCCAGTACTGCTACCGGGAAATTGTCCTTCGTTTATTCCCCCGCGGATTGTAATTCGGGCAAAGTTACGGTTTACAGCATGTTCGACAGGGACAATACGACTCCCGGAAGCTGGCGTCCCTGCACGACCCTGGATGCCGCGTGCTTTGCAACGATGAAAACATCGACTCACCTGTACTCCAACCTGGTATTGACACTGAATAATCCGGCATCGAAGCTTGCGGGCGGTATTACGCCGCTGGCGCTGACGCCGGCTAATACCCCGGACGGCACAGGCAGTTACGGCTTGTCCACCATAGCGGTCAATACGGACTTCCCGGTCGAAATTATCTATTCTGCCGAATCGTCGGTAGCCGGCGTCGAAAAAACGACGGCGACGGCTTATTTCCCGGCAGGCCTGGCCTTTGTTGCCGGTTCGGCTTATATTGAATACGAGGGAACTCATTATCCATTGGCCGGTACCGCTCTGGCAACAACGTTGTCAGGCTTAACGGGCGGTAACGGCGACCCGGCTCAGACCTTGAGCCTGAAACTCGAAGATGTGCCTTTGGTATTTACTGCCAATGGACTTTTGGAAGCGGGTCAGACAGCCAAACTGCGCTTCAAGTTGACCCCGACCTGCTATATACCGCTGAGCGCCGAGCAGATTTCGGCAAGCTTCAGCGGGGAACGTCCCTGCGGGGGCGCAGCCAGCAGCAGCGGACACACTTTCCGTTCCTCGTCGCTGATAGTATCGGGCGTCACCCCGGCCTATACCGTTGACGTCACCCTGGCTTCAGACAAGTCAACGATGAGCTGCAAAACCGGAGAAAATACGGCGGTCGCAACGCTCAGCTTCCGCAAGACTTCGAATGCGGGCACCAGCGTCGATGCCGGCGATAGGGTCAGCTTGCGCTTGCCGGAATCGGTAAACCTGGCATCCACAGGCATCGGCTATGCAAGCCCGCTGGTCGGAACGGTATCCGCGATTAGCGGTACTATCCTTCCGGCAAGTGTGACCAACACGGTAACTAACGGTATCCGTACCCTTTCCTGGTCATTGCCGACGACTTATTTCGATCAGTTGGCGGCCATAGGCCAAACGACCACTCCAACGGTAGTTTATACTGTTAACCTGGAACTGGCCTCGTCATTGGCTACCTCGCAATTCAGCGGGAATATGCTGGGTGCGATCAACAATATCATCTCCATAGGCCAGGGTTGCTCCAGCGTTGAAGGAATAGCCGGCTATCAGGAACTGCCGTTGACGGTGAATCCTGTTCCGGTGGTTACCCAGCCTGGCGCTGTAACGGTTTGTTCGGGAGAAACGGTATCCCAGATAGATTTTGCAGAGAACTTTACAGATGCGGATTATGGTTACCACTGGGCGGTGACTTCCGGCGCTACCGGATCGAGTATCGGAATGGGCAGCGAATCCGGCACGGGAGGTTCCATCGCTTCCTTTACAGCCGACAATTCAACCGGCAGTCCAATCATTGTGACCGTTACGGTTACGCCGACTTTTGGCGATTGCGACGGCGCTGCGAAAACATTTACGATAACAGTCAATCCGTTGCCAGCTTTCAATTTGAAACCGAACTATGTAGATTTAGCCCAGATTTGCGGAGCCGCAGGTTCGACTCTCGACCTGTCAAGCCTGATAGACGGTAGTCCGACTAACGGGGGAACCA
>BNXB01000160.1 GCA_025999255.1 Bacteroidia bacterium | reverse complement strand
AAGTTGAACGGACAACCGTTCGATCTTGCATCGTGTGTGACGATTTCCCCGGAAGATACCTGGGACAAGATGGTTACATACAAATCCAATGATGAAAAGGTAGCTACGGTAACGGCAAGCGGACAGGATAGTCTAATTTTTCAGCATAAATTTTATCCAAACGAGGGTCGGCCGGTACATTTTCTTTCGTTAGTTTACTATTCGGATATTTTGTAAAATCGAAACCTGCACGTTTTCTCAATACATTGATTGTTCTGTCCAGATCTTCATTGGTAATAGAACCTAATTCTGTCTTGGCTTCGGCCAGCATCAGCAGGACTTCTCCGTAACGAAACACGATTGCCGTTTGCCTCCCGTTAGTTGTAGCGTCATAATCTTCCTTATCGCACATCCAGTGTTTGATAAACCAGTAACCGGTTACGGTTGTACCCGGAGCCGTTGTGTAGTTATAAGCAATAGCCGGATAGATAATACCGTATTTTGATCGATCCATTATACCCGAACCCACGGAAGAAATAGTAACGTATTCACCCGGGCGGGCAATGGTTTGACGTAAACGCGGATCACGGTTTTCCAATTCCGTCCATAAACCGTCGTATCCTTTGAAAAGCGGATTCGTTGTATAATTTCCTTCTATTCCGCCTACATAAATCGGACGTCCGTCTTCACAAAGGTATTCATCGACAAAACTGCGTGTAGCCCCTTTACTATAACGTCCGGAAGCGCCTCCGTTATTTTGTTCGTAATAGCGTTGAGTGGCGTGTCCCTGTTTCTGTCCATCGTAAGTCCTTGCCAGAATTGCTTCTTTATTCCCATCGGTAACCGGATCCTGTTTGAATGTAAACAGTTTCCAGTACGGGTCTGTTCCCGTGCTGTACAATTGGTAACGTCCTGTCGCCATGATAGCTTCACAGGCGGTAGCACATTCCTGCAGATATTTGTTCGCAGTACTTTGCAAACCGAGTTCGGTATGGTATTTCCGGAAAGTTCCTTCAAAAAGACAGATACGAGCTTTCAGAAAATTAGCCATATCGCGGTTAATCCGGCCAATCGGATTCGCTCCTTTATCCTGGATATGCTCCACAGCATAATTTATACACCACAATACGGAATCCATTACTTCCTCGCGTTTTGTACGGGGAGCGTACAATTCGGGAGAATCAATATTCAAATCGTAAGTGTACCAGGGAACATCGCCAAAAATAAGCACTTTCTGATAATAATCCCAGGCTTTAAAGAAATAAGCTTCCGCCGCCCATTTGTCCAATTCGGAAGGATCGTTAACCGAACCTTCAGCCTGACGGTAATTGCGCAGGAAATAATTGACAAGACGTAAATTATCCCACTTCCATCCTTCATTTGTTCCGCTTGACGGCACTCTATACGATTCATTCAAACGTCCGCTTGCTCCTCCCGACTTTACCATGTTGTCGGAGAAAAGGTCGCCATAGATTATCGGACTGCCCTGTACATCGTAAAAAGGCATCAACCTATCGTATGCCCAACCGCTTTGATGACCGCTGATGTACCTATTATACAGCTGGTTCAGGTAATAGGGTAAATCTCCTTCATTTTTCAGGAAAGAACCTTCAGCCAGATCTTGAATGGGATCTTGTTGCAAAAAGTCGTCGTTGCATGAGACCAACGTCAATCCTAAAGAGATACAACAAACTGCAATATAATTAAATAATTTATTCATATCTTCATATTTATTTAAGATGTTTAAAATGTAATCTGGGCTCCCAATGCAACCGTTCTTTTTTGCGGATAAGCGTCGGAAATCTGATCCGGGTCGAATACATCCGGAATATCCGTAATATCAAACAAATTATATCCGGAAAGACTGAAACGTAACCTGTCAATCCCTAATTTCTTTGTAAGCGATTGAGGTAAGGTATATCCCAATACAGCCTGTTTCAGGCGGAGATAAGCGCCATTGACCATATAAGCCGACTGCGTACTGACACTTGCCGTGTACATCGGAAACTTGGCATCGGTTCTTTCCGGCGTCCATGAACGATCATACATCCAACGGGAACCGGCTCCTCCTCCCCAATAAGAAGAATTACTAATCCACAAATCCCTTTTTCCTATTCCCTGGAAAAACAAATTCAGGTCAAATCCTTTGTAACTGACGTCTCCGGTGATTCCGTAACGGTACCGTGCTGTGCTGTTTCCGAGCAGTTTATAAT
>BNXB01000159.1 GCA_025999255.1 Bacteroidia bacterium | reverse complement strand
CCGCTCCCGAAAATCATGGATACAAAATTAAACGTGTGGACGTGGAAGAGGAATCCATCATTGATGCCGTTGCTGAAAATGTTTCAGGTACCAAAAGAGGTACTGTTTTATCAAAAAACGGAATACAGGTCAGTACCGTCGAACACGCCTTGGCTGCCCTTTATGCCTGTGAAGTTGATAACTGCCTGATTGAAGTCGATGCTCCGGAATTTCCGATATTAGATGGAAGTTCTGTTATTTATGCTAAGGAAATTGAACGCGTGGGACTGCAGGAACAAGGTGCAACCCGCGATTATTATATTGTAAAAAACAAGATTGAGGTCAAGGATGAAGAAACCGGATCGTCTATCATTGCTTTACCCGACGATAAATTTTGCGTTAATGCTTTGATCTCTTTCGATTCTGTCTTCCTCGACAGTCAGTATGCGACTCTTGATGATTTGAAAGATTTCCTGACAGAGATCGCTGCCAGCCGTACTTTTGTTTTTGTACGCGACATCGAACCCTTGCTGCAGAATGACCTGATTAAAGGAGGGGATCTGGATAATGCTATTGTTATTTATGAACGCCAAATCAGCCAGGAACGTTTCGATAAACTAGCCGAAACGATGGGAGTTGCAAAAAAAGATGCAACTCAATTGGGGTATATCATGAATAAACCGTTGGTTTTCCCGAATGAACCCGCTCGCCATAAACTCCTGGACATTCTGGGGGATGTGGCTTTAATCGGTAAACCAATCAAAGGACGTATTATCGCAACTTGCCCGGGGCATAAGATCAACAATCAATTTGCCCGTATCGTTCGTAAAGATATCAAACTGAACGATGTACAGGCCCCTGTATATAACCCGAATGTTCCTCCATTGATGGACATCAACCGTATCAAACAATTGTTGCCACATCGTTATCCTTTCCTCCTGGTGGAGAAAATCATCGATATTGGAGGAAAACATATTGTCGGCATTAAAAATGTATCGGTTAACGAACCTTTCTTCCAGGGGCACTTCCCTGAAGAACCGGTCATGCCGGGAGTCCTGTTGGTCGAATCCATGGCACAAACAGGGGGACTTCTTGTTTTGAACCAGGTGGAAGAACCGCATCGTTATTCCACTTACTTTATGAAAATTGATAATGTGAAATTCCGCCAAAAGGTTGTTCCAGGCGATACTCTAATCTTTAAACTGGAAATGTTGACCGAAATCCGTCGGGGAATCGCCAATATGAAAGGTTATGTCTTCGTCGGAGAAAAAGTAGTCTGTGAGGCTGAATTTATGGCGCAAATCATTAAAAATAAATAATAATTATTTATTATGGACCACAATCCCTTATCCAGTATTCATCCCGATGCAATTATCGGTAAAAATGTATTTATCGGGCCGTTTGTGACAATTGATAAAAACGTGGTGATTGGAGACAATACTACAATATATCCGAATGCCGTCATATTTGAAGGCGCCCGGATTGGTAAGAATTGCCGGATATTTCCGGGAGCAGTGGTTTCCGGGATACCTCAGGATTTAAAATTTGCCGGAGAAGAAACAACTTGTGAAATTGGGGATAATACTACTATCAGGGAGTGTGTAACGGTAAACCGGGGTACCTCGGCTAAAGAAAAGACGATAGTCGGAAACAATTGCCTGTTGATGGCGTATGCCCATATTGCTCACGATTGTATTATCAAAGATCACGTGATCGTTGGAAATGCATCGCAATTAGCCGGAGAAGTGGAAGTCGGTGATTTTGCCATTTTGAGTGGAGGCACTCTGGTACATCAGTTTTCCCGTATTGGTAAACATGTGATGATTCAGGGAGGATCCCGCCTGGGAAAAGATATTCCGCCTTATATCACTGCCGGCCGTGAACCGATTACCTATTCCGGAGTGAATGTCATCGGCCTGAAAAGAAGGGGATTTACAAACGAACAAATCGGTAATATTCAGGAAATTTATCGCGTATTGTATCAATCGGGATTAAACAATACGGATGCCGTTAAACAGATTCAGACAAACATTCCGGATTCGGAAGAAAAAGGAAATATCCTCTCTTTTGTCGTCAGTTCACAGAGAGGAATTATCAGAGGATACTTGGAATAATTAACAATTGATAATTGGAATTAATCTCTTTTTGAGCGGAAACTGTTCATCGATGGTAGGAAGCTCATCGATACCTTTACACACGGCATCGATATACATCATGGATCCTCCTG
>BNXB01000158.1 GCA_025999255.1 Bacteroidia bacterium | reverse complement strand
TTACGCATTGCGCCCGGACCGGCTGTTGTGTGCCGGATTATTGGGCTGTAACAGAGCCACCGCCTGTGACCCATGACGCAATTGTGCCGGTAATGACTGCGTCTGTTTTTGTCAATGTAACCGTATAGGTGTATTTTTTCCCGCGTTCGAAAACAGCATCGGGGACAGCCGCCTCAAAAGTTTCGCCTGCCGCGTTGGTAAATGTAAATTTATCATTTTGAGTATCTCCTAATACAATGGCTTCGGCTGTAGCGCCACCGTTGCTAACCAATGCATTAATAGTGGTTGGTGCACCTGTACCGGTTATAGCTACTACGCCATCAACAAGGTTTAATTCGCCCGTAGTTTGTTGATTGCTGATAGCAACCGTCAAAGCATTTGTGAGCGGGCTGGTTACGCCTGCACCGTTGGAGATGTTGAACACCAATTTTACCAGTTTATGTTCAAAAAGCAACGCTGCATTCGGCGAAGTTTTGCTGTAAGCCGTTCCCGCGGGGGCATATAATACATCAATTGCCGACTGGTCGGCTTGGCTTGATACATTGACAGGCAATTTATAGTCCGGCAATGATGCAGTGTACGGATAGTAGGCTATGAACTTCACACCATCGCCCGAAACGGGATAGTAGATTTTCGTGCCGTTGTCGTCAAAGGCCACCGCGCCTGTACCGCCCACCGAATTGTAGCAGATTGCTGCTCCTGCTGACGGCGACGCCTTGCTATTGACTTCCGGCGCAGGAAAAACAGTAAAAAGCATCCGATTGCTTGATGTATCCACAACCCCTGAATACCTTATAGGCAGGGATGGAGCAGAACAGATAGTCTTGAGACTTGCTAATAACGGCAACCTCCTGTTCCGCCCTGCCGTGGACGGCTATATCCCTGTCGGAAGTTATGCGGAATTTAGGTTGATAGACGCTAATGGCACTACTCGCGGCGGTACCTACAAACAGGAGGCGGACCTCGACTTGATGGGTGTGTCCTGGACGCCAATACATGCGAGTCAATTTGGCACAGGCTTCACCGGAACCTTCGACGGCAGCGGCTTTGCCATCAACAATCTGCTTGTAAACAGCCGATATGCCGGTTTGTTTGGTTTTTCCGCAGGAACCATTAAGAATGTGCATATCGCTTCCGGCTCGGTAACAGGAGAAGACCAGGCTGGCGGCGTGGCTGCGGGAAATAATGGCGGCACCGGCACCGTCATCGCCTGCTCCAATGCCGCCACCGTAACCTCCACAAGGCCCGATGCATCCATTGGTGGCGTAGTAGGGGTTAATGTAGGCACCATCATTGCCAGCTACAATACAGGCGCAGTAATAGCAACAGGCCGCAACTCCTATGCCGGCGGCGTGGCAGGATACTATGCTGGAGGCACCATCACTGCCAACTATAATACCGGCACCGTAACAGCATCAGGCTCCGGCTCCTATGCCGGCGGCGTGCTTGGGGCTAGCGGTGCCACTGCCAGTTATAGCACCACCGGTGGCGGCGGGAGGAATGGTACGCAATTTAGCGGCACTGCTTGGCCCAGCGCCGAGGAAAACGCCGCGTGGACTGCCAGCAGCAGCGCCGATGGTACCACCAACCAATATTGGAAAGACCTGGGCGGCTGGAACGGCGGCAGCCCGACCTATCCGAAGTTGTGGTGGGAGTGATGTAGATTGGAGCGGTCTTTGAGAGGGTGGGTTTGCACGAAAATTCTGCTACGCCGGAAGGCGTTAAATTTTGATAACCCCGTACAAGCGATAGCGCAGTGCGGGGTAGATGGCCCCCCTCTCTCCGCAACCCAAACCTATTCCTACAAAGAAAACGGCATTGATGAGGATGAAAAATGGTTTTGGCAAGATGAATAAATTCAACCCACTTCGGGGTTGCGGGGAGGAGGAGGTGCCTTATCCCCCGCACTGCGCTTCGCTTATCCCCCGCACTACGCTTCGCTTGTACGGGGTTATCAAAATTATACCCCATACGGGGTAGATTGCTTTCGCCGTTCACTCGTTCTTCCGTTCTTCCGTTACGCCGGCAGGCGTTAAATTTTGATAACCCCGTACAAGCGAAGCGCAGTACGGGGGATAAGCGATAGCGCAGTGCGGGGTAGATGGCTCCCCCTCTCTCCGCAACCCCGTAGTGGGTTGAAGTTCTTTTGCCATTTGATGGAAAATGATTACCTTTGCGAGCAAAATAGATTATTAAATGACTTATTTATGGCTGGTTATCGTCAAATCCTG
>BNXB01000157.1 GCA_025999255.1 Bacteroidia bacterium | reverse complement strand
AGGAAAAAGAGTCATAGAAAATTTTTCCAACCCTATTAATGTGACTTTGTACATCAGGATTTGTTATTTTGTGATATATTGAAAGGTCAAATGTGTATGGTAAAAGTAAATCATCCAAATCCCATTCTATTTTACTAATAATATCTAAATTTAAGAAAAATTTTCGAGATATGAACGTACTTAATATATTTTATACACTGGGTTGAATCCGGCAAGTCCCATCGGAATGGAATAGGGATCCGTATCTACTTGTGTCTGCATTTTGTACGGACGCAGTGCATGGGAAGGGCCGCAGGCATGACACTTTATTAACCGTTGGTCAGCCTACGGTATGACTAAAAAAACGGCGAAATCCGAAAGAATCCCGCCGTTTTCCACTTCAATAAATCCTATTATTCGCCAAATACCTGGGCAGCCAACCGTTTGTAGCCGGCAAGCCTCCATTTGGCATTCTCTTCGGTCACTTCAAACAACACTTTGGCTTCTTCCGGAAATTGCTTAGACAATGAAGCAAAACGAACCTCATTTTTCAGGAAATCTTGGAATTTACTCCAATCCGGTTCTTTGGAATCCAATTGGAACGGGTTCTTACCTTCAGCTTCCAAACGCGGATCGAAACGCCATAAATGCCAGTAACCACATTCTACGGCAGCTTTTTGTTCCGCCTGAGCTTTACCCATACCGCTTTTCAATCCGTGATTGATACAAGGGGAATAAGCAATAACAATGGAAGGGCCGTCATAAGCCTCGGCTTCACGGATAGCTTTCAGGGTCTGAGCCTGGTTAGCTCCCATAGCCACCTGAGCGACATAGACATAACCGTAAGTAGTAGCAATCATACCCAAATCTTTTTTACGGATACGTTTTCCTGCAGCAGCAAATTTTGCTACGGCTCCCACAGGAGTCGATTTGGAAGACTGGCCTCCGGTATTGGAATATACTTCAGTGTCCACAACCAGTATGTTGATATTCTGACCTGAAGCAATTACGTGATCCAAACCGCCGAAACCGATATCGTAAGCCCAACCGTCGCCACCAATAATCCATTGAGAACGTTTCATAAAGTAGTGTTTCAACTCCAAAAGTTCTTTGCAAAGCGTACAAGCAGGACAATTGCAGGTCGTTGAACCCGATGCTTTAATTTTCTTCACTAATTCAAGCGTTTCGGCTGCTTGCAAACCTGCATTTTCCAAATAGTTGATTACATCATCCAATGTCTTAATATTTGGATCGTTGTTGCAACTTGTTTCTGCAAAATGCCGAACAAGTTCGTCGATAGTTGCAATACCCCACTCAAGAACGGCGGCATATTCGTCAGCGGCTTTCCTGCCTGCAGCACCGCCGTCGTTCATATTGTCGAGCCAAGCCTGGGCTGCAATTTTTATCTTTTCGTGAGTCCAAGGAATTGTCATCAACGATTTTGTTTTTTCAACAACACGCTCGCGCATTTTTTCGGTTGCAATCCGCATTCCCAATCCGTATTCTGCATTGTCTTCAAACAAAGAATTCGCCCAAGCCGGGCCACGGCCGAATTCGTTGGTTGTGTATGGAGTTGAAGGAGCTGAACCTGAATAAATAGAGGTACAACCCGTTGCGTTAGCTATCATCTGGTGATCGCCGAACAATTGCGAAACCAACTTAACATAAGGAGTTTCGCCACAACCGGCACAAGCTCCGGAAAACTCAAATAAAGGAGTTGCAAACTGCGAATTCTTCACATTCAACGAAGTATCCACCAAATGTTGTTTTGATTTCACTTCTTTGCTGCAAAAATCCCAATTGGCCTGATTTGCATATTGAGTTTCAATCGGCATCATTTGTAATGCTTTACCGTTTTTGTTACCCGGACAAACATCGGGACAGTTACCACACCCCATACAATCGAGGACATCGATCTGGATACGGAATTGCATGCCTTCAAACTGTTTTCCCTGAGCTTTCAAGGTAGTCATTCCTGCAGGAGCTTTAGCCTGCTCTGCAGTATCAAGGACAAACGGACGCACCGCAGCGTGCGGACAAACATATGCACATTGGTTACACTGGATACAATTTTCCGGAATCCATACGGGAACATGAGAAGCCACGCCGCGTTTTTCGTATGCGGCAGTTCCCTGATCCCACGTACCGTCCTCACGGCCTTTGAATGCAGAGACAGGGAGATCATCCCCGGCCTGGGCATTCACCGGACGAACCACATCAGCGATAAATGCAGGAACCTTATTGTCGCTTTCTTTTGCAACTTCACTGGTATTGGC
>BNXB01000156.1 GCA_025999255.1 Bacteroidia bacterium | reverse complement strand
GCCTGACGACATCAGATCCGATACTTTTATCCACCGGCCTTCGAAGCCTTCGCCGGTTGCAACAGCCGCGCCTCCCCCGGTAGGGGTAATACTCAGATTGGTCACATTGCCCGTGACATACAGCCAGACCTGCTTCAGGTCGATACTGTTCGGATTACCGACCGTAACTACCGGTATGCTCAGGGCCGAACTGTAGGCAGGTAAGCTACTCGTGCTTAAATTCAAGGTCGTCGCTAAGCCAGTGTAAGTAAAGATCTGAGTTACTTTATTTAATATAGTATCCTTACTTGTATATATATTAGTATATGTTACTTCACGAACAACATTTGAAGCTCCTGACGGAGTGCCTTTAGTTGCTGTAATATTGGGATACAAAGCACATTCCCATCTATCATCCGGAAGCATCCACTTGCCTGGAGTTAAAGATACTGAACCATCGAAAGTAAGATCATATAAGTCCACCACATTATAAGTATAAGTATTACCACTGATCACAGGAGCTATACTCTTTGTGTCGGGACTTGGAGAATCCTGTTTAACGTATCTTACATTCAAATCCCCCATAACGTATCCATCAGGTAAAGTCCAGGAAACTGTTTTTGGATAATATTTTCGACGTACCTCTTTCGGGAAAAAACCGGTTGGTAAAGAAGAATGAAAATAATCAAATATACCTAAATATAAATTTTTTTCAACGTTATTATCGAATGTCGCAATAGTATTATTCAAACTATGAATAATATCATTAGAATATAATCCAGCTCCCAGAGAAGCTTTGTCTTCTCCATGTCTGTTAACATCAACCATAGCAAAAGGATCGGAAAGTTCGGTATTGCTTACGAAACACTGAGTTTCGAGACCTCTGTAAGTGTCGACAGTTCCTTTTATTTCGAAAGGTAATTTTACTTTTACGACATCATTTACCTGGAGAGAAGCTGTATAAAGCAAATAAAAACGGGTATCATCCTTTTTAACATATGATAACGAACCGGAAGGTGAAAAACCCCCTCCATTAACCTCGACCAAAAGATTTGATGCATCAGGAACTATTTGAGATAAATTCATCCCTGAAAGAGTTACGGGAAGATACAACCGGGAAGAAGCTGATTTTATTGTGGTTTCCCACATAAAATAACCTTGATCGCCCAACAAGTAGTAATCGTGACGAACATCCGCTTCGGAAGCGACAGTCCCATTATCCGGAATATGGTCATCATTCAGGTCGGTCAATCCCCTGGTTTCCCGAATCATTTTAAAATCTTCCAATATTACGCCATCTTCCTTACACAAGAAGGTTACATCCTGAAATACCTGGGACACTTTTTGCATGTAGGTAGTTCCCGTTCCCACCTGCCAATTTGTATAGTAATAAATCTGATCGCTTAAATTATTGGTTGTTCCCGGACAGTTTCCGGTTTTATATTTTATATTCAACATAGAGCTTTCAGATCCGGTATTGAACTTAACGGAATAGGTACGTTTTCCTCCGGATGCACCTCCATGAGCATCCCCACTTCCCACTATGGGATAATATACCGTTCCATTCCCAGTATGGGTAAGATAGATAGCGCTTTCTATACTGCCGTCCAGATCTAACCAGTCGGGCATTACTACATACAATTCTCCTTCACGATAGGAGGACGAAGCTGATGACATTGGCGCTGTCATTCTGATTTGTTGAGTAACCGTTTTATTTGCTTTCATGTTCAGAGACACCGGAACTTCTTTGAAAAAAAAGTCGGTAAGATAACTAAAACCATCATGATGATAAGCTGTTGCTCCTGATCCTTGCTCTCCACAAACATTTTTAGCTGTCGGATTACCGGCAATCCCCCATGAATAACGCAAATTATAGTCTCTATACACATTATAGGTTCCATTATCACAAATATATCCCAAATGGATAGGTACCCAAAATGTAATGGTTCCTCCTACCGGTATTACATCCTGAACCCGGACTTTACGATATACATATTTATTGGCATAGGCAGCCAACGGATAGCCAAACATTGTCTTTTCACTGGCCGTCGTCGCAACCTTAACCCCTCCAATTAACCCCGAAGCAGGAATTGTTTGTAACGGACTTCCGTCAATAGTATATTGTATCTTATCATCATCGATATAACCCCAACACATTGTAGCATAAAATCCCACATTACTTTCCATGTCATAAGCATCTGCCAGCCCGGTGTTTTTAAAAGAAATCTTCATATAACACAGGGAAAGATCCTTAGGTAATTGATAAATCGTTTTGGA
>BNXB01000155.1 GCA_025999255.1 Bacteroidia bacterium | reverse complement strand
GATTACGATCCTTCTTTATTTGTAGGACGTCAGTTCGTTGAAAATTACACACGTTTATCAAACGACCCTGCGAAACCACTGTTTAACAGATCCTTAAGCGCCATGTATCCTCCGGGTTCGATATTTAAAGTCGCCCAGGGACTTGTTTTTCTGGAAGAAAATATCATTACTCCTCAAACAACGTACCCCTGTTACCATGGATTTCCATTGGGAAATGGTCGTATTAAACCCAAATGCCACGGGCACGTCTCTCCTATTTCTTTATCTCCGGCTATAGGAACATCTTGCAACTCTTACTTTAGTTGGGGTATAAAAGCAATGTTGGAAAACCGGAAATACGGAGGAACCGGTAATGCCATGAACCGCTGGCATGACTGTATGGCGGATTTAGGCTTCGGACATAAATTGGGAATCGACCTCCCTGGTGAAAAAGGAGGATTTATACCTAATGCACAATACTATAATAAAAAATACAAAAACCGATGGAACGCTTTTACAGTCATATCCATCGGTATCGGACAAGGAGAAGTTCTGACAACTCCCGTTCAATTCTGTAATATGGCATCCCAGATAGCCAACAGAGGATATTTTTATACCCCTCATGTGGTAAAGAACATCAAGAACGGCGAATTGGATACAACCTACACCAAAAGGCATTATACAGGGGTAAGTCGCTCTATGTATGATCCTATAATAGAAGGCCTTCGTCTGGCTGTGACGAATGGTACCTGCTGGGGAACCTGGATGCCGGATATAGAGGTCTGCGGAAAAACCGGTACTGCTCAGAATCCGGGTAAAGACCACTCTGTTTTCATGGGATTTGCACCTAAAGAGAATCCGCAGGTTGCCATAGCCGTTTATGTTGAAAACGGAGGATACGGCGCTGAGTTTGCAGTACCCATCGGTAGATTAATGATCGAAAAATACTTGCGCGGAGGAAATATTGCCGAATATAGCAAGTGGTTTGAATACAATGTAAAAAACAACATACCAACAGGACGACGAAATGCCGTACAGGAGGATCAACATATGGAAAACGATTGATTGGTGGACTATCGGTCTGTTTTTCATCCTGATAATTGCAGGATGGTTAAGTATCTATGGCGCCAGTTACGATTTTAACCGTGTCGGGATATTTGATATCACGGGCAGAGCCGGTAACCAGCTTCTATGGATATTGATTTCTATTGTGATCGGGTTCAATATTATCATGATCGAAAACGACTGGTACGACATTTTTGCATACTGGATTTACGGATTCATCATTATCCTGTTAATTGCTACAATATTTCTGGCGCCCGACATCAAAGGGTCTCGTTCCTGGTTGGTCTTAGGACCTTTAAACCTTCAACCCGCAGAGTTTTCCAAGTTTGCAATGGCTTTGACTTTGTCCAAATTCATGAATCAGTATAAATTTAAACTGATGGATTGGAAAAATTTCGGAATCATATTCGCCTTGATTGCTATTCCGATGATATTAATCCTGATGCAGCATGAAACCGGTTCTGCATTGGTTTTTCTGGCCTTCTTTATCGTACTTTACCGGGAAGGAATGCCTGGAGCTGTTCTATCTATCGGATTTTGCACTGTCCTTTTTTTTATTCTGAGCATTAAATACGCCGATCTTTACTTCAAAGATACAGTTGTTGGAGAAATAACGGTTCTATTGCTGATAATAGGAATTGTTGCGGGCTTGATATACAAAGTAAAAAAAGACCGGAATGCAGAAAAATATGCTTTAATAGGCACATTAAGCCTTGTATTGATTGCTGCAATCATATACGCATTTCATCCTTACAACCTGGCTATTGCAGCTATTTCAATATTGGGTCTCCTGTTCCTGTACCTGATTTGGTTATCCGTCAAATACTGGTTGAGAGACTATCTGTTAATCGCATTATTTGCAATATTTTCCGTGGGTTTTCTTTTTTCCGTTGACTATTTTTTCAATAACGTACTGGAACCTCACCAAAAAGTGAGGATACAAGTGACATTAGGAGTAAAAGACGATCCCAGTGGAGCCGGGTACAATGTCAAACAATCAAAAATCGCTATTGGTTCCGGAGGATTCTGGGGTAAAGGCTATCTTAACGGAACGCAAACCAAATTGAAATATGTACCGGAACAGGATACTGATTTCATTTTCTGTACGATTGGGGAAGAAAAAGGTTTTATAGGAACATCAATCATATTAGGCTTATTTTTGACTCTGGTTGTCCGAGTGATTTTTCTTGCAGAACGACAGCGATCGACATTCAATCGTATATA
>BNXB01000154.1 GCA_025999255.1 Bacteroidia bacterium | reverse complement strand
AGAGTGTCATAGGAATCTATTCCCTCAGAATATTTCGAATGATGGGATTACCGCCCATTTATATTATGATGAGAATGAAAAGAAACTGGATTTACAATGTATAAGTTGCCATCTTGATGCAGGACATTACAATCCGAATTACAAACATTCCAAAATGACCGGAATTCCGGGAACTAGTGTGCAAGTAACAGATACGAGTGCGTATTATAAAATCCCTGCAGAAGTGGCTAATTTTAAGGATTTTATCGAAACTATTCCTGGAACTATGGTTTCCATTTCCATGAAAGCTGTTCCCGGGGGGAGTTTCAAAATGGGTAGTCCGGAGAAAGAAGCTTTTCACAAAGAAGACGAATCTCCGGTAAGAACGGTCTCTGTTGACCGGTTTTTTATGGCAGAAGTGGAAATTACCTGGGATCAATATTGGGCATTTTATGCACAAACGATGTCGGAAGGACGAATTGCTCCGGAAATGGTATATGATAATAATAGCCGTCCGGATGTGGATGCAATTTCAGGACCGACTCCTCCTTTCGGATTCCCGGATCAGGGTTGGGGTGGGGGCGAACGCCCGGCAATTACTATGACCCACTATGCTGCCGAAACATTTTGTCTCTGGCTATCAAAGAAAACCGGTAAGAAATACCGCTTGCCGACTGAAGCCGAATGGGAATATGCAGCCCGTGGAGGTTCTGAAACTCCTTATTTTTTCAAAGGAAATCCTAAAGATTTTTCCAATGAAGGATTCTGGCGGAAATTTTTCTCCGCAAAGACGGATGAAATCAGTAAATATATAATTTACAATAATAATAGTAAGAATAAGACTCAGGAACCGTCGATGGTTGAAGCGAATCCGTTTGGACTTAAAAATATGCTCGGTAATGTGATGGAATATTGTTCGGATAAATATGATTCCAAGGCATATTCGAAAACTCCGGAAACGGTAACCAATCCAAGGGTGCAAACGGGAGAGGAGTATGTCGTTCGGGGAGGAAACTATACTTCCGATGCAGCGGATGTCCGTTGTGCTGCTCGTGACTATGCCCGTCATGATGCATGGTTGAAGACAGATCCGCAACAGCCTAAGAGTATCTGGTGGTATTCCGATATCAGGGGAATTGGTTTCAGGGTAGTGTGTGATGCAGATATAGTAAAATAAAATCAATATTAAACACTTAAATTTAAAATCAGTAAAGTTAATTTTAATTTATAAGACATGGAAAATAACAAATTCAACAGAAGAAATTTTTTGAAAAGTTCTGCAATGGTAGGGTTGACTGCTGCCGTAGGTACAACAGGCGCTGCAACTGCTTTGACATCTTGTGGCGGAGATAAGGGCGTTAAATTGGTTCCTTTGAAAGCTCCCGGAGAATATTATGTGCCTGAATTGCCTGATATGGCTTCCGACGGTCAGGAATTGAAAATCGGACTTATCGGTTGTGGAGGCCGTGGTTCCGGAGCTATTTTTAATTGTTTGAATGCCGCCAATGGACTTAAAGTTATTGCCTTGGGCGATGTATTTAAAGATAAGGTAGATTCTCTCAGAAACAAACTTAAAGCGGATAAAGGGATTGAAGTTCCCGAAGAAAATTGTTTTGTTGGCTTGGATGCTTACAAGCAAGTTGTTGATGCAGGCGTGGATATTATTATCGATGCTTGTCCTCCGTTTTTCCGTCCGGAACATTTCAAATATGCTGTTGAAAAAGGAAAACATGCATTCCTCGAAAAACCGATTTGCGTGGATCCGGTAGGTTACCGTACTATTGTTGCCGCTTCAAAACAAGCTGCAGTAAAGAACTTATGTGTTGTAACCGGTACTCAACGTCACCACCAACGTTCTTATGTAGAATCCTACAAGAAGATCATGGAAGGAACTATCGGGGAAATTGTCGGTGGAGTCGTTTATTGGAACGGCGGCAAGCTGTGGCATAGAAGCCGTGAAAACGGATGGTCGGATGCGGAATGGATGATCAAGGATTGGGTAAACTGGAAATGGTTGTCCGGAGATCATATCGTAGAACAACATGTACATAATCTTGACGTATTTACTTGGTTCAGCGGCTTAAAACCTGTTTCGGCTGTCGGTTTCGGTTCTCGTCAACGTCGTGTCACAGGAGACCAGTACGATAATTTCAGCGTTGATTTTGTCATGGAAAACGGAGTTCATTTGCATAGCATGTGCCGCCAGATCGACGGGTGTGCGAATAATGTAAATGAATTTATTCAGGGAACCAAAGGAACATGGTATAGTAATAAAGGAGAGGGTACCATCAAAGACCTTGTCGGAAATGAAATCTGGAAATTCGACAAAGAGGC
>BNXB01000153.1 GCA_025999255.1 Bacteroidia bacterium | reverse complement strand
ATTATTCTATTGGAAAAAGGGAAATACATTTCTTGTGCCAATTGCGGATTGCCATACTACATAGGCGGAGTAATCGACGAACGCGAAAAATTGTTCTTGCAAACGCCGCAGTCGTTTGGTACGAGGTTCAGCGTTGATGTCCGGGTTGAAAACGAAGCGATTGAAATAAGCCCTCAAACCAAAAGCCTGAAAATCCGTAAGTCCGACGGAACGGAATACACCGAACAATACGATAAACTGTTGCTTTCGCCCGGAGCAAAGCCGGTTCGCCCAAATATGGAAGGTATTGATTTGGACGGGATATTCGTGCTTCGTGATGTAAACGATACGGACAAAATAAAGAACTATATAGATAATAAGAATATAAAGAATGCCGTTGTTGTCGGGGCCGGATTTATCGGATTGGAAATGGCAGAAAACCTGCACCATACGGGAGCCCATATTTCTATTGTCGAAATGGGCAGTCATGTTATGGCTCCTATTGATTATTCGATGGCAGCGCAAGTACATCAGCATCTTTTGCAGAAAGGGGTTTCTCTCTATCTGGAACAAGCCGTCGAGCGATTTTCCAAAGAAGGTGAACAAATCAGCGTTCAACTTCAAAGCGGGGAGGCTCTTCGTGCCGATATCGTTATTCTTTCCATCGGAGTACGCCCCGAAGTCACATTGGCACAAAAAGCGGGACTGAGAATCGGAGAAACCGGGGGTATCCGGGTGGATGAATACCTGGAAACATCCGAAAAGGATATTTATGCGGTAGGCGACGCCATTGAATTTCCACATCCGCTCACAGGTAAGCCGTGGTTGAATTATCTGGCAAATCCGGCAAACCGTCAGGGATGGATTGTAGCCAATAATATCGTATTCGGCAATAAGGAGAAATACGAAGGCGCGATTGGTACAAGTATTGCCAAAGTGTTTGACCTGACAGTCGCCTCTACCGGACTTGCAGCCAAGCGTTTGAAACAAATGAACATCCCGTATCGTAGTTCATGGACACATTCCAACTCTCATGCCGGTTATTATCCCGATGCCTTGCCGTTGAGCCTGAAACTCGTTTTCGATCCCGCCAATGGTAAACTTTACGGCGCTCAATGTGTCGGATACGATGGTGTAGATAAACGTATCGACCAGATAGCACTGCTGATTAAAAACGGCGGAACGATTTACGATTTGATGAAGTTGGAACATACTTACGCACCTCCATTTTCTTCGGCAAAAGATCCGATTGCTATCGCGGGCTATGTAGCAGCTAATATACTTAGCGGAACGATGCCCTACGTTACATGGCGTGAACTGCACGATGCGAATCCGAGTGAGGTATTAGTACTGGATGTGCGCACCAAAGACGAATTTTTGATGGAGCATATTTCCGGCGCGATTAATATACCCTTGGACGATTTGCGTGAAAGAATAAATGAAATCCCCAAGGACAAAACGATCTATATTTATTGTGCGATAGGGCTTAGAGGTTATCTGGCAATCAAGATATTATTGGCTTCCGGCTATTCAAATGCAAAAAACGTATTAGGCGGATATAAAACCTACCGGGCGGCAACTGCACCTATTTGCAATAATCCAATAGAAAAGAACCCGATGATAGAGCAAAACAAAAATACACCAACAAAGACACTAAAGGTCGATGCCTGTGGATTACAGTGCCCCGGCCCCATTCTGCGGCTTAAACAATCAATCGACAGTATCAGAGAAGGTGAACGGTTGGAGATTGTTGCCACCGACGCCGGATTTTCCCGCGATGCGCAGGCCTGGTGCAATACAACAGGGAATAAAATGATTTCAAACACAAATGAGAAAGGGAAATACACAGTAGTCATTGAAAAAAGTGTTCCTCAAAGGGAGCAGAAAGCAAACCTGTCGGGAGGTCATGGAAAAACCTTTATCATGTTCAGCGATGACCTGGATAAGGCTTTGGCAACTTTTGTACTTGCCAATGGAGCAGCTGCAACAGGAGAAAAGGTGTCTGTGTTCTTTACATTTTGGGGGCTCAACGTGATTAAAAAAATCAAAAAGCCCAAAGTTCAGAAAGACATATTCGGCAGAATGTTCGGACTGATGCTACCATCGAGTTCTTTGAAACTAAAGCTGTCAAAGATGCATATGTTCGGTATCGGCAGCCGTATGATGCGCCACATTATGAAACAGAAAGGCGTTGACTCGCTGGAGTCTTTACGCGAACAGGCTATTGAACAGGGTGTTGAATTTATCGCCTGTCAAATGTCAATGGATGTAATGGGCGTGAAACAGGAAGAATTATTGAATGGTATCACCATAGGCGGAGTTGCTTCCTATATGGA
>BNXB01000152.1 GCA_025999255.1 Bacteroidia bacterium | reverse complement strand
AAAGTGCAGGAATAGAAAAGTAGAAGGTTATATTATATTTGCGACTCTTGAACCTTGTGCACCCGGTGCGCGAAAGAAACCAAAATTGAGTTGTGCTGAAAGAATTGCTAATGGAAGAATCAAAAAGGTTTATATTGGAATTCAAGACCCTGACCCAACAGTAAAAGGCAAGGGTGAAGCTTTCCTAAGAAGTAAAAATATAGAAATAGAATATTTTGACAAGGATTTGCAGAATGAAATTATGGCTGCTAATGAGCAATTTATGGAAGAAGCTAGAGAAAGGGCTCGGATTGCAGATTTGGCAGACTTACAACCAATAAAAAATCCGTTCGAAATAGGATTAAAGAATTTTACTTACAACGATTTTTCCGAAGATGCTTTACAATTATACATTGCAAAAGCAGAATTACCTTATAAAGTTGATTCCGAAGAATTCAAAAAGTTATTGATAAAATGGGATTTTATAGATACTGATAATGAGGAGTATACACGACCTACCGGTTGGGGCATTTTGTTGTTTGGGAAAAAGCCTACTGATAAATATTCGCAAGCAAAAATTAAATTTACAGTCATAAAAAGTGAAGGATTAAAGCCTGAGATTGAAGATTTTGATGACGCTCTTGTGAAAGTTCCTGAACAAATAGAGAAATATTTAGGCTATGTTTTTCCTACTATTATAGATAGAAGCCATTTTAAACACACGGAATTAACAGAAATTTCCAGGCAACTACTTCGTGAAGCTATTATTAATGCGATTTTATGTAAACCTTTACATAAGATGAGGTATGTAAACCAAAATATTATGTAAACTATCATCAAATTCAGTCTCTCCCCCTCGAATCTAAGTCTATGTTTTATATTTTTGTAGTGTAAATAAAATAACAATTCATATGAAAACATCAGGCTTAGACGTGCACAAAGATAGCATCTTTTGTGCCATTTACAATGGAAAAGAGAACAGCGAAGTGAACGAGTATTCCACCACCACGCCGAATATACGTTTAATGGGCGAATATTTGCAGCGCGAGGGCGTAAAGCGAGTGGCCATGGAAAGCACCTCTACCTATTGGGTTCCGATATGGGACATTTTGCTCGAAATGGGATTTGAACAGACATTAGTCAATCCGTTTTTGATAAAACAGATGCCCGGCAGGAAGAGCGATGTAAAAGATGCACAGTGGATAGCCACACTCTTGCATAAAGGATTACTTGGCAGCAGTGTAGTACCTTCGCCCAAAATACAGGAGTTGCGTACCTACACCCGTAAGTACACCAAGTTGCAGGAACAGAAAACGCGCTCGTTGCAGAAGATGGACAGATTAATGGTCATGAGCGGCATTCGTATAGGCAGTTGCATGAGCAGTCTTGGGACAAAAAGTGTAATGAATATTATCACGGCTCTTATTGCCGGAGAGAGCGACCCTGTTCAATTAGAGAAATTAGTATATGGCAATACGGCCAACAAGCGTAGCGGCAAATTGCGGGAGGCGCTGAGCGGCAATATGAAAGAACATCATCGGGTACAATTAGAATGGGAAAAGGAAGAATATGACTTATTTGAGAAACAAACACAGTTATGTATGAGACGAATGTATGAGATATGCAACGAACATTTTTCCCAAGAGATGGAATATCTTCAGACCATACCCGGAGTAAGCCATATATCCTCCATGATTATTATAGCCGAGACAGGCGCAGATATGCGTATTTTTGAGACGAGCGGGAAAATAACCGGCTGGGCGGGACTGCGCCCCAGAAACGACGAAAGCGCCGGTAAATACAAGAGTACTGCGACTACCAAAGGAAACAAGTATCTGCGTTCTGTTTTAGTGCAGGTGGCATGGGCGGCATCGAGAATGAAAAACTCTTATTACATGGAAAAGTTCAATCGTTTAGCCATGCGCAAATCAAGAAAAAAGGCGCTGATCGCCCTAGCAAGAAAGTTGTTGACAGTCGCATGGCACATCCTTCGTGATAAGCGCCCGTATAATCCACAGTTGGTTCATGTCTATGACCCCGTAAAAGTGACTGCCAAAATAGCCTATCACAAAAGAGAAATAGAACGAACAGAAAAACTGCTCTCCTGAACTTCAACCAATTTCATTAGCGTAAAGGTCGGCTAACTTTGTGGTGGCAGTAATGACCCCGTTTGCAAATTGACCAATGTTACTTGCCCTGATATAGGGCTTTAAGCACACAGACATGAGTTAATGTTTTTCCCCTCAAAAGAAAAACCAAGCTCGCAGAGGAAAATCGCACACCTAAGGCGACACATGGATGTTATGCGTTCTTTGACATATAATTTATAGAGGAAAG
>BNXB01000151.1 GCA_025999255.1 Bacteroidia bacterium | reverse complement strand
AAACTTTACTTCGATCTGGTTGTCCGTGCCAGTCTGACTGGATGCTAACCTCCTGCCAGAGGTTAGATTGATGGGTGAAAAGCCCATATCAGGAACAGTTTGTGAATGGTAAGGACGGCACATCCCATATTTTGACTTCCAATAGTGGAAACTCGATGCTGTGTAAGATTCATTCAAACAAAAATCTTTGATGCTTAGTCCACTGGATTGTTGACGCTCTAAGATCACAATAAATTCTTCTTTGCTCATAACGATGTGTTTTAGGACACAAAGGTCTGATTTTATTAGGGAGAAGAAAAGATGTACTTCTTCGGGGGCTTACGATGAAACGTTCAAATTTGTTACCTCTTGTTTTATTGATATACCTGATAGGTATGTCAGTTTATGCCTGGCCGGGGCGTCATTCCGGTATTACTGAGATTCAATATTGGTCAACTATTGGTATTACCCTGGTTTGTATTATAGCCTTGACTTACTTCCTGAAAAGACGGGATAAGTTCCGGGATAAGGATAAAAAACAGAGATAAAAAGAGGCTGCCTCACGAATTGTGAGACAGCCTCTTTTTATTTTGATATAGGAACGTATTACTTCACAATAAATTTGTGATGCATTGTTTTTCCGTCAGGAATGACTATTTTCATCATATAGACACCTGGGTTCAGGTTTGCAGGAATGGTATTGATCTGGGTTTTCAGATTAGCATGCATTGTCAACGAACCTGTTACATTGTAAATGTAGATAATCGCTCCTGTGTTTCCTCCTAAATCGACAGTCATCGTACTTCCGGAAACAACCGGATTCGGATATACTTTTACTCCGGATGTTGTAATGTCATCAATACCACTAGGAACAGCTTTTAGATTTTTTGTTATTGACTTGTCTCCGCATGGGTGTGTCAGTGTAACGGTAAGAACGCCGGTGCGGGTATTCGGAGTTACGTGGAGGGTGTTGGTATGAGTTGTTGTTTCTTTCTGGGTAAATGCCGCTTCATCCGTAGAGAAACTCCAGGTATATTTACTTACTCCTTCGTAACCGATGGTAGTATTACCGACAATGATTTGGATATCTTCCTGCCTTTGTACAAGATATTCCGGACTTTTGGTAAAAGAAGGATTTGTCGGCAGAGGCGGTGTAATACCGACCGAGGCTGAACTGCTAACAGTGGCGGTATTACAAGCCGTTCCGGTAACATCGACACGATACGATGCAACATCCGTTGCCTGTATATTATTAATTGTAAGAGTAGCAGTAGTTGCATCTGTGATGATACTTCCGTTTCTGAACCATTGATAAGTTAAATTGGTTCCTGATGTCCCTACCGTTAAAGCAACATTTGATCCCTGGCAATAAACCTTGTTTACCAATGGAGTTGTTATAGTAGCTCCGGAACCGACAGAAACGACTGCATTAGCGCTGGTAACAGGATTTGTACCTGCTGTTCCCTGAACTCTTACGGTGTAGGTGCCTCCGTCAGTAGCGGTAGCTTCCTGAACAGTGTAGGTTGCACCGGTTGCACCGGTAATAGCTGTTGCTCCTTTATACCATTGGTAAGAAACAGCGCCTGTTGCAACAACCGACAATGTAAACGGACTTCCGACACAAATTGATGTCTGAGCCTGCGGTTGTGTAGTAATCGCTACACCTTCCGTTACAACAACAGCTACAGACTGTTTCTTTTCTTCATAAAGTGCGGTTTCCTGAGCTGTAATCAGTACGGCTGCCGTACCGGCTTTTTTAAGAGTGACAATTCCCGTACTACTGTTTACTTCAATAACACCGGCATCGTTGTTAATTGCCTCATATAGAAAAGTCGGATTATCGTAAGCTGTTGGCGTCAATGCAAATGATCCTTCGGCCAGAATTTTATTGATAGTGCCGGGTATTGTGATAATCTGAGTGCCTTTGGCAACAGTTACTACAATATTAACTGTAGCGTCGTTATAATTACAAGTGGCAGGATCTTTGGCGTTAGCCTGGATTGTGATAGTTGCAGTACCGACACCCTTATAAATAAGTTTACCGGTATTATCGATTTCAAGGACGTTGGTAGCATTGCTGCTATAATAAGTGTTAACTGTTGAAGCTTCGGCAATCGTCGGAGCAAAAGTATAAGTATCTCCGTATTTGAGGTTCAGACTTGTAGTAAGTCCCAGGTTAGACGCCTGATTTTTCTTAGTGATGTCTGCTTGCAAACTGGTTGCAGAAAAAGTATATTTGGAAGCGTCCGCACCGGTCAATGAACCTCCGCTTACGACTATTTCCTTGCCGGTACCAACGTTCTTGTCTTTGAAAGCAAAGGTAGGAACAGTTCCTAATG
>BNXB01000150.1 GCA_025999255.1 Bacteroidia bacterium | reverse complement strand
GGAACATTTGCTAAAAACGCTACATTACAACTCTACGTACAGGCGCAAAGCCTTGATAATGGCCTTCTGACTTACCAGTGGTACAAAGACGGACAAACTGTTGCCGGCGCTACCGGCACTGCTTTGACTACTCTGACTCCCGGTGGAGCCGGCAGTTATTCTTATTACTGTGAAATAACCAATAATGTAAACAGTTCCACAGTAACGGTACAAAGTAATATTGTCACGGTGAAAGTGATTGACAAGGAATATCCTGACCACATTATAAACGGGGATATGGAACACTGGGTATATAACGGTGCAGATAGAGTAGGATGGTTAGGTACGTCTTCGAATAATACTGCTGCCAGCGATGGATTTTATTATTACCAACCATCCGGTGCTACTGGCTGGCTGGCTGCATCCGATGCGAATTTCAGTGAAGCAACAAAGGCTAATGGCTGGTATTCGACACACCCCGGATGTGCCCCTACTGCTGTACCTGCCAATATAGAATTATCTAATGGTCTGATGGAAGTGCAATATAGTAACGGCTATTATAGTTATAACTCAACAGTAAATGGTAAATATATTCTTGAATTGTGCTTGGTTACGAAATCAAGTATTTATCAGCAAATAGCTACAAAAGCGGGTAAAATTTATGAATGGTCGTTGTGGCATGGGGCACAAAAATCTGTAGCTAACAACATCGCTTCTGTTGTGATAGGGCCTGCGATTAATACACCGGGAGATTACCTTTCAGAAAATGCTGCTTTATGGTTGAATGATAACTATCCATACGGAAAGAATATCATCGGCGCCTCAGCCAGTATTGCCGAATCTTTTTTTGAAAAAATTGTTTACGCTTTGGCAGCCCGGTTAACATGTGCCGTAACAGCAATTCCTGTAGGTGAATATACGCAGGAGTTTAACGGAAATTCGTATTACATCTCTGTTTTTAGAACCAATGCCGCAGGAGGAGTAAACAATTTTAAAGGTGTCTATTCCATTCCGGAGGGTCAGGGAACGACCACTTTCGGATTTGTAGGTATCGCCCCTTCTGGCAGCCTCGGCAATGCATTGGATAACATCGTCTTCGCCTCCGGTTCGGGCCTGTCCCTGTCTCCTTCGATGGTTTATTCGGGCGAGGCTAACTTGTCTGTAACCACGAAACCGGGTTATGTTTATGGCCTGGTCGCAGTCCGGGGGAGCAGTGTCAGTCTGTTACCCGGCATAGATGTGTTATTTTCCGGAGCGGCTGCTCCGGTCTATTCTGTCGGTCAAGAATGGTATTTTCCCAATGCTGCGGGGACGCTTTCTTTCAACGATCTGACTCCCGGGAAGACTTACCGGATAGTCGGTATTCCCTCCGGGGCGGTATCTGTTGAACGGGGAACCAATCTGGATCCGGGCAAGGTACTCGATGAAGGATATTACAGTGAAGTATGCGCTCCGGCCTCAAATCCGGGCAGTGACGCGGAGATGGGTCTGGTGACGGGGTCGGTTTACCTGTCGGGCAGTGTGTGTAAGTCCCGGTTATCGGTCTTGAATACGCATTCCGATGTGGAATATGCATTAGTCGAGACCGATGGCAGCGAAGTGATCGGCTGGCGCCTGGGTTTGGGCGTCGGATTGAATTCATCCCTGCTGTTTGAGGATTTGTCACCCGACCATGATTACGTACTGGTCAGCCGGCCTTACGGCTATAATGAAATCAATTACCTCTCCTCCCTGTCGTCCGGGGTGGAAGTACGTACCCCTGCCTGTACCGGGGTTGTGGATGTTTCGCCCGAACAGCTGACCTTGAGCCCGGACGGGACGACACTGACGCTCTCAGAGAGTGATTCCCGTGCCAAGTATGGTGTTTACGATCCGGTGACCGGCCTGTTTGTGGGAGCGATGCAACAGGGAAATGACAATTCCGGCGACCTGAGCTTTACCGGTTTGACCCCCGGTCAAACTTACCATATCACGATGCGGGAATCCGGTGTTTCCGATGCCGTATTCAGCGTAGGCGTCCGTATCTATCCCAGGAGTGCAGACTTGAGTATTGATTACACGGGAGAAACCGTACGGAACGAAACCTCGGGGACTTTCCCCCTGGGGATAGAGTACCGGCTGGGAACAACAGGTAACATCTGGGTACTGGGCGACGCCAACACCTGGCGGGTGGCGGTGGATGCCGCCCCACTCTCATTGGGAATCCCGCTGCACAATGTGCCCACACCGGTATTGGATTCCCTGAAAACGCTCGCAGTAACATCCGGCACGCTGCATTACCGGATTCAGCCGGGGCAGGATGGTTGGACCGGCCCGTCCTATTCCCCGGAAAAGACGCTGGAAATCCCCC
>BNXB01000149.1 GCA_025999255.1 Bacteroidia bacterium | reverse complement strand
TAATTACAAACAGTTGACAATAAGCCTGCTTTATAACCTAATTTACGAAATAATTCATACAGAAGAGTGGCAATAGTCGTTTTACCATTTGTTCCCGTAACGCCAACCAATGTCAACCGGCCTGAAGGTTCTCCATTAAATACAGAAGCTAATTTACCCAAAGCATCGGCGGTGTCATCCACACGGATATAAGTAACACCAGTTACTTTTTTATCTGGAAAAACCTGACATACAATTGTTTTTGCTCCATTCTCAATTGCTTTACCGATAAATTGATGTCCGTCGGATTGTGTTCCCGGAACAGCCACAAACAGGAAACCCGGTTCTATTTTCCGGGAATCGGAATGAATGCCGGTCACTTCAATATCGAGCGATCCGTTAACTTCGTCGTAAGAAATAGCGCTGATTAATTCGTCGAGTTGCATATCGGTATTTTATTTTAATTGAATGGATATTGTTTGTCCTTTTATTATCCGGGTTCCCGGACTGATCGACTGTGCATAAACAGTTCCACGTCCGGAGAGATTAACCCTCAAACCCGAATTCTCCAACATATAAACAGCATCTTTTGCTCCCATTCCACTTACATTCGGGACCAAGTTATCAGCCGTCTTTTTATCCGTTAGTACCAGTTTATCATCGACAACAGTACTTGTAATCAAATCCTTACGGGTATCCACACTATCCTTATACGAAATATCCAATTTATTCAAAGAATATTCGGTCTGGGCATAGAACCCATTTTTTACACGGGGTACAAATGGATTTATAGAATCTTTTTCACATTCATTTATCTTCTTATATAAACTTCTCGCATAGACTTCCTCCGCAATCGTTTTAAATACGGTTCCGCACATCAATCCTCCTGAAGGAAGGCCGTTACGAGGTTTCCTGATTAGCACGATACAAGAATATTTCGGTTCATCGGACGGAAAATATCCGCAAAATGAAACCTGGTGCGACAAACCGCCGCTTTTATACCCTGCCGCTCCTTGTGAAATCTGGGCAGTACCTGTTTTACCCGATATCCTTACATAATCGGAACAGGCCGGTTTACCCGTTCCATCAGGTTGATTCACCACATCGTCGAGCATGATACGGATTTGCTTCAAGGTATTCGGAGAACATATCTGACGATTAATTGTTTCTGTTTTTTTCTTTTCCGTTACTTTCCCGTCATTCCGTATTTCTTTCACAAAAAACGGCTTGATCATTTTTCCATCATTGGCAATTGCGTTAAAAAATGTTAACGTATAAATAGGAGGAACCTGAGTTTCATAACCAAACGACATCCAGGGTAAGGTTGTTTTCGACCAATACCTTGCAGAATCTTTGGGAGAACGGATTTTTGCCCTTCCGGCTCCGGGAATTTCAAGTTTGAAGTCCTGGTTCAATCCTATTTTATAAATGCCTTCTACAAATTTCGACGGATTATTTTCATATCCTTTTAAAATGATTTTCGCCACACCCACATTCGAAGAATACCGGATAGCTTTCGAAGCTGTAATTCTACCATATCCCCCCCTGTGCGCATTATGATCCCTCACAACATTTCCGGCATAGGTATACAAACCATTTCCCGTTTCGACACTGTCATCCGGATGGACTACCCCGTCTTCAAGAGCGACCATCATCGAAACTACTTTGAATGTGGATCCGGGTTCCGTTTCATCGGCAACCGCATGATTTTTCGTTTCCGTCCAAACACCTTCATGAATACGTCCCATGTTGGTTATGGCCTTAATCTCGCCGGTATTTACCTCCATGACCACCGCGGTGCCCGATTCGGCGTCGATTTCTTTCAGTTTATTCAACAGCGCCTTTTCTGTAATATCCTGTATATCAATATCTATTGTTGTAACAATATCCTTCCCGTTAACAGGATAAACCAATGGTTCCGTAGTAGTCCGTCCATAAATTTTCTTGACCATACTTACTCCGGGAACCCCACATAAAATAGAATCGTATTCCAATTCCAGCCCGTTCTTTCCTCCTTTTTCAAAGTCTCCGTATATATCTCCTATTGTACGGGAAGCCAGAGTCCCGAACGGTTTGGTACGTTTCAGGTACTCTTTGGTATAAAGACCCGATTTGTTCCTGTTTTGACTTAAAAACGGAAGTCTTCGTATTTCTTTCAATTCAAGGTAATTGACCCTTCTGTCTAATAATGAGTATTCCCGGCTTTTACGGGATACCGTTTTCCCTTTATTAATCAAATCGGCTTCCCTTTGACGCATATTCCAGCCGCCCAGGATGTGATTTTTATAATAACCTGCCGATTTTTCCGGGAACATCCCATGTAATCCTTCCGCCAAAGATCCCGCATACTTCATCAGAGTATCTTTTTGTAAGCCATCGGCCC
>BNXB01000148.1 GCA_025999255.1 Bacteroidia bacterium | reverse complement strand
ACATAAACATGATGCGAGTTCCATATGACTTTTAAAAATAAAATTTGAACATATGAAAAAGTATAAATTAATATTATTGTTTTCGGCGATACTGATAACATTCGGCAGTTGCTCGGAATTCCTGGATGTGAATACCGACCCGAATAATCCCGCTACAGCGCCTGCTAAAATAGTGCTTCCGGCAGCAGAAATGTCCACTGCGGCATTTTACAACAACTATCTGATGACTTATGGTTCGATTTGGGCCGAACATTTATGCCAGAATTTCACCAGCAACCAGTACAATGCAATCAATGATTATAATCCTCAGCCTACGGATTTCAACTGGATGTGGTCGGAAAGTTTCAGCGGCGCACTGAATGATTACAAATATGTTATAGAAGAAGCCGAAAAAGTCGAAGATTGGAATATGTATCTGATAGCTACCAGCATGCAGGTATTTCATTTCGCGATTTTGGTCGATTTGTTCGACAAGATTCCTTACAGCGAAGGTTTGCAAGGCAATACCGGAATTCTCGCTCCCAAATACGATGACGGGCAAACTATCTATGCCGATTTGTTGACGCGTATTGATGCCGCTTTGTCTAAAAATTTCTCTGCTATTACCAATACGGCAATCGGATCTAATGATTATTTGTTCCATGGCGATATGAACAAATGGAAAGCATTCGCAAATACATTGAAACTCAAATTGTACCTGCGTCAAACCAAAGGGGGTAATGTAAATGCCAAATTAACCGAATGTTTGGGTTCTTCCTACGGATTTGTTGATGAAGCCCTGATTGGCGGTTTTACGGCCGAGCCAGGTAAACGAAATCCTTTCTACGGCGTAAATATGGCCGGTGAAGGTCTTGGTACCGACAATTTCCGTGCTGCCGATGTGTTTTTGGATTATCTTAAAAACAACAATGATATCCGGTACAATGGGATATTTAAACCCGGTCCGGGCGCTTCCGGAGCATTTAACAGTATGGTCTTCGGAGACAGACTGAATTCCGGAGGTTCGACTGAAAGTGATAAAATAGCAAGGGGTAACTGGAAGAGCGATGATCCTGTTTATTTTTTCACTAAAGCAATGATTCAGTTTATGATTGCCGAAGCAAAAGAACGGACAGGAATTAGCGGCAAAGAAAACTATGAAGCCGGAGTTACCGCTTCATTTATCGACTTTGGTCACAGTGCAGCTAATGCAAATTCTCTACTTTCAGGAATTTATGCGTATCCGTCTGCTACCGATGCTAAAATAAATGCAATTATTACTCAAAAATGGATAGCTTCTGCGATTCGTTTACCGATAGAAGCATGGCTGGATTACAATCGCACCGGTTATCCGAATTTCCTGAAGCCTTCTGCCAACAGCCAGATTGGAGGCGGATTGATGCCTAAGCGATTCTTCTTTCCGGCGAGTGAAACATCAAGGAATACAAATGCCCCCGCGCAAGAAGCAATTGAAACTCCCGTTTGGTGGGCAAAGTAATATATCCACATAATTAAACAGAATGAATATGAAAAATATATTTAAATTCTTATTTGTAACAAGCATGGTAGTATCTACGATAGTACTTGGTTCTTGTTTAAACGATGAAGATAAAGATAGTTACGGACTCTCAAAAGTGACTACATTTCCAACGCTTTCTCTTGTTGACGAAGGCGCCGTGTTTTATATGCCGCTGGGCGAATCTTACAAAGAGCCCGGATTTTCAGCGGCAGTGGGTACGGAAGATATTACAGCATCGGTGACGGTTACGTCAGTTGATGTTTCTACTATAGGATTAAAAACCGTTACTTATACTGCGACGAATGCCGAAGGATATAACATTTCCAAGACACGCAATATTTATGTATATAATGCCGACGGTGTGAGTACCACCGATATTTCGGGCGATTACACATCCGTTATTACACGTAAGGTAGTAGCAACCGGCGTAACAGCTAACAGAGGGCCTTTCACGCTTACTTTAACCAAAGTGTGCGAAGGGCATTATTTCTGTTCCGATTTGCTCGCCGGTTGGTACTGGATCGGTGGCGGAGCTTCTTACGCCAGTTATCACTATGATGGTATTATCCGCGTTGCGGCTAATGGCGTTGTTACATCAGATTGCATCGGAACCACTCCTTGGGGCGGCTATGCTTATTTCTTATCCGGCGCTGCCTATAATTTCGGAACCGGTGTTATGACTTTCGTTTCTACCGGTGATGCAACAAGCGGGTTAAACGCTTATCAATGGTCTTGTACATTAACTAAAAAATAATCGAAAATATGAAAAAGATAAAAATATTATCATTTATTCTGGCGTTAACGGTAATTATCGGATTAAATTCCTGCGACGAAACCGTTGAACCGGGCGGAACCAACGTAGAATCCATGTGCG
>BNXB01000147.1 GCA_025999255.1 Bacteroidia bacterium | reverse complement strand
GTACGCACGATGACCCGTGTGGCAAGCGAAGCCGAAAAAACAAAATTGGCTGAAAATGATATCCGGGTTCCCATGCCGAACGACGATCTGGACGTCACATCATTCCTGGCGAAACAAGCGGTTAAAACTTCTTCCAAATTGCATGTCAAAGCAATTGTAACCGATAGATTTACCGGCAGAACAGCCCGTTACCTGGCCGCATTCCGTGGAAAATCGCCCGTTTTTGCAATTTGTTACAGGGAACGGACTACACGTGAACTGGCGCTCTCTTATGGCGTTTGGGCCGAATACCAGGAAGAAAAATCCAATACGAAAGAATATTTTCTCAATGCCCTTGGAAAATTACTAAAAAAGGGAATGATCAACAGGAATGATATGGTAGCCTATTTAAGCAGTAGCTTCGGAGAAGGAGGAGGAACCTCATTCCTCGAAATTAATAATGTAGGGAAAATCCTGGATGGAAATAAACATTTCTTGCCTCCCACATTCAAATGAATCTGGAAGAATACATATTGAGTCATATCGATGAAGAAGGTGAACAATTAACCCGTCTGAACCGGGATGCCCATGTAAATCTGCTTCGTCCGCGAATGATCTCTGGACATCTGCAGGGACGTATGCTCAAAATGTTTTGCCGGATGATATCGCCGAAACGGATTCTGGAAATAGGAACTTATACCGGATATGCTACCTTATGTATGGCTGAAGCTTTACCGGAAGACGGTATTATTCATACCATCGAAATCAATGATGAAATGGAAGATTTTATTCTGAAACAATTCAACCAATCCCCGGATAAAAATAAAATCCGTCTGCATATCGGCGATGCCATGGGAATAATTCCGTCCATAGATGAAACGTTCGACCTCGTTTTTATTGATGCCGGAACTGGCTCCATCAAACCCTCCGAACGATTACGGAAATTATAAGGGATCTGCACAAAATCATCACTATGTCATACAAAATGTAGTGGAAACATTGAATTACAAGGGCAGCATCTCCACAAACCTCCTGGAAGGATTAAAAGTTGTAGAAATAATAGAACGTATTTACGAAGTCAGAAACAAGCGTTTTTGTAAATGAAGAACAGGAGGAGTTATTTTCATATATTCCGAAGTCCAGCGGACTCGGCCCCCGATAATCAGTACGGGTTTGGGAGAAATGTGCATTTGTCATTCCTCGAATTGTTCCAGGGAAAGTTCTTTTCCATCGAAAACCGCGTATGAAAAGTATTGCAGCCAATCGCCGATGATCATCATGCGGCATTGATGCGATAGCATCAAATCCAACAGGATATGCCGGTGTCCGAAGATCAGGAAATCAGTCTCCGGATGTTGTGCTATATATTGTTTGGCGTATAAGACCAAGTGTTCTTTTTCTTCTCCGGAATATCCGGCCGGATTGGCAAGTCCGGTCTTCCGGCTGTGTTTCGACCAGGCATGGGCGAACCGGAAGCTCCAACGTGGATGTAGCGAACCGAAGAATTTTTGGCATATTTTATTATGAAATAACCGACGAATCAGTTTGAAAGAGTGGGAATTATCTCCCAGTCCGTCGCCATGAGCCAGATAGAAACATTTCCCGTTTATTGTTTCTACAACAGGTTTTTTATGAACAATTACTCCTGTTTCCCGGGGAAGATAATCGTACATCCAGATATCGTGATTTCCTGTAAAAAAATGAACTTCTATTCCGGAATCGGTCATTTCGGATATTTTGCCTAGAAAGCGTGTAAATCCTCTGGGGATGACGTATTTGTATTCGTACCAGAAATCAAAAATATCACCCAGTAAGTACAATGCCTGAGCATCGTTTTTAATGCTGTCGAGCCAACGTACAAAACGTTTTTCAACAATTTTCGGGTCTTCAAATACATCGGATCCGAGATGCATATCGGAGGCAAAATATATTTTCTTCATTTTTTAATTTTACAGGAAACCCAATTCCAATTTGGCTTCTTCACTCATCATGTCCTTATGCCACATCGGTTCGAAAACCAGTTCGACTTCCACACTTTTTACGCCTTCTACCGATTCGACTCTCATTTGTACATCTTCCATGATGAAATCGGCAACAGGACATCCCGGTGCGGTCAATGTCATCGTAATTTTTACATTTTGTTCATCATCGATGTCCACACCATAAATTAATCCCAAGTCGTAAATGTTGACCGGTATTTCCGGGTCATATACCGTTTTAAGCATTTTAACGATTTTTTCTTCCAATGCCATGAATTCATTTTCCATAATTTTGAAAATTTATATTCGTTTTATCTTTTCAGCCATCGATTTGATAAATATCTCGAAGGATAAAGTGCAGCAAGCAAGCCAATTACTAGTACTGTAATGAAAATAAGGCAAACATCAGTGAAAG
>BNXB01000146.1 GCA_025999255.1 Bacteroidia bacterium | reverse complement strand
GATTTTACTGATACCGCTAAAAGTGACGTTATTCTTTTAAAGCGATCTGAACCTCAAGCATATAGAAAATTATTAAAGTTATTAGAAGAGTTAATTCTTCATCCGACCACCGGAACAGGACATCCTAAGCCATTAGGAAATAATAGGGTAGGGCAATGGTTGCGCAGAATAACAGATAAACACAGACTTATTTATCAGGTTCAAGAAAAAGAGATAATAGTATTAGTACTTTCTACATATGGTCATTATGATGATAAATAAAACAATACCTTCCAACTCTGCTTTGAATACGCTGTGAAAAATCCACAGACAGGCGTTTGCCCTATTGCGTTTTTTGCGCTGATATTGGTCTGCACATTTGCCGGAGGACCGCTAAATATCGGCATTGACCCCTGCAATTCCTTTTGTGCGTTCAGTACGTAATTCGCATATTCTTTCGTAATCGAACAGATTTGAAAGGTAATCAGGTCGCCCTGCTCTATGGAAACCATGTTTTCGCCGGAAACTTCGCCGTTTGTGAACCTTTCACCTGTGAAAAAGTCCATGCAGACGGCGCCGTCAATCCCTTTCCTGTCCACGTTTTCGCTGACAATGATATTGAAATTTGACAGTTTATCGTTCAGGGGAATGTTGTCGTTTTTGTAAGTCTTGATATTTAAGTAATTATTATTGCTTTCCGGCAACCTTCCGTAAAGCAGGGCGTCAACGATATAGTCTGACATATCGGACTGCCGGAATGTGACGGAATCTACCCGGACGGAGTATGGCAACAGGGAGGTTGCCTCGTATTCGTCCGTTACGCCGTCGAATTCGACTACGACTTTCAGCGTATAGGTTTTGCCTTCCACGCCGAAAACGTTTGGGTCTGTTAGATACACGCCTTTTTCAGATGGACTTTCCGTTAGGATAAATACCTCGTCCCCGTCGCTAACAGTAACAATTGCGCCGCTGATGCCTTCCGGCGCAGAATTGGAGAAATAGTTCGACGAGCGCATCACGGTTACAGCGTGTTGCGCGATGTCGGTCGTGATGCTGCCGTAAATGGCAAGTTGCGGCGGCGCATTGTTCACGTCGATGTCCATTTTTTCGGTACACGCCACAAAACCGATACTCGAAGCGAGTAAAAGAGAACTGATTATGGATTTTACATTTTTCATATCATTATATTATTAAAATTTGAAATTCCAAGTTATTGAAGGGATAAATGTAAACAGGTACATTTTCTCGGCGTATGTCATATCCGGTTGATTTTCGTCCTGGCGAAATGTTATTATCCACGGATTTTTTCGTCTGTAAGCATTGTAGAGAGAGAAATTCAGTTCGCTCTGGAACTTCTTCTCCGGTTTTGACAGTTTTACGGTGGCGGACAAATCCAGACGGTGATAGGCGGGGTAACGATATTCGTTCCGTCCCGCATAAAGCGGCACGTAGGAACCGTCCGCCCAGTATTTTCCGGTTGGATACGTTACGGGCGTTCCGCTGGCATACACCCAGTTTGCGCCGAATGACCACTTGCGCGACAGTTCGTAATTGGCAACGATGGAAATGTTGTGAGGCTTGTCGTAGGGCGACCTGTACCATGCGCCATTATTGATTTCGTCTATCTGTCTTTTGGCTTTGGAGATTGTATAACTCACCCAGCCGGTCAGTTTACCGCTGTTCTTTTTGAACATCAACTCCAATCCATAGGCCCGGCCGCGCCCGAAGCGGAGTTCCTGTTCCAAATCGACATTTCCCAGTAGTCTGGCGTGGTCTTTGAAATCAACCACATCCTGCATAAGTTTGTAATAGGCTTCTGCCGAAAATTCGTAACGGTTATCGGCAAAATTGCGGAAGTAACCGAGCGAAAACTGGTCGGACAGTTGCGGCTTGACGTTTTGGGTTGCCGGAAACCAGACGTCTAACGGGGAACCCGCCGCCGAATTGGACGCCAACTGTATGTATTGCGTGGTACGCGAATAACTTGTTTTGACCGAATTGACGTCGTTAAACAGATAAGCTGCTCCTGCGCGGGGTTCGAGCCGGTGCTGATGGTTGTAAATCGCCCCTTTGGAATATGTTTTTGAATGATCTACCCTGTAATCCCTCAAATAATTAATTGTCTCACCATTGGCAATATTCTGAAACAGCGAGTAGCGCAAGCCATATTTAAGGGTCAGCCTGTCTGAAACTTTCGTTTCGTTCGACACATAGACGGCGTGTTCCAGTGCAAATTCCTGCGGCTGTGAAATTTGTCCGGATATGGGACTGCTTCCGCCACCTTCGCTGGGCGTAAAAGTGTGGTGCGTGGCGAGATAGCCGAACTTGATACTGTTTTGAGGATTGGGATGATATGAAAAATCCGCCTTGAAGCCGAAATCACGGATATTCGACATCCATTCCTGTATCAGCGAAGCGCCGGAGCCATTG
>BNXB01000145.1 GCA_025999255.1 Bacteroidia bacterium | reverse complement strand
TTCTTATATTCGTGATATGAATATTTTCCTATCACGTGTTGATGACGCCCAGGTACCCGAAGAAGTGAAAGACCGGCTGAAAGGCGAAGTTTTGTTCCTGCGTGCATGGACGTATTCAAACATGCTGGCGCGTTACGGAGGAATCCCTATTATTAAAGAGATATATCAACTTCAGGAAGATTATGATATTGTACGCGATAAATACGATGATTGCGTGGACTTTATCATCAAAGACCTGGACGAAGCGAGCAGTCTGTTGCCCGACAAACCCATCGTAAAAGGCAGGATAGGAGCCGACTTGTGTAAAGCATTGAAAGCCAGAACTTATCTTTATGCGGCAAGTCCATTGTTCAACGATCCTTCGGAACCGAATCCTTCGGAACAAAACCTTATTTTCAAAGGAAAATACGATCGTAATAAATGGAAATTGGCAAAAGACGCCGCTTATGAAGTAATACAACGCGCTAATGCGGGGGCTTATTCGCTGGCAAACTACGACGACTATTGGAAAAACGTACAATGCCCTGAAGTTATCTGGGCAAAATACTATGACGCAACAACCAACTACGGAGGGGATTATGGCTATTCCGCCCAGTTGTATTATGCGCCTGCGGAACTGGGAGGATGGCATTCGATACTTCCGGTCGAAAACATTGTTTGTGATTATGAAATGGCGGCGACCGGAAAGAAACCCTTTGAAGCCGCTTCCGGTTACAATCCTGCAGATCCGTGGGGCGGACGCGATCCGCGTTTCTACAAAACCATTTTATCTCCCGAATCGGTCTATATGGACGATACGATTCGTATCTGCAAACCTGCGGCAGGCAATAAGGTCATCACTAAAAACGATCAATGGTACTCCTATACGACAGGTACCAACGGTACAGGATTCTGGTTGAGCAAGTGGGTGATTGAAGAAGCCGAAATAAGCGAAAAAATCAATACTACGTTGATGTATCCGTGGTTTAGACTCGCGGAAATCTATCTTATTTATGCGGAGGCAAGTCTTGAGTACAACGACGATGTTGCTACCTGTGCCGAATATCTTAATAAGGTACGCGACAGGGCAGATGTGAAAATGCCGCATATACAGGCTTCGCTTTCGGTTGACCAAATGAGGAAAAAGGTCGTTCAGGAACGACGTATAGAATTGGCTTTTGAGAACTTTCGATATTTTGACCTTCGTCGATGGAAAATCGCAATGGACTATGAAAACCGTCCGGTTTACAGAATATCGGGAGAAAGGCGCGACGATAATACGATTATATGGCACATTGCAAAACCGAAGGCAATACCTGACGGCGAACCTGATTACAGCAACAGCCAGGACCTCTATGGCTCTGCTTTTCCCGGCGCAACCAAACGAATGTTAAATGAGCACCATTTAGTGCCTATTCCACGTAACGAATGGGAAAAAAGTAAAGGTAAAATTGTTCAGAATCCCGGATATTAAAACAGTAGATGAAGATGCTTAAAAGAATTATGTTACTCTGCGTAACAATCTGTTTACTCTCCGCTTGCACGGAAGACGCGAACCAGTTGAGATGCAATATCGGAATTATGGATATCACTCCTGAGGATTCGGTTGTTTTGGCCGGATTTGCCGCCCGCAAGGGATTATCGAACTCTGTTCACAGGCCTTTGAAAACACATTGTCTCGTTATCCGTAACAACACTGATACGATTTGTATTATCACAAACGACATGATGGAACTTTCGCCCGATTTTTCGGACAAGCTTCATAAGGCGATTTCGGAGCAGTCGGGCTTGACATCCGACAGGATTTTCATCCACTGTACCCATACTCATTCCGCGCCCCGTGTAGGTGGTAGCAGCGCCGATCCGGGCGGATCAAACTACCGGACGGCGCAGATGATTTTCGACAATATCGTCGCAAATGCCGTACAGACCATTAAAGCACAGAAATTCACTCCCTTTACGATTGAGATCGGCAAGGGAAGTTGTGCCATGAACTGTAACCGGCGGGAAGAAAACGGGCCGATCGATCACGATGTTTATATCGCCCGTTTTCTCGACGGAAAAGGCAAAATCATCGTTTCGCTGGTAAACTATGCCTGTCATCCGGTCAGTTTGAACCACAAGAGTTTAGCTGTTTCGACCGATTTTCCGGGTATAACAACCGAAGAATTATCGAAACAGTGGGGCGGTGAAGTGTTTTATTTTTCCGGCGCAAGCGGTAATGTTGATCCCTGTGGGGAGCTGAAAGCTGATACTGCCTATACTTGGGAAAAAGGAATGATGCTCGCAGAAGAGTGTATGAAAGTGAAGTTCAATAAATTGAAAAAGAATAGTACACTGAGAATAAGCAATAAGGAAGTCCAATTACCGTTCCGTATCGAAACCGTTACGGCAGACGCAATCAACGCACATGTCGATGAAATTTTGAAA
>BNXB01000144.1 GCA_025999255.1 Bacteroidia bacterium | reverse complement strand
TTAACCCTGAGGAAACATAACGAGAATGAAGCTCCGAAAATTGTTGGTCTGTTAACATATGCTTTTTTATATGCAAAAATACCGGAGAAAATTGGTTAGAAAAAGACGCGATTCAGCGGATGGTTACATCCTTTGCGTGGACAGTATAAATTTCCTGAGCCATTTCCTAACTGGTTCGTCAAATAGTTTCAAAGCGAGATAAGCAAGTAGGACGGATGCCGCAAAGACAATCACCGGTACCCATCCTGCTTCTGCCAATGTATATTTTTTATCCGATATCCAACCGATATGTATATAGCAGAGTGGATAATTGACCAAATAAAGCGGATAGGAAATATCACCCAAGAATTTACAAATTTTCGAAGTATATTTTCCTTTTATTTCCCCGCTTGCACCCATAAAAACAATCAACGGAAAAACGATAATAATAATTGTCGCTTCATATAAACCGTTCATCCACAAAGTTTCCGGGCCACCTATTCTCGGAACGACAAGCACGGCGACAAGCAACAAGCTGCACCATAGGAAAGCCCGCCGGATACGAATCAATTTACCCATCCGGTAAAGCAATAATCCGGCGAAAAAGGGATACATCAGCCGGGTAAATCCAACATGTAAATGATGACCGTCGAGCGCCCATCCACCAATAACATCTCCTTGTGTCAAAGTCAGATACAGTGTTGCACAAGCAGCAATAAACACCAAAATTGAAAGTGCAATTTTCGAAAATTTCCGGATAAAAAGAGCATATAAAATATTAGCAATGTATTCGAAAGCCAACGACCATATCGGAGCGTCCAATGTGTACATTTCCTGCCACCCACGGATATCCATGCTTGGAGGCATAGGTATTAGTAACATGCCTAACAAGGCATAAATGAGTAATTTACCAATCGAAACATCTTGGATGAGCGGAAAAATGGTTGATGCCCCGAAATAAAACAGAATAACGCCAAGCAACGTTCCGAAAACAACCATCGGATGAAGCCTGAAAATCCTTCGTTTGAGGAAATTACCGATGCTCATTTTACTCCAACGATCATCGTAAGCGTATCCGATTACAAAACCGGAAAGCACGAAGAAAAAATCAACCGCCAGATAGGCATGGCTCAGTATCTGGTCGAAAGGGTTTATTGTGTACGCTTCCATAACATGGAAAGCTACCACCATAATGGCTGCTACTCCACGTAAACCATCAAGTATTTCGTAATGGGGTTTTGTATAAACCATAAAATAAAATGTATTCTTAAGTTGTTAATTTCGGCCACAAAAATATGGAAATTTTAGAACTAAACAAAACATATGCCTAGTAATTAAATTTTCTGACAATAACTGATTTTATTAACGAAAAAACACTAACTTTACCCGGAAATCTATAATCGTAATGAAACATCTGATTATTCTCAGTCTTCTTTTTACCGGATTTTTTACACTTTCCGGACAGAGCAAAAAGAGTATTATCGCTTCAGGAGCTAAAGTTGAAAAATTAGCGGAAGGTTTTCGTTTTACCGAAGGCCCGGCAGTTGACAAAAAAGGGAACATCTATTTTACGGATCAACCGAATAATCGTATTATGAAATGGTCTGTCGATGAAAAATTAACTATTTTTAACGAAAATTCAGGACGAGCGAATGGACTTTATTTCGATAAAAAAGGAAAATTAATTTCCTGTTCGGATGAAAAAAATGAAATCTGGCGTATCAATAAAAATGGAACTCATAATGTTTTAGTTTCAGAATTTAATAAAAAGAAATTGAACGGACCTAACGATTTATGGATTCGTCCCGATGGAGGAATTTATTTTACGGATCCGCTTTATATTCGTGATTATTGGACCCGGGATCCGGCAATGCAGCAAGAAGGAGAATATGTATATTTCTTTTCTCCTACTCAAGAACAAATTATAAAAGTAGCAACCGATTTGGAAAAACCAAACGGAATTATCGGCACTCCTGATGGGAAGTTACTTTATGTCGCTGATATCAAGGCAAATAAAACGTATGTTTATGAAATCCTTTCCGATGGAATGTTGACTAATAAAAAACTATTTGCTTCGTTAGGTTCGGATGGGATGACAATTGACAAGGAAGGAAACGTATATCTTACCGGAAAAGGAATAACTGTGTTCAATTCCAAAGGTGAACAGATCGAACATATTCCGGTGGAGGCTAATTGGACCGCCAATGTTTGCTTCGGCGGAAAAGATATGAGAACATTGTTTATTACGGCTTCGCAATATCTGTATAATTTACGGATGAATGTCGAAGGGGTCAGATAAATTAATTACTGAACTTTCGCAAGTGCGTTAAGTTATTAAAAATGAGATAAAATAGCAGCAAAAGATTTTGATAAGTTACTGAATTTCAGTAACTTTGTGTTGCAAAACAAAAAACAAAATCCCATGCTGCCG
>BNXB01000143.1 GCA_025999255.1 Bacteroidia bacterium | reverse complement strand
GCCCGGTATATCCCAGCCCAATGGCAACGCCTTGGGTACGCATACGGGATATTAATGGTCCATTTTGCGCCCCGAATGGGGCAATATAATTATTTCCACAAATAATTTTCATCGAAACTGACCGTATATTCCCGCAGGAATGTCAGGTATTCATCCCTAAACGACACGGTTCGATGGTGTTCTTTCTGACGTTCTATGTATTTTCCCACGACAGCTACTTTCGACTGGCTCACAGAAAATCCGGCATAACCGCCCTGCCACGCAAAATGTTCGTAGTAAACGCCTTTTGTCTTAATCCAGCGGCTGCTGTTTTTCTTGATTTCCTCGACAAAGCGTGCCAGCGACAGGTTTTTCGACAGGGTGGACAAAACATGAACATGGTTTCCTATTCCGTTGATTCGGACCGGAAACGAGTCGTGTTGCTTAATAATACCACCCATATAAGCGTACAATTCGTTCTCGTCTTCAGGACGGATATGAATCTGTTCATTTTTAACGTGAAAAATGATATGAACGTAAAGTTTAGACAGGGATTGTGACATGATTTATTGATTGAAAAACGTTAATAATGATTGGTATTTATACATGGAATATATCGGGCTGTCAGCCCTCAAATAACCGACGGGCGTTTTTAGTGCCCAAGGCGTTGCCGTTGGGCTGGGATATAACGGGCTGTCAGCCCGTCCGGAATACGGAAGGGTACAGGTCTTGGAATAATTAATTTTCATAACGTTATAAAATAAAAAGAATTACCCTATGACGGAAAGCGAGGTAATCACATGATACAAAGGTACAACATTTATTTGAACCGCTAAAAACATTCCCGAAAAAAATCCCGCGACCACCGTAAACCACCTTCGTCCAAATCCCGATTCATTCGGTTTTTGTCAATCGCCTGCTGCACGTCAGCGGCCTGACCGCAGACAAACAATGAAGCCCCAAAAGTTTTTTGTATAACTTTTAAAGTTCACTTCATTTAGTATATATTAGGATAATCATAGCCGTTCAAAAGTATAACCTTTTGCTTTCAGATGCCGGATAATTTCACCCAGGCGAAGATACAGCTTGTCGGTACGGATATCCTGCGTACCGGGGTGAATAAGGATGATACTACCATTTAACCCTTTTTCTTCCTCATAGGCAAAAAGTTGGTCAATCAATTCCTGTGAAGATTTGTAATTAGGCATATCAGGCGTCGTATAATCGGCAGCCGTCCGCAAACCGGGCGTGTAATTGATAACCGTTTGCCCCAGCGATTCAATTAACCGGACATTTTCCTTATTGTAATATTCGTAAGGAGGCAGAAAATAATGCACTTGTGAAAGATCAATCCCATATTTTTCGAGTTCAGCCATATTTTTTCGGAAATCAGCAATTAAGCTGTCAGGGCTTACAAGCGATTTTTGTCGATCGTCCCACGAAGCATAAAGCAAATGCTTATCCGAATGTCCGCCTACGTAATGTCCTTTCCTGATGATATCCCGGATAATAGATTCGAACTTCTTCTCCCGCAGACAGTTTCCGGTCAGAAAGAAAGAAGCTTTTGCATGATTTTCATCCAATGTTTCAAGAATCGGCTTTGCACCGTCAAAGGCCTCATCTGCCGAAAAAATCAGATGAATAACTTTCCGGTCGGTATTTATGCGGACAATAGCGCTCTGACTGTCTTTCTCAGACGTAGAAACGACTCCCTGAAGAAGAAAAAACAATAAAAATAATTTTTGTATCATGGCTTTTATTATTTAAGTTTTACCTCATCCAATATCCCGGCAATATCCCCTGACGTAATTTTTTCAAAATCCTTTTCCAAAGGCGTAATAAACACTCCGCCCATATCGACCGAGGCCGGACTAATCAACAAGTTGGCGTCGCCTTCGGCATAATAACAGGCAGGACGGTGCTTTTTCCGGGGAAAAATACAGGTTATCCATTTCCCGTTTCCATACCAGGTCAGGATATTCAACATCGGTTCGGTATCATCCGGTTGCAAGGGTAAGGCATCGTAATTCTGCCGGAAACGGTCAAGTATATCCTGCTTGTTTTCAGATTCGATCCGAATAACGTTTTCCCAATTCCGGTCGTTTTCGATAGGAAGAAAACCCTTGTTTCCCGCCTGGAAATGAAAATGGTCGGGTGCGGAAGCGCCGCATTTCGGCCCGTTGTAAAACACGACATAATCGTCCAATTGGTGTGCCAAATCAAGCATATCGTCGAAACGGGAGGCGATGAGTTGGGGCGTATGCTCCAATGCCGGAATAGTCAGGTGACGCGGGAAAATGGGATACGGATTGATTAATATCGTATATCGTCCTTTGAAAAGAATTCCTTTCTGCTCTTCCGGACGATTGTCGGCGCAAAGAAAACATTTGCGTTCCAGAATAGATTCAGGGTCAACTTTGGCTGCCGAAGAGGTAATACGCGCAGGATTGAAC
>BNXB01000142.1 GCA_025999255.1 Bacteroidia bacterium | reverse complement strand
GTGTCGTTTTATTTTCTTCCTTGTCCCTGTTTGCTCAGGATCAACCACGTCAACGACAAACCGTTGAAGAGCGTGCCAAAAGGGTAACCGAATGGATGAAAACCGAGTTGAAATTGAAACAAGAGCAAATTATTCCTGTTGATTCTATTAACCTGATTTTTGCAAAAACACAACAATTGTTATTTCAGGCTGCCGATGGTGATCGTTCTAAAATCAGGGAATCGATGGAAGGCTTGGAAAAGGAAAAAGAAACTGCTTTATCAAAGGTTCTTACTCCGGAACAATTGGTGTCTTATAAAAAGAAAAGCCAGGAATTGATACAGAATCGTGGAAGAGGAGGCAGAGGAGGAGGTCAGAGGAACTGATCCGGAAATATTTGAGGTATATCTTAGGGATATTCGCTAAATGCAATAAAAATAAAAGTTATAGCATTTAGAATCCATGCAATTTAATTTTGGGCGTTTCAGTAAATAAATAAACAATCCCAACCGATTCATTTTGAATTAGTTGGGATTGTTTATTTAGATTGTATCGCCTTTTTGCGAAATTGTATCGCCTTTGACACTACTTCATGTAACTCTTATTTTTTCGCACAAAGTAACGAATGGATTATTTTTTTGTTCTGTCATTTTTTTCCGGAATGATGGTAACAAAGGCAGACTTTTCCATCTGAATGTATCCGGCATACAACTCCATCTTTGTTTCCCGGCCTTTGTCATCGATCAACTTTTTTGTATTAAATAATTTACCATACGAATCTATCGGTGTGTATTGCATCAGTTCCCATAAGTATTCGCGACGGTTACTTTTGTTGAATGGACTTGAAACAGGCATACAGGTTTTGTTTTGTTTTTTGTTGAAACAGGCAGGTCGGGAGAGTTCCGTCAGGAAATCGTACTCGTAGTAAGGATATACAATATCCGCATCGGAGTGATAGCTCATGCGCAGGTCAAAAAGTTCCATCAATTCGGGGTCTTTGAGGAACGGATAGTTTTCTTCACATTCGAGCGACCAGGCAACCCATATCTGACCTTCGGGCTTGTCCAGATCGTCTTCAAGATCTCTGTGCAGGGTAGGCATATGAAATACGACCGCATCAGTCGTCGATAGATAACGCCGGTCGGTGGTGATAATGCAATCGCCGGGTACCTCATCCGGTTCAATGGAAAACGGTTCATACCTTGTCTTGTGTAATATCGGATCCTTGTCTTCCATAAACTGATACCGTATTTTTCTGTTAAGTTGATTTTTGAGAATATCGTTATTGTACACATCCGCTTCCAGCACATAAATATTCGTATCAAAGTATTTCAATAAAGAATCTGTTACCATTTTGATATTTTCCAAACGCTGTATAGAGTCTAGCCTGACAAGGATAAGAAATGTCAGGTCTGTTAAATTAATTTTCACTTTTGTAATGTTTTTGTATCAATATTGATGTCCCTGGATATCCTGAAAACAATCCACATTTTCGTTTCAGGTATTTTTCATTTTCAAGTAAGATTTTCCAAACAGAGGAATCTTCTATCTTGTTAACAATTTTGTTTTTATACGTTGTTACTTCCTGTTTGCCGAAATATTCCGGCAATTCCGATAGAAACATATAGATAGCAGGTAATCCATCTGAAAAAAATATATTTCCGACCAGTTCGTTTTCTATGATGAAGTCAATATCAGTCTCTCTTGCAAGCATCTTTATATGATTATCCCATTTTTCTATTTCCAGTTTGGAGTTTATTTTGGACATGGAATAAAGCAGATACAGCCGGTTTGCATGCAGCGTCGGTATTTTTGAGAGTATATAAGGGGATATTTCTTTCAACATCCTGTAAACTTTGTCCTTATATAATTTGATACACGCTCCGGCAACAAACAGATATTGCGGTAACGGATACTTTATATCGAATATACCCTGTTCTTCAAACAATTCTGAGTTTATTCTTTCCGATATAACGTTTACAGCATGAATTATAAGTTCCCTGAACAGGAACTCATTTTTGCCGTCTGCATTTTGTTTTTTCAGTCGGACGATAAAATAATAAAGGAATTGTAATTGAAGAGATATCGACATATTATCGTAGATATCCGGATAACATGTTTGTTTGAAAAGCGCATTATCTATATCTTCCAATACTTCATTATTATTGCCTTTAACATGATCGTTCTCAATTAGATAGTCAATTCCCAGACCGATTCCCGCCAGACCCTGTTCTATGTTATAGTTCTTTGTGTTACCTATTCCGGCAATAATATCGTCAATCAATTGTTCCGCATATAGATTGTAAGTGCTGTTTCCGGATAATCGGCTCATGTAGTGGCAATAAATACAATATCCGACTTTCCCCTCAGCCAAACCGATTGGAAGGTCGTTTTTGAATGTAAATGTTTTTTTTGTCTAATATTTTTATTATGCTCTGCACATTCATTACTTTTTAATTTATTTTATTTCCATATTA
>BNXB01000141.1 GCA_025999255.1 Bacteroidia bacterium | reverse complement strand
AAAGAGGAAATAAATGCATTTTCATTTTGATTACCGGAATAATTAAATCTACTGAAATTACTTGCATTTTGACAATACTTCATTATTTAAATTTGTTTTTACCAAACATAAAATTGAACAATGTAAATGTCATACTTTCTATTATAGTTACCTTTTTTATTGTTACTTTAATTTCGGGGTACGTAGAATATAAAAAAATAACAGAATAGAAAATAAATATTGGAAGGAATTCTTCTTCCTGTAATCAATAAGCTGTATTATATTAGAGATTGGCTATAGTATTAAAACGTAATGCCGGGCATAGAAACATTTTTGGAAATTTATCATTCCATCAAAGCCAACAAAATCCGTACCGTATTATCCGGTTTTGGCATCTCGTGGGGGATTTTGATTTTGGTAGTACTTCTCGGTACGGGACAAGGATTTCAGAATTCCGTTATGGATTTATTCAGCGCTTTTGCGCAAAAAAGCGTTTATGTTTATGGCGGTTCCACTTCAATGAAGTATGAGAACATCAAGGAGGGTAAGGAAATCCGTTTTGATAAAAAAGATTTGCACTATTTACAAAACCGGTATCCTGAAATTGCGACGATTTCCCCCGAAATTTCCTCTTCCATGCAGGTACAAAGCGGAACGAAAACAGGAACTTTTAAAATAACCGGCGTTGAGGCGGATTACATGCAAATCCGGATTCTTCAGGTGAAAACCGGAGGACGATTATTTAACCGTGCAGATATTAACGAAGAACGAAATGTGGCTATTATCGGCGAAAATGTAGCTACTATACTATTCGGCAACACGGAAGCTTTAGGAAAGGACATTCATGTTGCCGGTTTGTTCTATAAAGTCGTCGGGGTACTGAAAAACGAAGATTTATTCGGTTCGTATGAAATCAATTCGGTTTATATCCCGTTTCCGAGTTATCTCCGGAATATCAGTAACCATCCTGAATTCAATACCTTCTGTTTGTGCCTCGCTCCCGAATCCGACTCAAAAAGATTTGAAGAAAACCTCAGGAATTGTATGGCGCATCAACTGCATTTTTCATCCGGAGATAAACAGGCCGTATATATTACGAATTTCGAAACGCAGACTTCTTCTTTTGAATCTTTATTCAAAGGTCTCCGGCAAATTATCTGGGCATTCGGAATCTGTTTTTTAATCAGCGGCGTTGTAGGAATTTCCAATATTATGTTTGTGATAGTCAAGGAGCGAACCAACGAAATAGGAATCCGGCTGGCTGTGGGAGCTACACCCAGGTCAATCATTCACCTGGTATTGCTGGAATCCGTTGTTATTACGACTGTCGCGGGATTAGCGGGAATTATTACCGGAAGAGGCATCCTGATGTTTATCAACTGGCTGTTGACGTTCTCGGAAAAGAATATGTTACTGAAACAGACTTCATTCGATTACCGGACAACACTGGGAGCTATGGTAATATTGGTCTTAGCGGGAATAATTGCCGGCGCCTTTCCGGCTATTAAGGCGTCGACCATACAACCTATTGACGCAATCAGATACGAAAACAGAGGATAGATATGAAAATATTGAAATTTTTTTTGATAGTTATTCTTTTATCGGTATTGGGATTTATCATTTATCGTTTTTTAAACAAAAGTAATCATACCGGTTTTATGACGACGTATTTACAGAAAAGAACCATCAATGAGACTATTTTTATACCAGGTAATGTTTTTCCGTCTAAGGAAATTGAAATAAAGCCTCAATTATCGGGGATTTTGGATAGTATTTATGTCGAAATAGGGGAATCGGTAAAAGCCGGAACTCCTATTGCTTCCATCAAACTGGTTTCGAACGCTTCCGATATCGAACGGTTGGAAAACAATGTCAGGGTCGCTCAAATTGATTTTGATGCCCGTTTGAAAGAATATAAGATGGAGAAACGGTTGTACGACAAGCATGCGATATCCCTGGCAGAGATGGATGGTTATACCAGAGTTTATCAATTGGCTGAAGAAAACCTGATATCGGCTAAAAACCAACTGGACATTTTGAAAAAAGGCAAGATTGCTTCCAGGAATATATCCAATATTGTCACAACAACGACATACGGTACGGTAATCGACATTCCGTTGGAAACCGGAGCATCGGTCATTGAGCGCAATAATTATAATCCGGGTACGACCATTGCACTAGTGGCGGAAACCAACCGGTTCAAGTTCCGGACGCTCATTGCGGAACATTATTTGGAATACGTTTCCCTGGGAGATACCGTTATTTTAACATTCAATGCTTATCAATACCTTACAGCAAAAGCGGTCGTAATTAAAATATCCTCTAAGGGTACTTTAGAAAATGGAATTATGAAATACTTAGTGGATGCGGAGTTTGCTGTAACAAAAAACATGCCCGTATTGCGTTCCGGTTATTCGGCCACTGCACAAATTCTTTTAAATAGCCGGAAAGATGTATTTTCAATTGAAGAAAAGTATCTTACTTACCGGAATGATTCCGTTTACCTGTATGTATTGGAT
>BNXB01000140.1 GCA_025999255.1 Bacteroidia bacterium | reverse complement strand
TTTTCTTTCCAGCTATCAACGTCAGGTTATTGTGCGCTCTCAATGGCATGACTACCTGTTCCTGAATGGCGGTACGTTTGGCGACTTTCTTATCGACTACCTTGAAAGTGATATAGTCCACGTCAAACGGTACATTGGATGAATTTTTCAGTTGCATGTGGAAATAAAGCAATCCACTATGCGTGTAAATCCCTTTGAGCGTGTACTGTATGCCAAACCTTTTGCTTCCGATATGCTTTATTTCCCGCTTATCATTCTTATAAATGGACTTCATAATCAGTTTGACAAGCAAAGGCGATTCCTGCCCCAGTTCCCTCATGTATATATCCATTGCGTTATTCGGTCGGTTTACGGCTTCCCCGTCATGGATAAAATCGGTCATTTCAACCGACAGTTTTACAGGCTCATCGGCATATTTTACATTAAAAGTGTAATATGCACCGTCTTCGGTAATAACCGCCAAATTGCTTTCACGGGAGAAGTCCCGAAGCGCCGCTTTTACACGAAGAACGTTTTCCGCCCCGTCTGCTTTGGCTGCCAACAGGTCGGCAGAACCCAAATCGACGTAACGGATTGCAGACGGAAAAATAATATGTACCGTTTTTGAGAATGTAACCTCTAATGCGTGAGGCGGTATCATTCTATCGAATGTCAGCGGTCGTGTCAGACCATCGAAGTAATCCCCGGTTGAAGGGTTTTCCTGTGCATTTGCTGTGAATACGCACCCGATAATGGCGAGTGCAAAAAGAAATCGTTTCATACAAAAATTTGTTTTAATTGTTAATTACTAATACTATCGGATTTTTTTAGTGGTGGACTTTCGCCCTGTTTGTTATTTATGCTTTTGGCAGGAGTAATACTTTGTATCCTGTTTTCAGGGTAACTTTTACCTCTCGCATTTTCTTACTGAAAAATTGCGATACTCCCTGAATGGCACTCCGACCTAAATCGGCAGCAAGTTGTGAGCCTGCATCATCGGTAATCGTTATGCTACTTCCCATTGATGTACCCATATTGGCGGCAATCTCTTTGGCTGCGTTCAGTTCGTCCGAGTTCGGAACGAAAATTCCCTGTACGCCGTCCATATCATACACTTCCATTTCTACGGGTATCACATTATCCGCATATTGGATTGACGTAATGGTTATGTGCAGACGTTCCCCGCCGATTTTGGCGCTTCCCGTAAGGATAGAGTTTGCGGGTATAATGAAATCTCCTGCCCTCATCGGCTCTAATAGCCGTAGTTGCAGTTCTTTTCCATTGGAAAGCGTTACCGTTTGATATACACAAGCCCGAATGCTGTTTTTATCTATTACCGTTTCGTTTCCGGCAGCCGTGATAAATCCCATGTTACGGGGTTTGCTGTATAGCTCCAAAAACTCATCGTTATCCATCGGGGCAGCCAACAGGGACACCACATTGTGATGCACTTGTGAAACGGGCTTCGGAATGACTTTTTCTTTCAAGCCGATTGTATTGTCCGCAGGTTGCACCTGTTCGGGCTGTGCATTGGGCATATACTTCGCTGCAACCGCATAGGATTTTTCGATAAGTTCCAACTGCTTGTCGGCTTCGGATTTTTCAGCCAGTTGCTTCTCCAATTCCTGAATACGGGATTCCATTTCAAGCTGCGCTTGGTCGTTCCCGTTTGTCGCAGGTTGTTCATACCAACTTTCTAATTGTCGGTTTACATCCTGATAAGCATGTGCCGAAGATTGGATTCCCGTTTGAGGACTACGATTGTTAGTCGGTATTTCCTGATTGTCGGACGGAATGGAAGTATTTACTTCCTGCGCTTTCCTGTCTTCTTCTTCCCCAAGCATAAAAGCAAAATCCTGTAAATTACGCTTCTTTTCGTTTTGCTTGTTTTGCAAGGCTTCCTGTTCGTAAGCCGTCCGCTTATCCCCTACGATTGCTTCGTCTTTGGGAATGGGCAATTCGGCATTAAAGCCGTCAGGTTGCTGTTCGTCCTTTCCGCCGGAAGGCGCAAAGATGAGCCACATCGCCCCAATGAACAACAGGACAAGCAACGGATAAACAAGCATCTTTTTCCGTTTCTGAATCTCCTGCGGGGTAAGTTCCTTTTTGGGTTTACCCTCTTTTTTAGTTTCGGTAACGTCTGGTTTACGTTCATTACCCTCATTTGCATTACTCATAATTGAATTTATTTGATTGTTTAACACTATCTGCTTTCTGTGTGTGTTCAAGTTCTAACCGCTTGATATGTTCGATTTCCATTTGCCGACCGTTTTTTTTGCCCATGTTGTAAATGGACGATACGGTCATATAGATTGAACCTGCACTAAACACAAAAAGCATTATAAGGATTATCGTAATTCGACCGTCAGGCGTTATACGCCCGAACAATGACCGAAGACCGTCTTCCATCCAGTCCCCTATGGCTGTCAATTTTTTATTTATCATGGCTTATCGGTCTATTGTTCGTAAATCCCTGTTCTCAATAATTTCAAAGCGTTCCATGATGAAGCCGTGCGGGTTGTTATCGCTCCGGACGGAATTTCTAAGGTCTGAAC
>BNXB01000139.1 GCA_025999255.1 Bacteroidia bacterium | reverse complement strand
TTTTCTCCGGTATTTTTGCATATAAAAAAGCATATGTTAACAGACCAACAATTTTCGGAGCTTCATTCTCGTTATGTTTCCTCAGGGTTAAGCATCCGTTCATTCTGCATGAATGAAGGGATTTGTGAAGCTAAATTTTACTACTGGAAGAAAAAGATGAAACGGTTTTTACCCGGGACTGTCAGCCCGGATTTTGTACCGTTAGTGATACGGGGTTCTTCAGGAGGCAGTATCCGGTCAGAACATGCCAACAACCGAATTGCAGATTCCGATTTTGAGATTTGTTACCCCAACGGCACCCGGCTGAAGTTTTCCCCGGAAGGACTCGATTTGGGTCTGCTTCGTTCCTTACTTTCCCTACAAGATTAATCATGTTCAGTCTGGACCGGTCGATGCGTTACTGGATTTATCCTTATCCCTCCGACATGCGCAAAAGTTTTTATACACTCTCGGGTATAGTTACCAACCAGATGGGTCATACGATCCTGGATGGGGATGTATTTATTTTCATCAACCGCAGTTGCAACTGTATGAAAATATTGCATATGGAATGCGGAGGATTGGTCATTTACCACCTCAGGTTGGAGTCAGGAACATTTAAGTTGCCGGTATTTGATGAAAACAGCCGTAGTTACCACACGAGTTGGCAGGAACTGATGTTACTGGTACAGACAAGAGAGGCGGCAGTCACAAAAAAGTTGAATAAATAACCGTTTTTACAGTTATTTTTTTATTGTAAAATTTGGCTGTGTCACTGATTGTTACTATCTTTAAGACATAATTAAAGATGGTAGTAATGGCATTTGCAGACGATGAAAACGATACTTTTATCCAGGCTCTTTTACAGGAGCGCGACCATCTTTATCGTGAAACAGCTAAACTCCGAGAAGAGATAAAAGGCTATTCTGATGTTATTACCCTGAAAAATAGCTATGAACAAACCATAACCGATCAAGAGGGTACAATCAATAAACAAGCAGAAAAGATAAATTCTCTGGAACAACAAGTTCAGCAATTATTACGCAAGATATGGGGAAAATCCAGTGAACGCTATATTGCGCCTGATCCGCTTCAACGCAGGATTGACTTCGAGGGTCTTGATTTGTTGCCGGAAGAAGAGGAGGCCGCCCGTGAGGCTCAAAAAGAGGTGGTGGAATACAAACAGGTACAGGTTATTGCCAAAGGAAAGAAGAAACCGGTCAGGGAATCCCTTCCACCGGAACTTCCCCGGAGGGAAGAGCATATTTACCCGGCAGGTATCGATCTTGCCTGCGGGAAATGGACGGAATTATCCCCTGAAATTAGAGAAATGCTGGAACACGAGCCGTCCCGTTTCTATGTCCGGCGCATCATCCGCCACAAGTATGTATGGAACGATAAGTCCACCCCGACGGATACCCCCGTGGTAACAGCCTCCCTCCCTGCACTTGCTCTTGCCAAAAGTTATGCCTCCTCCAGCCTTCTTTCGGAGTTGATGGTAAACAAATACGTGAACCACCTTCCTTTTTACCGCCAGATACAGATGTTCAAACAATTGGGTGTTGTCATTCCTGCTTCTACACTGAACGACTGGTTCAAGGAAACGGCCGACTTACTAAGACCTCTTTATTATCGTCTCCGGGAAGAAGTGCTTTCAACCGATTACATCCAAGTGGATGAATCTACCATCCCTGTAGTACACGAAGAAAAGCATAAAACAGTGAAGGGATATATATGGATGGTACGTACGGTGATGGAGAAAACAGTTTTCTTCCATTATGACCAGGGCTCAAGGGCACAGAAAGTGGTAGTGGGGTTGCTGAAAAACTACCAGGGAGCATTACAGACGGATGGATATGAAGTATACTCGATCTATGAAAACAAGCAAGGCGTCTTGCCCTTGGGTTGCTGGGCACATGCCCGGCGCAAGTTCGAGGAAGCATTGAAGGAAGATGAACTCCGGGCTGGTTATGCCCTGAAACAAATCGGCCTGCTTTATGATGTAGAGAGGCGGGCGGATCAAGAAAACCTCTCTTATGAGACACGGGCGGAACTACGTTCGAGGCTTTCTTATCCCATCATGCGCGCTTTCGAGAAATGGATCGTAAAAGAGTATCCTAAAGTACTCCCCAAAGGGCGTATCGGAAAAGCGCTCAGTTATACCTACAAAATATATCACCGTTTGTCCCGTTACCATTTGGACGGAAGATACTGCATTGATAATAACCTGGGGGAGAATACTATCCGCCCAATAGCCCTGGGACGGAAAAACTACCTGTTCTGTGGAAATCACTCTGCCGCAGAAGATGCTGCTGTGATCTACTCCCTTTTCGGTTGCTGCAAGGAAGCCGGTGTGAATTTTCGACAGTGGCTGGTATACGTGCTCGATAATATACACTCTTTCGATAATGATTACTCGAAAGACCTGGCTGAACTATTACCTAAACAGTGGAAAACTCAAATTGAGGCAAATCCCAAAGTACAATAAATTTCTTTGAGAGTCTCTAATAGGTCTCTGAATGTTTTGGAGAATAGTTGGAGAATGATAGCCCGAAATGTATTAAACGCAGTTTACCGGATGGTTAC
>BNXB01000138.1 GCA_025999255.1 Bacteroidia bacterium | reverse complement strand
ATATCCGGTTCCCTGAGGCAGTAGTTCCGACAGCAGCCGGATTGCTACCCGTACCTGTTGCCGAGAACAGGAAGTTAGCGTCTCCTGCGGCGTCTCCGATCCGGTTAACAGTGAAACTGATGTCGGTATCAGCACCTTCCGTAGCGCCTGCTGTTACCGGGTCGATTTTCAGGACAAGCGGCCAGAAAGCGGTCTTGGCCTGTGTTGTAGCCGATGGGTCATTTCCGTCGCTTGAGGTGACTGAAAGTTCACAGGAACTTGCGTTCGCTATTTTCACTGTAGCGTTGTTTTCGAACTTACTACCGTCGTAAATAGCGGTAGGAGTCACATTCAGGACTACCGTGATTTGAGCGTTTCCGCTACCGGCGGCCAATTTATTGCTTGTTCCGGAAAGTAAGTTAATATTAACGCTTCCGTCGAAAGAGGCGTTTTTGGTAAATCCGGACGGTACGGCAACCGATGCAACGGTAAAGGTTGCATTGCTTGCGAACATGGTTGCAAAATCATCGTTAAGTTCCTTAACCGTCACTTCATTGTTCGAGAGGTTCTTCAACGTGTAGGTGTAAGTGAGTTCATAGGGAGCATCACCCTGTACTCCGTTGCGGGAAGACATGGCGACCTGTTTTGCCAATCCGAACAGGAGGTTATCGACTTCCTGAGTTTCATCGTCTATCGCCAAAGTAGCTTCGCTTGAAGGACAGCTTCCCAGTTGAGCACTACCCACTATTTCTCCTGTAACCTGAAGAGTAGAAGCGCTCAAAGTCGGAACAACAGCCGCATCCGTTTCAATGGTGAACTGATAGGTTATGGAAGAAGTTACGGCGGCGGTGCTGAAATGGTTTGTAGGCAACTTCCAACGGTATATATTATTTGTTACATCGGAAAGATCGTTCACAGTGAATGTTTCCCCGGTAGAAGGAGCTGTTTTGTAAGCGACGGTACCTGTTTTTATTTTCAGCGCCTTCGGTAATGTGATTTGTACAAAATCGTCTTTTGCGGGGTCGTTTCCGATTTTTTCGACGGTAAATTCGATTGTTTTTTCGGTATAACCGGTACAGGAAGAAAGAGAACCCGCCGGAACGGCTAAGACCGCAGACAGGATGTAGTCGCGCAAACCATTGAAGGCCAATCTGGCCGTATAGTCTCCGATACTGGACACTGTGTTCCCGTCACACTCCCTGGTACCTTTTGCTGTTGCTTCGACTACCGGTGCGGTCAACGGGAAATCACAATCGGGTTGAACCAGAAAACGAACAACGAGAAACTGTTCCTGAGGTTGGCTTCCATGTACTCCCGGAAGTCCGTCTTTCAAGGGGTCGTCACTAACGCTCTGTTTCAGCGCATCTGCCAGGTCGAGAGTGAATGTCCCGCTTCCGGCAACCATTTGGCTTTCACCGTTTGCACTGAATTTTTTTATAGTTCCATTGTATTCGAAGTAAGCCGAATTCGCCACATAATCGAGTCCTTGAGGGAAGGTAAGTTCCAGAGCAGGATTCATCAAAGGAGCGGCATCCATACTCACAACACGGATTTCCATAGGGAAAGATTGCCCCATTGTGATTTTACCACTGCTATACTTGGCCCCTGAAGGGTTCTGCGGGTCTGCAGGAACGTTTGTCAACGGACGTGTGACTGTAATCCCCGCTTTGGGTAATTGTCCGACAGCAATCAGGTTACAGGAAGTAGCTTGGTGCGCCTGATCGGGAATAGCTCCCGTGTTGGGAGTATAAGAAGTTCCGCCGGTAGCATAGGCGCTGATGAGCTTGAGTACGTCTTCCCCACAATCGACTCCCTGATAATTGACGTTGATTGTAAAATCGCGGGTTGATTTGGATACCAAGGTTCCTACATTAAACCAGCGGTTTCCTGTCCCTTCCCCGGCTGCGGTATAGATCGAACTTCCCAGTTCCACGATACTGATGCCGGTACTGCTGGGATGGTCGAGATACAACCAGACATCCGTTGCATCGTTATTGCCCGGATTGGATACGCTGATAGTCCAACTCAGGGTAGAGGAGAAAGCATTGACCCTCGGATTCGATGTCTTTACTTGAACGGAAGGGGACAAAACGAAGGCTTTAATGGTGTATTCGACTGTTTTATCAGAGAATTGAACCTGGTTTTCACTTCTGAAAGTAACAGACATTTTTATTCCGACATCATTACCCGCTTCATAATTTGCCCGGATTGGAAAATTAACCATTGCACCGAACATATCATCTTTAGCTGATGTTATTAAACCGGAAAAATCAAATGTTCTGGTTACGGTTCCATCTGCATTGGTTGTCGCTGTGCTGTAGAATTGACCCGAATATTCATCAATTGTCGCTGCATCCGTATCTTCCGCATAATAGCCCTGTGGATAAGTTATTTTCCCTTCATACGGATAGTAACCCAAACGAAATTCGAATGGAAAAGTATTGGCCGGATATCCATATTGATCTGAAATTGAGATAACAGTTCCCAGTACAGAATTAATTCGTGTATTGTAGTTATTGATATTAACATAACGGAGGCCTTGACCACCATCTGTCGTTGCAAATACTCTATGTGTAATAAGTCCTCC
>BNXB01000137.1 GCA_025999255.1 Bacteroidia bacterium | reverse complement strand
ACCGTAATGGTCACAAGATTTTAAGTCTTGCGTGTCTACCATTCCACCATCCGGGCGGCCATAGACCATAATCAAAAAAAGAAGAGCGAAAGACGGGACTCGAACCCGCGACCCTAACCTTGGCAAGGTTATGCTCTACCAACTGAGCTACTTTCGCAGAATTTTCCGGTTTGCGGGTACAAATTTAGAAAAAGATTGTTAATTTCCCAAATTTTTTCCGGATTTATCTAATTGAAAATTTGATCAATTCCAATAACTTCTTCTTTTTCAGAATAGGACGCACATGGATTACGATAATTACCCGGGATTTCAAAGTTTTCAGTCTGGGTATATCCCAGATTAGGATCGGCGAAAACTTTTTGCAGGAACAGACCAAAAATAGGCAATGCTGTTGCAGCAGCCTGTCCTTCGTCCATCCGGTCGAAGTGAATATCCCGGTCTTCACCCCCAACCCAGGCGCCTCCCACTAATGAAGGAGTGAAGCCCATAAACCATCCGTCCGAATGGTTCTGGGATGTACCGGTCTTCCCTCCAATCGGCGCCGTTATGTTATACCTGAACCTTAATCTGCCGGCTGTCCCTCCATCGACGACAGCCCGTAACATATCAAGCATTTTGAATGAAGCATCTTCACTGATTACTTCCGTCATTTTAGGAGTGAATGTAGCCAGTACATTTCCATAATTATCTTCTATTCTGGTCAAATAAACGGGTTCAACGCGGATTCCTCTGTTCGCAAAAGCCGAATATCCGGTAATCATTTCACCTATGGATGCATCGCATGGTCCTAAACACAAAGAGACCACCGGATCTATCTGACCCATAAGACCATATGAACGCAATAATTTTGCAAAAATGTATGGGGATAATTGTTGCATCAGGTATGCGGATACCCAGTTATCCGAATTTTGTAATCCCCATTTCAAAGAAACCATCTCCCCGATCCTTTTTTTGTTGGAATTCCGGGGAGTATAGGGCATTCCGTCTTCTGTAACCAGGTGTTGTTCTACGTGAAGCATTTCATCACAAGGGGTAAAACCTTCTTCCATAGCCAGCGAGTACAAAAATGGTTTGATAGTAGAACCAACCTGACGACGTCCCAGATTGATCATATCATATTGAAAATACTGATAATCCGTACCTCCGACATAGGCTTTTACGGCTCCATTCCGTGGATCCATCACCATAAAACCTGCCCGGAGGAAAAATTTCATATATTTGATAGAATCCATTGGCGTCATGGTTGTATCTTTTAAACCTTTCCATGAGAAAACCGTCATATCTATTGGAGTATTAAAGATTTTCAGGATTTCCTTTTCACTGACATCCTCTTTTTTCAATACCCGGTAACGTTCGGTTTGCTTCATGGCGCGTTCCATGATTTTGGCATAATCTTTCTCACTGAGATTTCGTGAAAAAGGAGCTGTTTTACTTCCCTTTTTTCCTCTGAAAAAATCTTCCTGTAAAACAGAACCGACATGTTCACGTACAGCTTCTTCCGCATATTTTTGCATCCTGGAGTCAATCGTGGTATAAATTTTCAAACCATCCGTATATAAATTATAATTCGAGCCATCGGGTTTTTTATTCTTGTTACACCATCCGTACAGAGGATTGATTACCCAGGCTAACGAATCACGCGAAAAACGATCACGTTCCCACGCCATATAATTTTTACGTTCCGGTTTTTTAGCAACCATTGTCATTCGTAAATATTCACGAAGATATGGGGCCAGGCCTTCTTTGTGATCGACTTTATTATAACTTGTTACTAAGGGAAGTTTTTGCAAAGAATCGTATTCGACTTTTGTGATATAACCGTTTTTCTTCATCAGGGAAAGAACTACATTACGACGGCCTTTAGTACGTTCATTCTTACGGATAGGATTATAGTAAGACGGGTTTTTACACATACCTACCAAAGTGGCAGCTTCTTCTATATTCAGTTCTTTCGGTTTTTTTCCAAAATACACCCAGGCAGCAGATTGGATACCGACAGCGCTATAAAGGAAGTCGAATTTGTTGAGATACATGTTGATGATCTCTTCCTTAGTATAAAACCGCTCTAATTGTACAGCAATCACCCACTCGATAGGTTTTTGGAAAAGCCGTACAATAACATTTTCCGCATCGGGCGAATACAATTGTTTGGCCAATTGCTGCGAGATGGTACTTCCCCCTCCACCGCTGGCTTGCATCAATATTCCCCGTTTCACAACTGCACGTAATAAGGCAATAGCATCAATCCCGGAATGTTCGATAAAACGGGCGTCTTCGGTAGCAATCAAGGCATTGACAAGATGAGGAGAGAGGTCATTATAGCTTGAATAAATACGGTTTTCCTTCTCCTTTGCATAATTACCCAGGGGCTTCATGTCGATTGAAATCACCTGTGAGGCGTATTTATCAATGGGATTTTCAAGGTCTTCTATCGGAGGCATATATCCGATGTAACCTTTTGCAATAAGAAAAAATAACAGGATAGTGGATAAAATGGCTACGACAAACAGGATCCAAAACCACTTGATTATTCGTTTTGCCAAACTTTGATTAATTTCCTTACCCATTTGTAAATCAAATATTTATTGTCATTTGAA
>BNXB01000136.1 GCA_025999255.1 Bacteroidia bacterium | reverse complement strand
CGTTAAAATGGATGCGGAAGCCCGCGGGTTATTTGAAATTCTTACAAAACAAGCCGACGGTTACGACAAAATGGTGCGTGCTGCAGGCGGCGATCCTTCTTCTGCTTATCAGTTGCTGTTGATTGAAAAACTTCCGGAACTGGTTAAAACACAGGTAGAAGCCATCAAGAATATTAAAATAGATAAAATTACGGTTTGGGATGGTAATAATGGTCAGGATGGAAAAACGTCCACGGCTAATTTTGTTTCCGGATTGATGAAGTCAGTACCTCCATTGAATGATTTATTCAACATGGCAGGACTAGATCTTCCGAAATATCTGAAAGAAAACAAAATAGAAAATGCAAAGCCGGAGGAAATTATCGGAAACCCGGAAGCAAAGACAGATGATCCTGTCGAACCGGCAACTCCGGTGGAAAAGAAACAGAAAAAATAAATTCATGGATGTCATTTTTCTTTTTCTCGGTTTATTGATCGGCGTAGTAATTACGTGGTTTGTTGTATCTTCTATTGCAAAATCCAAAACGGTTCCGAGAAACTTATTCGATGAACAAACCGAAAAGTTTAATCAATCGAACGTCGCTTTAAATGTGGAAATCCAAAAGAACAATTCTTTGCGGGATGAGCTCTCTCAATTGAAAACAGAACTCAGGCAACAGATAGAATCCTTCAATGAACTGAATAAAAAAGCGGCAGAGTTATCGGCGAATAATGTGTTTTTAAATGAACGGCTTGAAAACCGGAAAACGGAGATAGAAAATATTCGCAAACAATTCAATCAGGAATTTGAGAATATGGCTTCTAAGATTCTGGAGGAAAAATCCCGGAAATTTACTCAACTCAATAAAGAAAATCTCGATGTGATTCTGAAGCCGTTAGGTGAAAATATCGAAGGATTCAGGAAAAAAGTGGAAGAAGTTTATAATACCGAGGCTAAGGAACGTTTTTCTTTGGGAAAAGAGGTCGAAAAACTCGTTCAGCTGAATCAGAAAATCAGTGAAGAAGCAAATAATCTTACCAATGCGTTGAAAGGCAGTTCCAAGACCCAGGGTGACTGGGGACAAATGATATTGGAAAATATCCTTGAGAAATCAGGTTTAATGAAAGACCGGGAATATTTTGTCCAGGAGTATTTGAAAGATGAAGATGGTAATTATCTTAAGAATGAGGAAGGAAACCGGATGCAGCCGGATGTAATTGTCAATTATCCGGATAACCGTAAGGTGATTATTGATTCCAAAGTCTCTCTGACGGCTTATTCCCGCTATGTGAATACCGACAATATTGATGAACAAAAAGCTGTTTTGGCCGAACATTTACGTTCGGTTCGCAGGCATATTGATGAATTGAGCCGTAAAAATTATCAGGATTTTGCTCCCAGCCTCGATTTTGTAATGATGTTTGTCCCGAATGAACCTGCATATATGCTGGCCGTACAATATGATCAGGAGTTATGGCATTATGCCTATAATAAACGTATCCTGTTGATAAGTCCGACCAATCTGATTGCTTCTCTTAAATTGATTGTCGATTTATGGAAACGGGAGTATCAAACCCAGAATGCCCAGCAAATTGCAGAACGTGGCGCCGCTTTGTATGATAAATTTGTCGGTTTTGTCGAGAATATGAGTAGTTTGGGAGTGAATCTTGATCGTGCCCGGAAAAGTTATGACGAAGCTTTCAGCCAGTTAAAAGAAGGCCGTGGAAACCTTATCGGACAAGCTGAAAAGCTGATTGAATTGGGAGTCAAAGCCAAAAAGAAATTACCTTCCTCATCCGGAGAATTGGAGTAATGATTTTTCTGTAAATGTTAAAAAAAAACTAAACGGCCTGTCACTTTTAATAATGACGGGCCGTTTAACTTTTAAAATCATTCAGGAATTAATATTGCTGTTCAAGCAACCATGCATCTGAAAACTCAGGATTATATTTTGCTTTGATAACATCACGTTCTTTTGCAGCATCCGCTTTGTTATCGAATGTAGCCACAATCACACGGTACATTTGTTTTTCGTTTTGAGCGATAATCACTTTGTACCCTTGATTTTGCATACGTTCTTTCAAGGAGGTTGCATTTGTTTTATTCATGAAGCTTCCGATAACCACACTGTATTGTTTCAGGCCAACTCCATCAATAGTAGTCAATTTCTCTTTCTGGACAGATGCCGAACTGTAAGAACCATTACTGGAAGTAGTTGCGGCAGGTTTGGAAACCGGAGTAACTTCGCTGATAGATTTTTCTTCCTCCAGTTCTTTTTCTTTTGCCTTTTCATAGGCTGCTTTGTAAGCGCTTTCCTTAGATTTACAAGCTCCTAATGAGAATAGGAGTGTCAGAGTTAACCCAAATAACCAGATTTTTGATTTCATACGATATATTTTAATATAAATACTTGTTTTCTCGGGACAAAGATAAATAAATTATTATTTAACAAATTCAAAATCTCCGAAAATCATATTTTTTTGAATAATTCGACAATTTCAACTCATTGCCTGTAACAAATTTCAGGCTGAATTGTTGTGTTAGCGTATCGGTTACCTGATTTCCGGGAATAGTATCCCAACCCAGGAAATCCAAAGGGTAAACAGTCTCTTTCATATTTATATAAGTATATTGAGGTAATAATTCCAGATATATTGCCGT
>BNXB01000135.1 GCA_025999255.1 Bacteroidia bacterium | reverse complement strand
GTTGTATATAGTCCCGATTTCGACATGCATTTTGATCTGAAAACTTCGAGTACGACTAATAACGATGCTAACAAAATCATTGTTACGGATAGAAATGCTGCCGGTACGGGAACCGGTTTCTGGGGATTCACGGTTAAAGCAGATTGTGACTTGTCTGCAAAAGCATTTTCGTGCACGAATGTGACAAACGAATACTGGACGGAAACGAATGGAGTTTATACACCTTATGAGATAAAAGTATCTATTCGTAACGGAAAGATCACTGAACAAGCAGTTGAATTGCCTTCCGGAGTAAAAGCCGATAAAATCGAATTTGAAATCTGGTTTGAAGATATTGCCGATGCGGGCGCTCCCGCCGATTATTACTGTTCGATAGTCGGATATCGCAAATCAGGTTTCTATGAAGACGACAGCTTCGTATATACCGGAGAATAACAGCAAAATAATTACACAGTAATCAAAAAAGAGAAGGCTGTTAACAAATGAATTGAACCCCAAAAGTTAAATAAAACTTTTGGGGTTCAATTCATTTATATTGACATTAACCGATTGTGAACTAAAAACTTGCGAAATGGGTGTTAGAATAACGATTTTTTTTTACTTTTGCGAAAATAATACACTATGGTTAAAATTCTGTTATTATCGTTCCTGCTTTGCCTGTTTCCCCTGGTAATTCATTCTCAGGAGAACGATAGTATCATGATTATTTATGAACATAGTAAAACATTAAAGGAAAAAGCGACGGCAACCGTCAATTTATATAAACACCGGGAAATTAAAGCGAATGAAGACAGTATTGTCAAGGCCAGGGAAAAAGAACCGGCTTTTGCCGTTTACAGGGACAACTATCTCATTACCGGGATTCCGCTTAACAGACAGACTTCAAATAAAACGGCCGATGCTAAATTTCAATTCAGTATCCGGCAACGGATCTCCAATAGTGTACTTCCATTTAATTCATTTCTTTACCTGACTTATACTCAAAAATCTTTCTGGAATATTTATGATGAATCGAGCCCTTTCCGGGACACAAATTACAATCCCGGCTTAGGTTTGGGAAAACATATCGTAAAGGATAATAAATTTCTCGGAACTGTATTTATACAAGCCGAACACGAATCGAACGGACAGGGAGATTCTATCTTGTCCAGAAGTTGGAATTATCTGAGTTGCACAGGAAAATTCTTTTATAATCCATTGTCTTCCGTACAATTTAAGTTTTGGTTACCTTTCGTGGACGGAGGAGCGAACCGGGATTTACTTGACTACAGAGGACTATTTGATTTTTCATTTAACACTTTAAGTCCTAACAGCTTATGGTGGTTTACCGCTATACTTAATCCCAGGAAAGGCATAGGCAATGCCAACATAAATATCAGTCTTTCATACAGGTTATCACAGAAATACAACCAATATCTGTATGTTCAACTTTTCAGTGGTTATGCCGAAGGATTACTCGATTATAACCGGTATTCCTGTATGCTGAGAGTCGGATTCTGTATCAAACCCGATTTTTTCAGTGCATATTAATTTTTTTCATTTCACACAAATTGCACAGATTACGCAAATTATAACATTTATTCTCTTCGGGCGTTTCAGTAAATAAATAAACAATCCCAACCGATTCATTTTGAATTAGTTGGGATTTTTTGTATCTTTGAATTGTCCCCGAAAACAGGGTTTGACGGCCTAAATCGGGGAAAGTAGCCCTGATGTATTGAAGTCCTACAGCGGATTATCTGACGAGGATTTGATTAACCAGCTCAATGCCAACATCCACTATCAATTCTTTTGTGGACTACGTATCAGTCCTCTGTCTCCCCTGACCAACTTTAAGATCGTATCAGAGATCCGCTACGAGATTGGTCGTTTGCTCAATATTGACGATGTTCAACAAGTACTTGCTTCTTATTGGAAACCTGACCTGAAGGACACACAGGTTTTGATGAGTGATACCACCTGTTATGAAAGCCACCTGCTTAATTTTTTTTTGTAACAATTGGCTGAAAAAAGGAGAATTAAAAAAAAGGTTACCCGATTTTTCAGGCAACCTTTTTTTGTTTTAATACTATTCTTCTATTATTTCATTTCAAATATAGGGAAAAAATAGAAGGGTTGACCATCTTTTCCATTGATATTACCGGCGCTCGTACTACCATTGTAGTTTCTGAGTAAAAATCCAGCAGTAGTATAACTAGCCCATACACCATTATCAACCATCTTAAATTTAACTTTTCCGTTTGAAAATTCAAGATTTGAGCTAATCATGCCAATTGATGTACTCCTATTAACATAATTGCTGCCACCTGCTGGCAATGAATACGGCAAGAACCAGAAATCATATCCCGTTTGCGGATAGTTGTACATGATCTGACCTAATAGTTGAACGTTCCCTCCGGAATATTGAAGAAGAATTTTTCCCGGAGAACCATCTGCTAACAGGCCTTCCAAGCGATAACTGATATCTTCTTTTTCGACCACTAAAGAGACATCCAATTTATAAGCGGAAGAAGTTGCAGTATTTGTTTTAGCATAATACAGTACATAGTCACCTAAGAAATCCTCGTATCTCAATATTTGAGCATCGGTACAAATAAATTGAGCATTTACGCCGGGATCAGAACAGGTATATACTCGCTCCGTACT
>BNXB01000134.1 GCA_025999255.1 Bacteroidia bacterium | reverse complement strand
CTTCTACATTGTAACTATCTTTGATGGAAATCTGATATTTTCCATGGGAAGCTTCTGAAAAAATACTATCCGTACAATTTACGGCTTGTTTAGCGCCATTTACTATTTTGTACCATTGATAGGAATAAGGCATTTGGCCTGTCAACGGTACACCACCTTCAGCATGAGCGATAAATTGGCCATCGTTTCCTCCGTAACAGGTAATTTCCTTTGTAATTTCCGTCCGGACAATCAATTTAGGGGGCTGAATAATGGTCGCGGTCAATTCTCCTTTACAGGAACTGTAAGCGGCATTATTCTGATAATGTGCATCTTTTACTTCAACAACATAATCGCCGGCTTTTAATCCCTGAAATTCATATAATACCGATTGGTCGGGCTGAACGACATTTTTTTGGGAATTGTAAGTTTTTGTGCCGGATTTAGCTGTTATCGCATAAGATTTAGTTCCTCCTCGTACTAATACCGATAACTTTCCATCCGAACCGTCAAAGGAAGTTACATATTTTACATCCTCTATTGTAATTGATACAGGAATCGGATCTTCTAACAGGAATGCTTCTCCAACTGTTTCGCAATTGTGCAGATCGGTTACTATTACCGTGTAATTTCCGGCGTTCAGATATTGAAGAGATTCCTGATTCATTTCTTCACTCTCACCATTCCACCAGAGCTTATAAGGAGCTGTTCCTCCTGATATTTGTAAAGTGATATCTCCATTCGACATGCCGGTGCAGGATGGATTTGAGATATAGGGTGTTATGGTTAACGGTTCCGGGGCTTGAACCGTACCTGTTCCGGACGACGGGCAACCGTCGGCATCGACTACCCTGACGGAATAATCTCCTGCAGGTAAATTTGTTATCTCGTCTCCGGTATCACCCGTCGACCATTGATAAGAATACGGGGCATTTCCTCCCGATATGGAAAGTTTTAAATATCCGTCGTAATCGGTAAGGCATTTTAACATTTTCGTTTCAAACGATAAGCTGATTATTGTGAGCTCTTTCAGTGTTATTTCCTGCGACCAGGCTTTTGAACCTATATTATCCGTTATCATCAACTGATACTTTCCGACACCTAATCCCGATAATACTTCCGTTGCCGTTTTTCCCGGTTCTTCTTTCCATTTAGCGTCATTTCTGTGCCAGGTAAATTTAAAGGGAGCGCTTCCTCCGGTAATCTGCACGGACAATTCTCCGGTCATATCCTCCTGGCATTGTATAATACCGGTCTGTGTAAAAGAGAGACGTATTTCGGGAGCTTTTGGGAGTTCCATAATTTTGGAAATCTTACATCCTTTATTGTCCGTAACTTCAACAAAATAGCTTCCCGCATTGATATTCCTGAGCGACGAGGTATTCCCGTTTGTTTGTTCGGAGAAAATTTCCGTTCCGTTGACGTCCGTCGTTTTCCAGGTTACCTGATATGGCGCCACGCCTCCGTCGATGGAAATACTGAGAACTCCGTTCGATTCTTCCAGGTTATTTTCGTCGAGAGAAGCTTCTTTTACGAGTTCTTCAAACAGATACATTCTGTTATCCGGTTCTGCCAATTCATCTATAACGAGTACATCATCGAAAATACAATTGTTCGAATCATATAAAACCAAATCGAATTCTCCGGGAGGCAACCCGGCAAGGGTAACAATTCCTGCACTTTGTCCGGATTGATATTCGAATCCGTCGTTGTATTTACATTTAATCCAATACATGCCGGTTCCTCCTTCGGCCGAAACTTCAATAGTTCCGTCATTTGCATTGAAACAGATCGGATCGGACTTTTTTACATTGGTGATTTTGAAAGGTGGAGCTTCGTTGATTTTAAGGCCGCTACGATAATATTTGTCCGTGAAATCCGAATAATTGGGATTATCCAGATCTACTCCAAAGTAGGATAAAATTTTCACAGAGTATTCTCCCGGGGAAATATCCCGGATTCTGTACTTCGCGCCCTCCAGATGGTCTATTGAACCCCAACCGATTGTTATAGCTGCAGGATTGGTTTCCAGATTGGGGGTATATAATGCAATATTCATGGCCTCTCCTCCATACAAAGTCCTGTCTAATTCTATAATAATTTCTCCATCAGATTCGGTATTACAGGTCGGATCGATTGTGTTTACTCCGGCGATTCTCGGGGCGTCCAGTTTCAAAGTAAGCGGTTTCTGTACCAACGGAAGTTCCGGACACCCCTGATTAAGCAGGATATATATTGTATTTCCGGCTACACTACTGATATCGGAGATAAAATCGCGTGCACAAATTTCAATTGAACTTTTTCCCTGAAAGTCATTAGGTAAATCCGATATTTGTCCTGATTCCCCGATTTTGTATTGCCAATGATAATTTGACGGGTGATATCCGGCAGGAGCCTCAATCTGTATTTTTGTATTTTCAGGAATATCCATTGTAGTAGTCCCATTTAAAGTACATTTGACATTCATAGGATCAATGGGTATCGGTTTGATTGTAATATCGACATAAGATCCGGAACCGCCGTAATTTCCCATATAATTTGTCAGATGCAGGGTTGGTAAGCAGGGATAGTCGGTAAGTCCGACCACACCTTTCCCATGACCGTGAGTTTTGCATGAAGATAAGGTTCTCTTGTCATTATGAAAGCCGTTAACAACTATAATATCCGGACAACT
>BNXB01000133.1 GCA_025999255.1 Bacteroidia bacterium | reverse complement strand
AAAAGAAAGGAATGAAAAAATAATTGTTTCGTGCGAAACATTTATAAAAAAATGAATTGAAGATATTTTCTTAAAAATATTCATGTACCTTTGCAAACTTCACGAATCAGTTAAAAATCAATGAGAAGTTTTGCCAGTGATAATAATTCCGGTATCCATCCTCAAATATTGGATGCCATCCGGAGAGCGAACGAAGGCCATGCAATAGGCTATGGAGCAGACGATTGGACCCGTAAGGCTGATGCCTGCTTTGCCGGAATATTCGGAAAAGATATTGTTCCCTACTACGTTTTCAACGGCACAGGAGCCAATATGGTGGCATTACAGGCCTGTACCAGTCCATTTCACAGCATCATCACAGCCGAAACCGGACATATCAATGTCGATGAATGTGGTGCACCTTCAAAATTCACTTCCTGTATGGTAAAAGAGATTGCAACTCCGGACGGTAAATTGACACCCGAACTGATTTCCGGACGGTTACATGGAATAGGCGATCAACATCACTCCCAACCCAAAGTGATATATATATCACAGGTAACAGAATTAGGTACGACATACACCGCAGAGGAAATCATGGCCATTTGTGATTTTGCACATAAAAACAATTTATATGTACATATGGATGGTTCCCGTTTGGCTAATGCAGCAGCTTACCTGAATACCGGACTGCGCGAATTGACCCGCGATTGCGGAATTGATATTTTAAGCTTCGGAGGAACTAAAAACGGTATGATGATGGGAGAAACCGTCATCTCCTTCCGTCCCGAATTATCCGAAAGCCTGAAATATTTCAGGAAACAATCGGCTCAATTATATTCCAAAATGAGATTTCTATCTGCCCAATATCTTGCCTATTTCGAGAACGATCTTTGGTTAAAAAATGCTCTACAAGCCAATAATATGGCCAGTAAACTCAAATCTCAACTCGAAATACTACCCGACATTCAAATGACTCAAAAAGTCGAGTCTAACGCTCTTTTTCTGACCATGCCTCTACATACAATACAAGAATTACTGAAATCTTATTTTTTCTATTTCTGGAATGAAGCCCGGAATGAAATCAGGCTGGTCTGCTCCTGGGATACGACTGATGAGGATATCGAACAATTCGTGAAGAAAGTTATAAATTATGCGTTATAAGTTTTATGTTTTACGTTCAGCTTACCGAAAAAACGTATAACTTTTTGCCGTTTCGATAAAAAGACGTAACTTTGAAACGACAAACGACAAAAAGCAGCAAAATGAAATTTCTTTTTGTGGTTCAAGGAGAAGGACGTGGGCATCTTACTCAAGCCATTGCTATGCAGGACATGTTAATCAAGAACGGTCATGAGGTGGTAGGAGTTTTGGTGGGAAAAAGTAATTACCGTGAACTTCCCGGCTTTTTTTCTAAAAATATTCATGCTCCTATTGAACGTTTCTACAGCCCTAATTTCCTGCCTGCCGCTAAAAACAAAAGAATCAATATCTGGAAAAGTGTCCTCTACAATTTATCTAAAATAGCAGTATATATCCGGAGTATCCTTTTTATCCGAAAACAGATCAAAGAGAAGGAAGCCGATGTCGTGATTAATTTTTACGAACTGTTGCTGGGGTTGACTTATGCACTTCTTCCTCCCAAAGTTCCGTACATTTGTGTTGCCCATCAATATATTTTCCTTCACCCGGATTTCAAATTTCCACACGGTAGAAAAGCAGAAATAGAAGGCTTGAAATTTTTCACTAAAATAACCTGTATCAATGCCTCCAAGTTGCTGGCTTTATCGATGCATAAAATGTCGCATTATTCCGAATTAAATATTTCGGTTGTTCCGCCTTTACTACGTAAAGAAGTGCTGGATATTCATCCTGAAACAGGCAACTACATTCACGGGTATATGCTGAACGAAACTTATGCCGAACAAATCATCCAGTTTCAGGAAGCATATCCGGATGTACCGCTACATTTTTTCTGGGATAAAAAAGATACGGAAGAAATTACTTCCATCAATGAATTTTTGTCTTTCCACAAACTCAACGATAAATTATTCCTGCAATACATGGCCGGATGTAAAGCCTATGCAACAACTGCAGGCTTCGAATCGGTTTGTGAAGCAATGCTTTTAGATAAACCGATCATGATGGTGCCTACCCATATCGAACAGGAATGTAACGCTCATGACGCTTCTCTCCATGGCGCCGGAATCGTATCCCAACACTTCGACCTCGAATCGTTGCTCAATCTTATTCCACATTACAAACCAAATCCGGATTTCCGTTCCTGGGTCAAGCAATCGGAATGGTATATGATGCGCGAATTCGATTTCAAAACCGAAGAATTGTGGGAGACACGGTTGAGGTATAGTTATATTTTCAGATTTAGTTGAAGGGAGGAATAAGGAGGTATAGGGACATAAAAAAAGGCCGTATTCTCCTTCGAATACAACCTTTTTTCATTTATAATTAGAACTTATTCCTCTTCTCTCATAGTGGCAAATGCTCTGGAGCGTCCGGATACAGCATGAGCTTTATCAAAATCATCCTTACTTCCAACCACTAATTTTTCATAATCCCGCAAACCGGTTCCGGCAGGAATCAAATGACCGCAAATCACGTTTTCCTTCATACCTTCAAGTTTATCGACCTTACCATTGATAGCCGCTTCATTCAGTACTTTTGTTGTTTCCTGGA
>BNXB01000132.1 GCA_025999255.1 Bacteroidia bacterium | reverse complement strand
ACCGATGTGTATGAAAACATGTTTGCCGCAGGTGTAATCGACCCTACTAAGGTAACTCGCGTCGCATTGGAAAATGCAGCTTCCATAGCCGGTATGTTCCTGACTACCGAATGTGTTGTCACCGAGAAAAAAGAAGAAAACCCGGCTCCAATGCCTCCAATGGGCGGTGGCGGAATGGGTGGTATGATGTAATTTAATTCAATTACCACTTCTTAAAATTATATAAAAAAAAAGGTTGCTGTAAAAAGTAACCTTTTTTTGTTACTTTTACAGTCGAAAAATAATGTCTTGAGTTATAAATTTTAAGTTTTGTCGTGCGTAAGCCAACTTATAACTTATAACTTATAATTTATAACTTAAACTCGTATGGAGCTTTATAATGAAGATGATATATTGAAAATGCTAAGGAGTAGTGATGAATTACTTCAAAAAAAAGCATTTGGAAAAGTCGTTTCATATTATTCGGAAAAACTATATTGGCAGATTCGTAAGATGGTTTTAACCCATGACGATGCCAATGATATTTTACAGAATACATTCATCAAAGCCTGGATGAATATTGAATTGTTCAGAGGAGAAGCCCGTCTGTCAACCTGGTTATATAAAATAGCAATCAATGAATGTATTACGTTCCTGAACCGGCAAAAAATGAATGTACAGGTATCTATCGACGATACGGATGCCTTATTAATCAATAAGCTCGAAAGTGACGAGTACTTTGACGGGGATGAAGCACAATTAAAATTGCAACAAGCAATTCTAACTTTACCCGAAAAACAACGAATTGTTTTCAATCTCAGATATTATGATGAAATGCCTTATGATGAAATGTCGGAGATTTTGGGTACTTCGATCGGGGCATTAAAAGCCTCATATCATCATGCAGCTAAAAAAATTGAGGAATTTTTAACATCTCATGATTAAACTTTTATAAATAAAATTAGTCAATAAAGTAAAGAAATCGAAAACCGGTATGGATACTAAAAACAGCAAACTGAATGAAGCAGGAAAAACAAATCCTTTCAAAGTTCCGGAAGGCTACTTTGAACGTTTTTCTGAAAACTTGATGTCTCAATTGCCTGAACGTACGGTGGAAGAACCTAAGATGCTCAGCCTTTGGGAGAGAATGAGACCGTGGACTTATATGGCTGCTATGTTTGTGGGGATTATGTTGATGTTCAAAATATTTAGCGGTTCTCCGGAAGAGGAAAATACTGCTCAAAATAAAGAAAAAAACAGAGTTGAAATTATTGCGGAACTTGATTTGGAGGATTTTTACACTTATTACGAAGATCAGGCTGCCGTCAATGCCTACCGGGAAACTCTTTATATCGGAACCCCTATCGCCGGGGAGGATCAAGTTCCTTCTCATGAAACCGAGTAATAATTATGAATCATGAATTGTCAATTATCAATTATATTATGAAGAATAAACTGATTATCCTTATTTTTCTTTTTTCATTTTCATTGACTTTGTCTGCTCAGCGGGAAGAAGATAAAAGAAGGGAAGATTTTGAAAAGTTTAAGGCACAACGAACGGAATACATTTCGAAGGAAATGAACCTTACTCCGGAACAATCCAGAACTTTTTGGCCGTTGTGTGATGAGTTACAACAAAAAAAATTCCAGCTCAATAAGGAACTACGGGAACAATTGCGTAAAATCTATCAGAGAGGGAAACCCGGAACGAAAGCAACAGATGACGATTATGAAAAAATCGTAAGTTTAAGCGCTGATACCAAAATAAAAGAAGCCGAATTGGATAAAGAATACATTGAAAAATTCAAAACGATAGTTTCTTTTGAACAGATTCATAAGTACCAGCGGGCAGAGATGCACTTCGCCAGAACATTTTTTGATAAGGGTAAATCTCAACCAAAGAAAGGAAAAGATAATAAGTGATTTACACACGATAAGACCTGAGTTCTTTTCTCAACTGTTTTGCGTGGCCATCTGTAACATTGTCCAATAGTTGCCAGAATTCAGGACCATGATTCATGTATCTTGTATGGCATAATTCATGTAATAAGACATAATCTGCCAGGTGTTCGGGCAGAAGCATTAGGTAAAAAGATAAATTGATTGTTTTTTTGGAAGAGCAGGATCCCCAGCGGGTTCTGCTTTTTCTTATTTTAACGGATAAATAATTGAAGTGGTATTTTCCGGCCAAAAAATCCAATCGTTCGGGAAGATATTTTTTCGCCTTTTTTCTTAATTCGTTTTCTTCGGTGGCAGGAATAACTCTGGAACAGGAATCTTCTATTTTCTTTATCAAATGATCCCGGTACATATCAACAAATTCCAACGCACGTTTATAAGTACCGTAAAAAGGCAGGGAAACAGAAACCTTCCCCCGGCTTACCCGAATGGTATAATTACGCGATTTCAACCTTTTTCGGAAGATTATCGTACCAAGATCCTTATCTTCAATGATTTTATTCATCGTTTTTTACAACTGCAAAAGTAGTGAAAATATAGGGAGTTAAAGGGAGTTAAAGGAAAAATGAACATCGCGGCTGTCGGTCATTGCCGTTTTCCAGCGGCGTAAATCCCAGAAACGATGGCCTTCGAAAACAAATTCAATCAAAGTTTCCTGTTGTATAATCTCCCTTAAGCCTCTTTGGGTATGAAATTTTTCGGGCTGTGTAGAATAATTTGTCCATGATTCGGCCACCCCTTTCAACCCGGCGCGTTCCCGAATGGGATCGATCCATTTAATGGCTTCCGTCCTGTTGTTTTCATTGTCGGC